>VBGR01000093.1 GCA_005880695.1 Chloroflexota bacterium
GGCTGCAGCAGTCCCCTCCCCCTCGAACATGGTGGAGTCATCATACCAAACAAATGTTCGTTACGTCAAGCCTTTACATCGCTCCAGGGGCACCTAAGAGCGGTTTCGCCCATCCAGTGGAAGACGGTGGCCGATCCACCCCAGGTTAAGGCTCTTCGCCCGTGACGCCGGCGCGCCTAAAGTAGCCGGGTGGCCCGGCCCAACACCGTCTTCGCGTGCTCCGAATGCGGGGGCGAGAGTCCCAAATGGGCCGGCCAGTGCCCCCACTGCAAGGCCTGGAACACCCTGGAGGAGTTCAAGGTCGTCCAGCCCCGCAAGGGCCAGGCCGGCGACCGCAAGCCGCCGGGCGCGGGCCCCGTCCCTGTCCCGCTCACGGCCATCGACGCCGACGACGCCCCCCGCCTGGTCCTCGACTGGGGAGAGCTGAACCGCGTGCTCGGCGGCGGGATGGTGCCCGGCAGCCTGGTCCTCGTCGGGGGCGAGCCAGGCGTGGGGAAGAGCACCCTCCTCGGTCCACGACCGCCTCTTGATGCTGCCCGAGACGGACGCCGACGCGGTCCTGGGAGCGATCGAGACCACTGCGCCCAAGCTCGCCATCGTCGACTCCATCCAGACCATGTATGACGCGGGCCTGGAGGCGGCGGCCGGCACAGTCAGCCAGGTCCGCGAGTGCGCGGCGCGGCTGCAACGGCTGGCCAAAGCGAGCGCGACCACCATCTTCTTGGTCGGCCACGTCACCAAGGAGGGCAGCCTCGCCGGCCCGCGGGTCCTCGAGCACATGGTCGACACCGTCCTCTATCTGGAAGGCGACCGCCACCAGGAATTCCGGATCCTGAGAGCCACCAAGAACCGCTTCGGATCCACCGACGAGATCGGGATTTTCTCGATGGGCGAGGCTGGCCTGGAGGAGGTCGCCGACCCCAGCGCGGCGCTGCTGGGCGAAAACAGCCTGAATTCGAGTGGTACAGTCGTACTAGCGGCGGTCGAAGGGACCCGGCCGCTCCTCGTGGAGCTGCAGAGTCTCGTGACGGATAGCCCTTATGAGCTTCCGCGGCGCTCGGCGACGGGCGTCGATTTGAACCGCCTTCACATGATCATCGCGGTGGTTGAGACGAGAGCCAAGCTCCGGATCGGCAAACGCGACATATTCGTGAACGTGGCCGGCGGCATTCGCGTCAGCGAGCCGGCCGCTGATTTGGGCCTTGCGCTCAGCATCGCCAGCAACCTGATGGACCAGCCCCTGCCGGGCGGCACGGTCGTAATCGGGGAGCTGGGGCTGACGGGCGAGGTCCGCCGGGTGGGCCAGCTGGACCGCCGCCTTCAAGAGGCGGCGCGCCGCGGTTTCACCCGGGCCATCATCCCGTCCGGCGGCACAGTCGCCGGACGTCCCGCGGAGCTCGACTGCATCGAGGTCCGCCACCTCACGGAGGCGATCTCCGTCGCATTCTCACCAGATCTCGTCCCGGCACCCCGGATTCATATCGAATAGGAGGAAAACTTCATATGCGGCGTTCCGAAGCCTGGGCCCGCTGGGCGGGGACTGGGCTCGGAGTGGTCGGCGGCTTCATCCTGGGCTATTTCTTGGTGCGCACCGCCGGGGTCACACCCCCCGGCAGCGGCGTCATCATCAGCCTGACCACCCTCGAGGGCCTGATCTTCGCTTACCTCGGCGCTCCCTACGTCCTGGGGGGCTGGCGCAGCGTCAACTTCACGCTGCGCACTACGCCCCTGCCCGATCTCATCACCGGCCTCTTCGGCCTCTGCGTGGGCCTGCTGGTCGCGGTCCTGATCGGTTCCTTCGTGCGCGATTTTCCGTTCGGCGTGGCTTTGAGCGCGGTGCTCGCCGCGCTGCTCGGCTTCCTCGGCGCCAGCGTCGGTTTGACGCGACGCGCCGAGCTCCTCGCCTTGATGGGCTGGGGCCGTTCCGAGATTCCCGTGCGGCGGGCGAAGTCCGCCATCCTGGACACCTCGGTCATCATCGACGGCCGCGTCGTCGACCTGGTGCACACCGGGTTTTTGGATATGCCCCTGATCGTTCCCCGCTTCGTTCTGAAAGAGCTGCAACAGGTCGCCGACTCCTCCGACAACGTCAGGCGGAACCGGGGCCGGCGTGGCCTCGAAGTGCTGACCCAGCTTCAGAAAGAGCCCGACCTCGTCATCGAATTCCGCGACGAAGATCCGGACGGCGAGCTGGAGGTTGACACCAAGCTCATCCGCATGGCCAGCCGCCTGGGCGCGGCGCTCCTCACCAACGACTTCAACCTGAACCGGATCGCGCGGCTGGAAGGAGTCCTCGTGCTCAACCTGAACGAGCTCACGAACGCGCTCAAGCCGATCGCCATCCCGGGCGAGGAGCTCAGCGTGATCGTCGTCAAGGAGGGCAAGGAGGCCGGCCAGGGCGTCGGCTATCTGGACGACGGCACCATGGTCGTGGTCGAGAACGGCCGCCGGTTCCTGAACCAGCCGGTGACCGCGACGGTGACCTCGGTCCTCCAGACCGCGGCCGGCCGCATGATCTTCGCGGCGCCGGGCAACGGCGTCCCGCCCCGCCGCCGCCCTAACAAGGAGCCAGCTTGAGTTTGGGGCATGGTTTAGAACGTAAAGGCCCTTCCATACAGACTCGCGCGCCGCAGCGCGCGGCAGGCGGGCCGAGTGGCCCGCTCCATTTAGAAAAACCAAGCCACCAGGAGCGGTTCTCCGGATGGAAATAGGCGCGGTCGTGGCCGCTGCCGGGACTGGCAGCCGCCTCGGCAAGGGCAGCAAAGCGCTGGTCCAGCTGAACGGGCGGACCGCTCTCGCACGTGCGGTCCAGCTCTTCCTCTCCCTGGACGAGATCACGAAGATCGCCGTGGTCGGCCCCCCGGCCCGCCTGGAGAGCGCTCGCGAGGAGGTGGAATCGCTGCGTCCCCGCAAGCCCGTCAGCGTCACCCCCGGCGGCCCCAGCCGGCAGGACTCGGTCCGGGCCGGCCTGGAAGCGCTCGGCGCCTGCGACTACGTGCTCGTCCATGACGCGGCGCGGCCCCTCGCCTCGGCGGCTCTCTGCCGGCGGGTGCTCCAGGCGGCCATCGAGTCGGGCGCCGCCTTCCCCGGCCTCCCGCCCCGGGACGCGGTGAAGCGGGTGGAGGGCGGGCAGCTGGTCGAAAGCCTCGACCGCGCCCAGGTCGTGCTGGCCCAAACGCCGCAGGCCTTCGCCTACCAGCTGCTGCTGACCGTGCACATCCAGGCTTCCGATTCGGGCCAGGTCGGCGACGACGACGCCCAGCTGGTGGCGGCCAGCGGCCACGTGGTGACCGTCGTGGAGGGCGAGACCACCAACATCAAGCTGACGACGCACGAGGACCTCGAGGTCCTGGAAGCTCTGATCAAAGAACAGGAAACAGTGAGCCCCACGCGTTGAGGGTCGGCCTCGGCTATGACGCGCACCGGCTCGTCAAGGGCCGGCCGCTGGTGATCGGAGGCGTGGAGATCAAGCACCCGAAGGGCCTCGACGGGCACTCCGACGCCGACGTCCTCTGCCACGCACTGATCGACGCCATGCTCGGCGCCGCCGCGCTGGGCACCATCGGCGAGCACTTCCCGGCGGACGAGCCCGAGCTGGAGGGCATCTCCAGCCTGGAGCTGCTGGCGATGACCGCCTCGCTGATCGAGGACGCCGGCCGCAAGGTGGTCAACGTCGACAGCGTCGTGATCGCCGAAGTTCCCCGCCTGCAGCCGCACCTGAGGGAGATGGCGCGCAGCATCGCCGAAACGCTCGGCATCGACCAGGACCTGGTCGGGGTGAAGGCGACCTCGCCCGAGGGCCTCGGCTCGCTCGGCCGCCAGGAGGGCATCGCGGCCCAGGCGGTCGTGCTCCTCGAATGACCTCGACGTGACATTCCTCCTGCACAACACCGCCAGCGGCGGCAAGGAGGAGTTCGAACCGCTCGAGCCCGGGCACGTCCGCCTCTACACCTGCGGCCCAACCGTCTGGAACTTCGCGCACATCGGCAACTTCCGGACCTTCCTCTTCTACGACCTGCTCCGGCGGCACCTCCGCTTCAGCGGCTATCGCTTGACGCACGTGGTCAACATCACCGACATCGAGGACCGGATCATCAGCCACGCCACCGAGCGCGGCGTCAGCATCCGCGAGTACGCCGGCCCCTACGAGGAAGCGTTCCTGGAAGACCTGGCCACGATCCGCTTCCAGGGCGTCGAGGTGATGCCTCGGGCCACCGAGCACGTGCCCGAGATGGTGGCCATGGTGGAGAAGCTGCTCGCCAAGGGCAACGCCTACCAGGCCGACGCCGACGTCTACTACCGGGTCTCCAGCTTCCCCCGCTACGGCGAGCTGGCGCACCTCGACCGGGCGGGCCTCAAGGCGGGAGCACGAGTTGCCGCCGACGACTACGACAAGGAGGACGTCGTCGACTTCGCCCTCTGGAAGGGCGAGCAGCCGGGCGAGGCGGCGGTCGGCGCGGTCTGGGAGGCTCCCTTCGGCCGTGGCCGCCCCGGCTGGCACATCGAGTGCTCGGCGATGAGCCTCAAATACCTGGGTCCGACGTTCGACATCCACGCCGGGGGCATCGACCTGCTCTTTCCGCACCACCAGAACGAGGTCGCCCAGTCGGAGGCGGCCAACGAGGCGCCCCTTGCCCGAGTCTGGCTCCACTCCGAGCATCTGGCCGACGCGACCGGCGCCAAGATGTCGAAGCGGCTGGGCAACGTGGCCACGCTCCGTGACCTCCTCGACGCCGGCCACGACCCGGTGGCCATCCGCTTCTTCCTGCTGGCCAGCGCGCACTACCGGCAGAAGCTCCGCCTCGACGAGACCGGGATTCGCGCCGCGGCCGAGCAGGTCCGCCGCCTGCGGGACTTCGCCGCTCGCGTCGACCGCTCACAGCCGGCGCCAGCAGACGATCCCTTCCTGGTCCAGGAGCTGGAGGACGCCCGCCACCACTACCGCGCCGCGCTCGACGACGACCTCAACCTGCCCCAGGCGGTGGGCTACCTCTTCGACGCCGTTCGGGAGGCCAATGCCGGGCTCGACCAGGGCCGGGCCGGCCCCGCCGCCCTCGCCGCGATGCGCGTCCTTTTGGACGACGCCGACCAGCACCTCGACGTCTTGAAAGAGGAAGATCGGAGCCTTGAAGCGGAGGTCGAGCGGCTCATCGCGGAAAGGGAGGCGGCCCGCGCGGCCCGCGACTTCGCCCGCGCGGACGCCATTCGAGAGGAGCTCAAGGCGCGGGGTATCAGCCTCGAGGACACCAAGGAAGGAGTTCGCTGGCGCCCGGCCTGAGCCGCGGTCGCGTCTCGACCTCGTCTACGGCCGCAACGCCGTGCTGGAGGCGGCTCGGGCGGGCCGCGTGCGGCGGGTGTTCATCGCCGAGGGCCTCGACCCGGACCCGCGACTGGAGGAGATAGCCGCCGCCGCGCGCACCGAGGTCGTGCCGCGCGACCGCCTGGAGGCGATGGCCCGCGGCAATCACCAGGGCGTGGCCGCCGAGCTCAAGCCGCGGGAGTTCTGGACCCTCAAGGCGCTGCTCGCGACGAGCCCGCGCCTGCTGCTCGCGCTGGACGGCGTCCAGGACCCGCAGAACCTGGGCGCCATCCTGCGCAGCGCTGAGGCCGCCGGCGCCGACGGCGTGATTCTGCCCGAGCGGCGCAGCGCGCCGGTTACCGCCGCGGTCGTGAAGGCCAGCTCCGGCGCCAGCGAGCACCTCCGGATCTGCCGGGTGAGCGGCCTGCCCTCCGCGGTTTCCGAAGTCAAGCGGGCCGGGCTCTGGTGCGTCGCGCTCGACCCGGCGGGCGACCAGCTGCCCTGGGACTTCGACCTGTCCCAGGCGGTCTGTGTCGTCGTGGGTGGGGAGGAGGGGGTCCACCGGCTCATCCGGCAGCGCTGCGACGCCCGGCTCCGGCTGCCCATGCAGGGCCGCGTGGAGAGTCTGAACGCCTCGGCCGCCGCCGCCGTTCTGCTCTACGAAGTCGTGCGTCAACGCCAGATTAACCTCGCCTCCCCCGCCGAGCGGGGAGCCAGATTAACCTCGCCTCCCCCGCCGAGCGGGGGAGGTAGGAGGGGGCCTCATTGACCCTGCGACGCACGCGCATCATCTGCACGCTCGGCCCGGCCAGCAGCTCGCCGCGCGTCCTGCGCCAGCTGGTTCGCGCCGGCATGGACGTGGCGCGCGTCAATTTCAGCTACGGCGACGAGATGACGCACCGCCAGACCGTCGCCGACGTGCGCGCGGTGGCTGAACAGCTGGGCCGGCCGGTCGCCCTCCTGCAGGACGTGCAGGGCCCGAAGATCCGCGTCGGCCACCTCGAGCTGGGCTCGGTCAGGCTGCGCAAGAACGCAACCGTGACGCTGACCGCGCGGCGGCTCGCCGGCCGCGATGACCTCCTGCCGATCGGCCAGCGCCGCCTCCTGGAAGCGCTCGGCCCGGGCGACCCGGTGCTGCTCGCCGACGGCCAGATCGAGCTCCGGGTGCTCCAGCGCAAGGGCCTCGACGCCGAATGCCTGGTCGTGCGCGGCGGCGTCCTGGGTGAAGGCAAGGGCGTGGCCGCGCCGACCTGCGCCGTCCGGCTCCCGAGCCTGACCGCGAAGGACCACGCCGACTTGAAGCTGGGCGCCCGGCTGGGCTTCGACTATGTCGCGCTGTCCTTCGTGCGCGCCGGCGCCGACGTCCAGGCCTGCCGGAACGCGATGTCGCGGCTCAACTACAAGGTGCCCCTCATCGCCAAGCTGGAGCGGGCGCAGGCCCTCGCCCACCTCCCGGGGATCCTGGCCAGCGCGGATGGCGTGATGGTGGCCCGCGGCGACCTCGGGGTGGAGCTCTCGCTGGCCGAGGTGCCGGCCGCCCAGAAAGACATCATCGACAACGCCAACCGCGCCGGCGTGACCGTCATCACCGCCACCGAGATGCTGGAGTCCATGGTCACCAACAACCGCCCCACCCGAGCGGAGGCGTCGGACGTTGCCAACGCCATCTGGGACGGAACCGACGCGGTCATGCTCTCCCAGGAGACCTCCGTTGGCGAGCATCCCGTCGAGTCGGTGCGGGCCATGAACCTGATCTGCCGGGCGGCGGAGAAGCACCCGTCCTACCAGCGCGAACGCTCCCCCTGGACCGAGCCCGGTTCGGTCGGTGCCGCCATCGCGCACGCCGCGACGGGGGTGGCGACCGAGGTCGGCGCCCGGGCGATCGTCGCCTTTACCGAGACGGGCACCACCGCGCTGCGCGTCTCCAAGTCACAGCCGACGGTCCCGGTGATCGCGGCCAGCCCCCACCTGGAGACGCTGCGGCGAGCTGCTCTCTACCAGGGTGTGGTCCCGCTCCTGGTGGCCGCCGGCGTCGACACCGACGACCTCATCGCCAAGGCCAGCCAGGCGGCTCTTGCAAGCGGGATCGTGCGCAGACGCGACAGTGTGGTTATCGTGGCGGGGGTCTCGAACCGGCCCGGCCAGACCAATCTCTTGAAAGTGGTGACTATCTGAGTGGACAGAGTGGACTGTAAATGAGAGCCGCGCGCACCGAGGAGGCGGACCTGATGTCGGTGCTCGCCCACGACCTGCGCACACCCCTGACCGCGATCCGGGGGGCGGCCACCCTCCTGGTCCAGGCCCACGACGAGATCCCGGCCGACCGCGTCGAGCAGCTGCTCCAGGTCATCGATCGCCAGGCCGCCAACATGGCCGACCGGATTGAGGACCTGCTGGTGGCCGCCAAGCTCGGCAACGGCAGCCTAAGAGTGGCGGACGAGGACGTCGACCTCGCCGATCTCCTGGCCGACGCCCTCGACGCGACCCGCGCGCGCGCCCCCGACCGGCGGGTTCGCGCCCCCGGGAAGGTGGACGGCGCGGCGGTCAGAGGCGACTCCGAGCGGGTCGCCCAGGTGCTCCGCGTGCTGCTCGACAACGCGACCCGGTTCTCCCCCTCGGGCACACCAATTGAAGTCCGGCTCAGCGCCGAGGGACGGCTGATCCGAACCGAGGTGCGGGATCGCGGGGCCGGTCTCGCCGCCCAGGACCGCGAGCGCGTCTTCGAGCCCTTCGAGCGCCTCGACCCGGCGCAGCCGGGGACCGGCATGGGCCTCTACATCGCCCGCGGCCTGGTCCGCGCCATGGGGGGCGAGGTCGGGGTCGAGGCTCGCTCGGGCGGCGGCTCCAGCTTCTGGTTCGCGCTGCCGGCCGCCTCGAAATAGGGCCGGCCTTCCCGGCGGTTACCGTAAGGCTGTATGCCTGACGAGACCGAGAAGCCGGAGGAGTTTCCGAAGTTCGAGCGTGTGATGATCTTCAGCGCGCACCCGGACGATCCCGAATTCGGGGCGGCGGGCACGCTCGCCCGCCTCGCCGCCGAGGGTTCCTGCGTCAACGTGGTCATCTGCACGGACGGCTCGGAAGGCGGGGAGGACCCCGCCGTGCCAGACGCCGAGCTGAGCGCCCAGCGCTATGAGGAGCAGCGCGCCGCAAGCCGCGCCCTGGGCCTCAACGAATGCCTCTTCCTGGGCCAGCCGGACGGCCGCCTCACGCCTTCGCTGGAGTTTCGGCGGGAGATCACGCGGGAGATCCGGAAGTTCAGGCCCGACCTGGTCCTGACCCACTACCCCACTTACAACCTCGACACCGGCATCGGTGGCTACCACCCGGACCACCTTGCCGTCGGGCAGGCGACGCTGGCGGCGGTCTACCCGGCCGCCCGCAACCCCCGGGCCTTCCGAGAGCTGCTCGAGGAAGGACTGGAACCCTGGAAGGTGCGCGAGGTCTGGATTCCGACCTGGACCTCCGGCGACTACTTCGTCGACATCACCTCCACGATCGACAGGAAGATCGCCGCGCTGGAAGCCCACAAGAGCCAGTTCACCGGCTGGGAGAACTGGCAGGAGGAGATCCGCAAGCGCTCCCACGAGGCGGGGGAGAAGGCCGGCTACGAGTTCGCCGAAGGCTTCAAGCGGATCAAGATCTTCTGAACTAGAGTCTCTACAGTTCTATATCGGCGAGCGCCGACCAGACGTCCAGCTTGGTGCTCACCCGCCGCAGCACCTCCTCGGTGAACTCCGTGGTGGAGGCGTGCCCGCCCAGGTCGGCTGTCCGAATTCCGTCCGCGACTGCTTCCAGCGTCGATTCATAGATCGCGCGCGAGGCGAGGTGCGGCCGCTGCCCCGGCATGTGCCCGAGCAGCGATGCGACCGACATGATCATCGCCATCGGGTTGGCGACGTCCTTCCCGAAGAGAGCCGGCGCGGTGCCGTGCGGCGCCTCGGTCATCACCACCCGCACCGTCCCGTCGTCCTCCAGCGCCAGCAGCGAGCTCTCCGCCCCGGCGATGGAGCCGAACATCTGCATGACCAGGTCCGAGAGCGTGTCGCCGTCCCGGTTCAGGGCCGGGATGACGAGAGGCTCTCCCGAGGTCGTCAGGAGCAGGGCGTAGGTGGCGTCGATCAGCTGCGGGTCGTAGGGCACCGCGGGGTGGCGGGCCGCCGCCGCGTCCATCTCCTCCTTGAACATCCCTTCGTAGACCGGGCTCACCGTGTACTTGGGCCCGCCGAACACCTTGGCACCCAGCCGGCCCGCGAGCCGGAAGGCGTAGTCAGCCACCACCCGGCAGACGCGGCGGCTGATCTTCTCGGTCCGGTAGGCCCACTCATCGAGTCCCTCGCCTTCCCGCCACTCGGTCGCGCCGTAAGCGTCGTCGATGGCCATCCGAACCACCGAGATTGGCGAGTAGGCGCCCGCCACCGGCCGCACGGAGGGGATCCGGCGCCCGGTCCGGACGATCACCTGGCCGCCGATTCTCGCCCGCAGGATCGCGTTGGGGCTGCCCACGTCGCCCGCGCCTTCGGGCGTGACCGTGGCCGCCTTGATCCCGTAGCCCGCCTCGACCAGCGCCTCGGCCGCCTGGATGACGACCTGGTTGTGGGACTGTCGGCGCGCCTCCAGCGAGAGGTCGAAGTGGCGGAGCTCGAGCTCGACGCCGCAGACCTTCGCGTCGAGGAAGCGGAGGGCGTCCTGGAGCAGCTCCTCGCCGGTCTGGTCACCATGCAAGATGACGACGCGGGTCACGGCGTCACAGCGTAGGATTGGGGCGAGGCGGAACCTGGTATATTGACACCCGCCTAGGTTTCCTAGGCTTTATTTTTTGGGGAGGCTTGAACCCCCCTCGGGACGAACGCGAAGGCTGATTTATGGAGACCATCATCACGCTCCAGTGCTCCGTCTGCAAAAGGCGGAACTACACCACTGTCAAGAACAAGAAGAACGACCCTGACCGCCTCGACCTGAGCAAGTACTGCCGGTGGTGCCGCAAGCACACCTCACACCGGGAGACCAAGTAAGTTGGCCCTCCAGCAAACCCGTCCCACCCAGCCCCGGCCGGCCGCGCAGCAGTCGGGCGACATCGCGATCATCCGGTTCCTCCGGGACACCCTGGAGGAGTTGCGCAAGGTGGTCTGGCCGACGCCGAACGAGCTCTACAGGTACACGGTCGTCGTGATCGTCACGGTGGTGGTCATCGGCCTCTTCATCGGGCTCGTCGACTTCACGCTCCACAGCGTCGCCGTGAAGTACATCTACAAGACAGTCACCAAATAGAAAGGCAACTGGCAAGAGAAAGAATGGCAACCGCAGCACAGACGACCGAACAGCCGCCCGAGTGGTACGTGGTCCACGCCTACTCAGGGCACGAGGAAAAGGTCAAGAAGAACCTCGAGAAGAGGATCGAGTCCATGGACATGCAGGACAAGATCCTGCAGGTGCTGGTGCCCATGGAAGACGAGATCGAGATCAAGGACGGCAAGCGCCGCCACGTCCAGAAGCGCATCTTCCCCGGCTACATCCTGGTCAAGATGGTGATGTCAGACGAGGCCTGGTACGTCGTCCGCAACACGCCCGGCGTGACGAGCTTCGTCGGCTCCGGGACCAAGCCCGTCCCGCTCACCGAACGCGACGTCTCCAAGATCCAGAAGCAGATGAAGCAGGAAGCCCCGAAGATCCGGGTCGAGTTCCAGGTCGGGGAGAGCGTGCGGGTGGTCGACGGCCCCTTCACCGACTTCCACGGCAAGGTCGACGAGATCAACCCGGAGCGCGGCAAGCTCAAGGTCCTGGTCAACATGTTCGGTCGGGAGACCCCGGTCGAGCTCGACCTCCTGCAGGTCGAAAAGGTGCGATAGATGCCTAGCCCCTCCCGCACCGCCGTCGGATCTGTGTCGCCCATGCGGCCCGGTGCCGTTGTCGGCTTCTGCGCTCCTCAGTCACGCATCGACGGATGCGTTCCTTCCGGTGCTCGGCGCCTCCTAGGCCTCGAACCACCTGGATCGCCACATCTCTCGACGCCGGGCGGGAGGGCCTAGGCGATGGGCAAGAAGAAGGTCCGCACAGTTCTCAAGATCGAGCTCGAAGCCGGCAAGGCGACGCCCGCGCCGCCGGTCGGCACGGCACTCGGACCGCACGGCATCAACATCATGGAGTTCTGCAAGACCTACAACGAGAGGACGGCCAGCCAGTCGGGTGACGTCGTGCCTGCCGAGATCACGATCTACGAGGACCGCAGCTTCACGTTCGTCCTCAAGACGCCGCCCGCGGCCTACCTCCTGAAGAAGATCGCCGGCGTCGAGAAGGGATCGCCCAGGCCGAACCGCGAGAAGGTCGGCCAGGTCAGCCGCAGCCAGCTCGCCCAGATCGCCCAGGTCAAGATGAAGGACCTGAACGCGTACGACCTCGACAAGGCCATCGCCATGGTCGAGGGGACGGCGCGCTCGATGGGCCTGGAGGTCGTCGCCTAAGTTGGGCAAGCGCCACGGCAAGAAGTACATGCAGGCGCTGCAGAGGATCGAGGCGGCGCTCTCCGAAAACGGCGACGCCGGCCTGGACCCGCAGAAGGCAGTCGCACTGGCCAAGGACACCTCCACCACGAAGTTCGATTCCACGGTGGAGGCGCACGTCCGGCTCGGCGTCGACCCGCGCCACGCCGAGCAGATGGTGCGCAGCTCGGTCGCCCTGCCGCGGGGCACGGGGAAGAACGTGCGCGTGGTCGTCTTCGCCCAGGGCGACAAGGCCCGTGAGGCGACCGAGGCCGGCGCCGACATCGTGGGCGGCGACGACCTCGTGAAGCGCATCACCGAGGGCTGGACCGACTTCGACGCCACCGTGGCGACGCCCGACCTGATGTCGAAGGTGGGGCCGCTCGGGCGCATCCTGGGGCCGCGGGGCCTGATGCCCAACCCCAAGTCCGGCACCGTCACGTTCGACGTGGGGCGGGCGGTCAAAGAGCTGAAGGGCGGCCGGATCGAGTTCCGGACCGACAAGTTCGGGATCGTGCACGCGCCGATCGGCAAAGCCTCCTTCGACGCCGACGCGCTCTACGAGAACTTCACGGCCCTGCTCGAGGCGCTGGTCAAGAACAAGCCCGCCGCGGCCAAGGGCCAGTACCTGAAGACGATCTACCTGGCGTCGACGATGGGACCCCCGGTGCCGGTCGACGTCCGCGAGGCGGGCAAGCTCACCGCCGGCGCTGCCTAGCGGGCTGCAGCCCGCGCGCTTCCGGTACGATTTGCGTCTGCCGTAGAAAGTAGGCGCGGTTGCAACACCGCTTAATTCCACCTACCGAGGCGAAGCTTTCGGCGTTCGTGGGCGTCAAAAGTCCCTTCGCGCAGGTCGGTGCGAGAAGGGAACTTTTCATTTCATGCCGAAAGTCGCAAAGGTTTCGAAGCGACCCGTCAAGGAGCAGCAGGTCGGGCTCCTGACAGAGAAGCTGAAGTCCGCGCGCGTGGTGGTCCTCACCGACTACCGCGGACTCAGCGTCGCCCAGCTCGAGGACCTGCGGGCCAAGCTGCGCACCTCCGACGTCGAGTACCGGATCGTGAAGAACACGCTGGCCCGGCGTGCTGCGGAGGCCGCCGGCCACGAGGACCTCGCCCCCGAGCTGAACGGCCCGATCGCGATGGCCTTCGGCTACGACGACCTCTCCACCCCGGCCCGGCTCCTGGGCGAGTGGGCGCGGGCGGCCCGGCTCCGGCTGGACATCCAGGGCGGCCTCGTCGAAGGCCGCTTCTACGGCGGCGACCAGGTCCGGCAGCTGGCCGAGCTGCCGCCCCGCGACGTCCTCATCGCCCAGCTCCTGGGCACGCTGCAGTCACCGGTCGCCCAGCTGGTGGCGACCATCCAGGCACCGGTCCAGCAGCTGCTTGGCTTGCTGGAAGCTCAAAGAAACAAATTGGAGGCGGCATAAATGGCGACAGCCACAAAGGACAAAGAAAAGCTGACACCCAAGGACTTCGTCGAGGCGCTCAAGAGCTGGAGCGTGCTCGACATCGTCGAAGCGGTGAAGATCATCGAGGACGAGCTCGGCATCAAGGCCGCGGCCCCGGCTGCCGCCGGGCCCGCCCCGGCCGGAGCGGCAGCCGCCGCCGAGGCGGAGCCGGCCGAGGAGCAGACCGAGTTCACTGTCAATCTGACGGCTGTCGGCGACAGCAAGATCAACGTGATCAAGGCGGTCCGCGAAGTAACCGGCCTGGGCCTGAAAGAGGCCAAGGACCTGGTCGACGCGGCGCCCAAGCCGGTCAAGGAAGGTGTGAACAAAGAGGAAGCAGACAAGATCGCGGCCAAGCTCAAGGAAGCCGGGGCGACCGCCGAAATAAAGTAAGCTTCGAAGACCTACGTGCACGAAGGGGAGCCCCGGGCTGGGGTCTCCCCTTCAACTGTTTTCGTAGGGGCGAGACTTCTCTCGCCCGGATCAGCGGATCCCGGTCCGACGCTCGAGCAGCGCGACGGCCAGGCAGGCCGGGCAGCCGGCTTCGGTCCAGGCTTCGACGCCGCCGCGGCCACGCCGCCGGAGCCAGATCGCCAGCCCCGCTGCCAGCAGCAGCACCAGCGCCCCGACCAGCACCAAGCCTGCCCGGGCGAGGACGGCGTCCGCCAGCGGGCCGAGGAGGTAGCCGAGCAGAAGGTGAGCCTGGAGGAAGATCGTGCTGCCCGCCACGAGCAGCGGCAGGCAGCGCCGGGCGGGCAGCTTCGAGGAAGCCGCTGCCAGCACCGTCACCGTCCGCAGGCCCGGGGTCGTGCGCCCGACGACCAGAGCCGGCGAACCGCGGCGCTGGAGGAGATCGCTGGCCCGGCTGAGCCGCGCCTCGGTCAGCCCAACCCGCGGGCCAAGCCGGGCGACCAGAGCGCCCGCCGGGCCGCGAACCCCGAAGAAGAGGGCTGAGGTGCCCACGATCGCAACCAGCTCCAGCCCGGCCGCCGCCGCCCAGAGCGGAAACGCGCCCGCCGCCGCCCGCTCGCCCACCAGCAGCATCAGGAGATCGCCGGGGATGGGGAGGGGGATGCCGGCTTCGATCACGACCAGGAGCCCGAGGAGGCCCGGCACTCCGAACGCCGCTGCGCTCTTCACCAGCGTGGATTCCGCTCTTGCGCTGAGGGCCGGCCGGAGGTAGACTGCCTCGGCCGCCTCTGAGTTTCAAAAGGACCAGTCCAGGGGACAATCCCCGGTGTTATACTGGCCGTTCGTGCACGCAGGGCCGCTGAACCCCCTCTTCTATCAGCGCGCCCTTTTTTCCGTCTAAGGAAAAGGAGTCTGCCGCGCTGATGATCTCAGAGATGAAAGCTGCCCCGCGCCGTAATTATGGCCGCATCCCCAACCTGGTCGAGCTGAAGGACCTGATCGCCACCCAGATCGAGTCCTTCGCCTGGTTCAAGACCGAGGGGCTGCGGGAGCTTTTCGACGAGATAAACCCGATCACCGACTACACCGGCAAGAACTTCGAGCTCCGCTTCCTCGACTACGAGTTCGGCGCTCCCAAGTTCTCCGAGGAGGAGTGCCGGAACCGCGACATGACGTACGCGGCCCCGCTCCGGATCAAGACCCGGCTCACCGTCAAGGAGACCGGCGAGATCAAGGAGACGGACGTCTACATGGGCGACTTCGCGATCATGACCGAAGAGGGCACCTTCATCGTCAACGGGACGGAGAGGGTCGTGGTCTCGCAGCTGGTTCGCTCCCCCGGCGTCTACTTCACCGCCACCGAGGACCCGGTCAGCGGCCGCCGGCTCTTCGGCGCCAAGCTGATCCCGAACCGGGGCGCCTGGCTGGAGATCGAGACCTCCGGCAAGGACGTGCTGACGGTCAAGATCGACAGGAAGCGCAAGGTCCCTGTAACCGTCCTGCTGAAGGCGCTCGAGCTGCCCCAGCTGAAGGGCAAGGACAACGATCGCGACGCCCAGCGGGTGGCGCTCCACCAGCTCTTCGGCGACGTCGACGACGACCCTGAGCACAAGTACCTCGACTCGACCTTCGAGAAGGACGTCACGGTCACCACCAACGACGCCCTCATCGAGCTCTACAAGCGCATCCGGCCGGGCGATCCCGCGACAGTCGACAACGCCCGCAACCTGCTCCAGAGCCTCTTCTTCAACCCGCGCCGCTTCGACCTCGGCCGCGTCGGCCGGTACAAGGTCGACAAGCGCCTCGGGATGCAGGAGGCCGAGATCCTGGAGCGGGTCAAGGACCGCACCCTGCGCATCCTCGACCAGGGCGACTTCGTCCAGATCATCCGCAAGCTGATCGAGCTCAACAACGGCAAGGGCGGCTCCATCGCCGACGACATCGACCACCTCGGCAACCGCCGGGTGCGGGCCGTGGGCGAGCTGCTCCAGAACCAGTTCCGCATGGGCCTGATCCGGATGGAACGGATCATCAAGGAGCGGATGACCATCAGCGACCCGCAGACGGTCACCGCCGCCTCCCTGATCAACGCCCGCCCGGTCGTGGCCGCCATCAAGGAGTTCTTCGGCTCGAGCCAGCTCTCCCAGTTCATGGACCAGACCAACCCGCTCAGCGAGCTGACGCACAAGCGCCGGCTGAGCGCCCTCGGCCCCGGCGGGCTGAGCCGTGAGCGGGCCGGCTTCGACGTCCGCGACGTCCACCACAGCCACTACGGCCGGATCTGCCCGATCGAGACCCCCGAGGGTCCCAACATCGGCCTGATCGGCTCCCTGGCGTCCTATGCCAAGGTCAACGAGTTCGGCTTCGTGGAGACGCCGTTCAGGCGCGTCTACAACCGGATCTCGGTCACGAAAGCCAACAAGTCGCGCCTCCTGGGCAGGGTGCTGCGCCGCCCCGGCGCCGACGACAAGGGCAAGGAGTTCTTGAAGGCGGGCGAGACGCTCGACGCCGAGAACCTGGCCGCCCTCGAGAAGGCGAAGGTCCACTCGGTCGACGTGAAGCCGTGGGTCTCCGACGAGGTCGAGTACCTCTCGGCCGACGAGGAGGACATGTTCGCGATCGCGCAGGCCAACTCGGCCCTGAACGCGGACAACACTTTCGTCGACACGCGCGTGCCCGCGCGCACGCGAGGCCAGTACGGTCCGGAAGAGGTCAACAACATCCAGTACATGGACGTCTCGCCGAAGCAGATCGTCTCGATCGCGACGGCCATGATTCCCTTCCTGGAGCACGACGACGCGAACCGGGCGCTGATGGGCGCCAACATGCAGAAGCAGGCGGTTCCGCTGCTCACGCCCGATTCGCCGCTGGTCGGCACGGGCGTCGAGTACTACGCCGCCAAGGATTCCGGCGAGATGCTGGTGGCCGAGGTCCCCGGCACGGTGCTGGACGTGGCGCGTCCCCAGGATGGTCGGGCGGGCGGCAACGCCAACCCGCTCTTCGAGGTCGTGCTGAAGCCTGACGACGGCTCGGCCGAGCGGCACTACGCGCTCCAGAAGTTCTACCGGTCAAACCAGGGCACCTGCCTCAACCACCGGGTGGTGGTGCAGCCGGGCCAGCACGTCGACGCGGGGGAAATCCTCGCCGACGGGCCCGCCATCTCGAACGGCGAGATGGCGCTCGGCCAGAACGTGCTGGTCGCCTTCATGCCCTGGGAGGGCTACAACTTCGAGGACGCCATCCTGATCTCCGAGTCGGTCGTGAAGGAGGACAAGTACACCTCCATCCACATCGAGGAGTTCGAGATCGAGGCCCGTGAGACCAAGCTCGGGCCCGAGGAGATCACCCGCGACATCCCGAACGTCAGCGATGACGCGCTTCGCAACCTGGACGAGCGGGGCATCATCTACATCGGCGCCGAGGTCCATCCCGGCGACATCCTGGTCGGCAAGATCACGCCCAAGGGCGAGACCGAGCTCTCGGCCGAGGAGCGCCTGCTGCGCGCGATCTTCGGTGAGAAGGCGCGCGAGGTGCGCGATTCCTCGCTGCGGGTTCCGCACGGCGAGCGCGGCATCGTGGTCGACGTCAAGGTGTTCAGCCGGGAGACCAAGGACGAGCTCTCTCCCGGCGTGAACGAGCTGGTGCGCGTCTACGTCGCCCAGAAGCGCAAGATCGCGGCCGGCGACAAGATGGCCGGCCGCCACGGCAACAAGGGCGTCATCGCCCGCATCCTGCCGATCGAGGACATGCCCTACATGCCCGACGGCACGCCTACCGAGATCGTCTTGAACCCGCTCGGCGTGCCGAGCCGGATGAACCTCGGCCAGGTGCTGGAGACACACCTGGGCTGGGTCGCCAAGACGCTCGGCTTCAAGCTCCAGACGCCGGTCTTCGACGGCGCCCCGATCAGCGCCATCCGGGACGAGCTGAAGCAGGCGGGGCTGCCCATCGACGGCAAGGTCCGCCTCCGCGACGGCCGTTCGGGCGACGAGTTCGACGAGCCGGTGACGGTGGGCTGGATCTACATGCTGAAGCTGGCCCACCTGGTCGAGGACAAGATCCACGCCCGCTCGACGGGCCCTTACAGCCTGGTCACCCAGCAGCCGCTGGGCGGCAAGGCGCAGTTCGGCGGCCAGCGGTTCGGCGAGATGGAGGTCTGGGCGCTCGAGGCCTACGGCGCGGCGCACGTCCTCCAGGAGATCCTGACCGTGAAGTCCGACGACATCGTGGGCCGGGTCAAGGCCTACGAAGCGATCGTGAAAGGCGACAACACGCTCGAGGCCGGCATCCCGGAGAGCTTCCGGGTGCTGGTGAAGGAGCTCGAGGGCCTGGCGCTGGGCGTCGAGATCCTGAGCGAAGACGAGCGCCAGATCATCCTCTCCGAGGAGGACATCCCCGAGCTGCCGCTGGACCTGGGGATCAATCTCGAGCGGGATGAACTCGATGAGCCGATGGAATAGGTAGAGGAGCAAAGAGCAGAAACAAGTGCTGAAACTCGAGAACTTCGACGCGCTGCGGCTGTCATTGGCATCGCCGGAGATGATCCTGTCCTGGTCCCACGGCGAGGTGACCAAGCCGGAGACCATCAACTACCGCACGCTCAAGCCCGAGCGCGACGGTCTTTTCTGCGAGCGCATCTTCGGGCCCACGCGGGACTGGGAATGCCACTGCGGCAAGTACAAGAGGTACCGCTACAAGGGCATCATCTGCGACAAGTGCGGCGTCGAGGTGACGCGCTCCAAGGTCCGCCGCGAGCGGATGGGGCACATCAAGCTGGCGTCGCCCGTGAGCCACGTCTGGTACTTCAAGGGCATCCCGAGCCGCATGGGTTTGCTGCTCGACATGTCGCCCCGCAACCTGGAGAAGATCCTCTACTTCGCCAACTACATAGTCACCGACGTGAACGAGGACCTGCGCCAGGACATGCTCGCCAACCTGACCATGGACAACGACGAGCGAGCAGTCCGGCTGCGGTCTGACATCGAAGCCAAGGCGCAGCAGATCCGGGCCGAGCACGAGGCTGAGCTGAAAGCCCTCGACGAGGAGGTCGCAGGCGAGACCAAGCGCCTCGAAGACGAGCTCGGAGCCACCGTCGACAAGCTCTCGACGCAGGGCCAGACCGTGCGCGAGGCGATCGAGGCGGGCGTCGGCAGCAAGACCCGCAAGACGCTCGCGATCGGCACCGGCGACGACGAAGAGGTCATCGCCAAGAAGGGCGACGTGATCACCGACGACATGGCCGGCGGCCTGCTCCGGCTCGTGCAGGAGAAGGTCGAGCGGACGGAGGCCAACATCCGCGCCGCCCAGAGCCAGGCTCGGGCCCGGCTGGAAGGCGCCCGCACCGACCTCGACACCACCATCGAAGAGGCCACGCGCGGTGAGCGCGAACGCATCCAGACCGAGCTCGAAGACCTCCAGGTCGAGGTCGACTCCAGCCGCCTGGAGCTGGAGGGGCTGCATGTGAAGCAGATCCTCTCCGACACCCAGTACCGCGAGTACAGCGAGAAGTTCAGCCGCTGCTTCAAGGCTGGCATCGGCGCCGAGGCGATCCGCGACCTCCTCGCGAAGATCGACCTGAACCAGGAGATGTACCGGCTGCGCAACGAGTCCCGCTCGACGAGCGGGCAGCGCAAGCAGAAGGCGATCAAGCGGCTCAAGGTCATCGAGGACTTCCGGAAGAGCAACGCCAGCCCGACCTGGATGATCCTCGAGGTCCTGCCCGTGATCCCGCCCGAGCTGCGCCCGATGGTGCAGCTGGACGGCGGCCGCTTCGCGACCTCCGATCTGAACGACCTCTACCGGCGCGTCATCAACCGCAACAACCGGTTGAAGAGGCTGCTCGAGCTGGGCGCGCCCGAGATCATCGTCCGCAACGAGAAGCGGATGCTGCAGGAAGCCGTCGACGCCCTCATCGACAACGGGCGCCGCGGCCGCGCGATCACGGGCACCGGCAACCGCAAGCTGAAGTCACTCAGCGACATGCTGAAGGGCAAGCAGGGCCGGTTCCGCCAGAACCTGCTCGGCAAGCGGGTCGACTACTCGGGCCGCTCGGTGATCGTCGTCGGGCCCGACCTGAAGCTGCACCAGTGCGGCCTGCCGAAGAAGATGGCCCTCGAGCTCTTCAAGCCGTTCGTCATGCGCGAGCTCGTCAACAAGGGCTACACGCAAAACATCAAGTCCGCCAAGCGGATGGTCGAGCGCGGCCGCTCCGAGGTCTGGGACGTCCTCGACGAGGTCATCCAGGACCACCCGGTGCTGCTGAACCGCGCCCCGACCCTGCACCGGCTGGGCATTCAGGCCTTCATGCCGGTCCTGGTCGAGGGATCGGCCATCCAGATCCACCCGCTGGTCTGCCACGCCTTCAACGCCGACTTCGACGGCGACCAGATGGCCGTCCACGTGCCGCTCTTCAGTGGCGCGGTCGCGGAAGCGCGGAACCTGATGATGAGCTCCCAGAACATCCTGAGCGCGGCCGACGGCCACCCCGTCGTGGCGCCCACCCAGGACATCGTGCTGGGCTGCTACTGGCTGACGGCAGCCCGCGGCACGCCCAACAAGGACGAGACCAAGCTGCGCTCCTTCAGCTCGCAGGACGAGGTCCTGCTGGCACTCAACGTCAAAAAGATCGGCCTCCAGGAGTGGATCCGGGTCCGGGTCAACGGCCACAGCGTGGCCACGACACCGGGCCGCGTCGTCTTCAACGAGGCGCTGCCGCTCAACAAGGAGCCGACCGAGGTCGACGAGCCCGCGCTGGAGTTCCAGAACGACCACTTCGACCGCAAGAAGCTGCGGGCGCTGGTCTCCCGGATCTTCCGGCTCTACGGCAACGACGTCACGGCCGCGGTCAGCAACGAGATCAAAAAGGTCGGGTTCCGCCACGCGACGCGGGCCGGCATCACGATCTCCGCGCTCGACCTGCCGGCGCCGGCCAACAAGGCCGACATCCTGGCCCGGGCCGAGAAGGAGGTCGAAGAGGTCGAGCGGATGTACCGCCGCGGCGTGATGACCGAGGACGAGCGCTACCGGAAGGTCATCGACATCTGGTCGAAGGCCACCGACGAGGTCGCCAAGGCCACCGAAGAGAGCTTCGACAAGTTCAGCCCGGTCTGGATGATGATGGGCTCGGGCGCCCGCGGCAACATCCAGCAGGTGCGCCAGCTGGCGGGCATGCGTGGCCTGATGGCCGACCCCACCGGCCGGATCATCGACCTGCCGATCAAGGCCAACTTCACCGAGGGCTTGACCGTGCTGGAGTACTTCATCTCCACGCACGGCGCGCGCAAGGGACTCGCCGACACCGCCTTGCGGACGGCCGACTCCGGGTACCTGACCCGGCGGCTGGTCGACGTGGCCCAGGACGTGATCGTGCGCGAGGAGGACTGCGGCACCACCAACGGGATCTGGGTCAACGGGATCACCGCGGACACGGCTCGCACCGAGCCGATCTACGAGCGGATCGCCGGCCGGGTTGCCGCCGAGGACGTGGTCGTGAAGAAGGCGGTGCTGGTCCCCGCCGGGGAGACCATCAGCGACGAGGCGGCTCGCGCCGCCATCGAAGCCGGCGTCGGTCGCATCAGCGTCCGCTCGGTGCTCATCTGCGAGTCCCGGGAGGGCGTCTGCCGGAGGTGCTACGGCCGGAACCTGGCGACCGGCAAGCTGGTGGAGATCGGGGAGGCGGTGGGCGTGATCGCTGCCCAGTCGATCGGCGAGCCGGGCACCCAGCTGACCATGCGCACCTTCCACACCGGCGGCATCGCCGGCATCGACATCACGCAGGGCCTGCCCCGCGTGGAAGAGCTCTTCGAGGCCCGCATCCCGAAGGGCAAGGCGATCATCTCCGAGATCGACGGCGAGCTGGAGATCGTCCGCCAGGACCAGACCCGCAAGGTCAAGGTCACCTCCCGGGAGGAGTTCGAGATCTCCTACCCGCTGGAGGCCAAGATGCAGGTCCTGGTCAAGGACGGGGAGGAGGTCATGGAGGGCCAGGAGCTGGCCCGCCACCCGGCCACCGAGAACCTGATCCGGACCCGCCACGCCGGCAAGGCCAAGGTGGGCAAGAAGGAAGTCACCGTCAAAACCGTCGATGAGGAAGCCCGCGAGTACCCCATCCCGCACGGCGCCCGGATCCGGCCCGAGCTGGAGAAGCGCGATGGCAAGAAGGTCGTGGTCAAGGCCGGCCAGCAGATCACCGAGGGCTCGATCAGCCCCCAGGAGCTGCTGCACATCCTGGGCAAGGAGGCCGTCCAGACCTTCCTGGTCGACGAGGTGCAGCGGGTCTACCGCTCGCAGGGCGTCGACATCAACGACAAGCACATCGAAGTGATCGTCCGGCAGATGATGCGGAAGGTCCGCATCGACTCCGCCGGCGACACCGACCTCCTGCCGGGCGAGATCGTCTCGCAGTGGGAGTACGAGGAGGCCAACGCCCGGGCGCTGGCCGAGGGCGGCGAGCCGGCCACGGCGCAGACCGTGCTGCTGGGCCTGATCAAGGCCGCCCTGAACACGACCTCCTGGCTCTCGGCCGCCTCCTTCCAGGAGACGACCCGGGTGCTCACCGAAGCCGCGATCAGCGGCAAGGTCGACCGGCTCTTTCGGTTTAGGTAGCCACGCTGTAAACCAGGGCCGCCCATCGCGGGCGGCCCTTTTTTTGTGGTGGCCGGTCAGGCCGCGATGGTCGAGTCATCGTACCCAACAAATGTTCGCTAAGTCAAGCTGCTTAATGTGGCTTGGCGCCCACACCGGGTAGCCCAGTCGCAAACCCAACAGACCACTTGCATCGCCAGGCTGCAGAAGGCTGACGCCCTTACGACTCGACGCTGCGGCGGCAGGAGGGGTCCCTCTCGTCTCGGTCGGCCGGATAGCGTGATGGGCGCTCTCAAGTCGGGACGGCGGAGCTTCTGCAGGATCTCGCGCGGATCGGGCTTTGCCGGCGGCGGCGGGTTCAGGCCCAGGAGGTCGCCCACCTTGGCGAAGCCGAAGCCCCGGGCGCGGGCCGCTTCGATGACCAGGCGGAGCGCCGGCGCCGTCATGGGCGCGCTGCGGCCGCCGTGCAAATGGAGCACCACGATTGAGCCGGGCTGGATCCGAGCGACCACCGTCTGAGCGATGCTGGGCGCCGAGAAGTTGAAACCGTCGCCGGCCCTGACATCGCCCGAGATGACGGTGAGGCCGAGCTCGCGAGCGAGGGCAACGTCGGTCCGGTCGTAGCAGTCGCCCGGGAAGCGCAGGAGCTTCGGCTGGATCCCGGCGGTGGCGGTGATTGCGCCTTGAGCCTGCGTGATCTCCGCGGCTCGGTCCGGAGCCCGACCGAGCCCGTAGCAAGGGGTGCGGAAGGCGGCGTGGTCGTAGGTATGGCTGCCGATCTCGAAGAGCGGATCGGCGGCGAGGCTCTTCGCCTCCTGCGGGTAGGCGGCGGCCCAGAGGCCGGTCAGGAAGAGGGTGGCGGGGACGTGTTCCTGGCGGAGAAGGTCGACGACGGCCCGGTTGTACCAGGAGGGGACGGCACCGCTTCTCAGCTGTTGGAGCATCCCCTGGGTCATGTCGGCATCGAATGTGAGGGCGATGGCGCTGCCTGTCCGGGGTCCGTTGTCGAAGAAGTTGATTCCGTCAGCCGGGGGGTGGTCAACGGTCTGGAGGCCGATCGGCGGCGGAGGGCGCCTCAGAGCCGGATTGGGAGCGGCGCTGGCTGCGCCTGGCAGCAGCGCCACGGCCACGGCAGCCAGGATGCCTACGCTCAGCCGCGCTGCCTTCATTTCGCTCGGGCGAAGGGTACTTGTCCCAGCCCTTTTGTTGCCTGGAGGCTACAGGCAAAACTTGCCCCGTCGGTATCAGGTCGTCTAAACTCGAGGCACTCTAATTGAGGGTGTCTGACATTCAGGTTGATCGAGCGCGAACTTGACACCGGCTTCCAGCATCCTGACAATGCGAATGCCCAGTTATGGGTTTTGTGAGTTGGCGCTCCGGGGAGCGCTACCTGCTGTCGGCGCACTCTCGCCCCGAACCGGACCCTGGGAACGGCCGGCCGGGAAGAGGACAGCAGGAACTGCTGCGGTTGAGCGCAGCTCATTAACCAGGACCTTGGAGGAGAAGTGTCTATGAGACGATGGTTCGTCAATCGTCGCCTGAGCTTGGGCGCGAGCGGCCTTGCGGTCGCCGGCATGCTGCTGGCGGCATGCGGCAACGGCCCAGCCTCGACGACGGTGAAAGAAGGCGGCACCATGACGTACAGCCTGGACGCCGACGCCCAGACTCTGAACCCGTTCGAGTCGTCCGACGTGCCTTCCGGGCGGGCGTGGCAGTTCATGTTCCCGAACCTCTACCAGTTCGACAAGAACCTGCAGGTCACGCCTGACCTGGCGGAGGGGATGCCCCAGATCTCGTCCGACAAGAAGACCTGGACAGTCAAGATCCGCAAGGGCGCAAAGTGGTCGGACGGCACGGCCATCACGGCCGCCGACGTCGTCTCGACAGCCCAGATCCAGGCCAGCTCCAGCCTCGACACCGACGCGGCTTTCGACTGGAGCCCGCTGACCGACCCCGTAAAGGGCGTCACGGCCAAAGACGAGAACACTGTCGTCTACACGCTGGCCGAAGTGTTTGCACCCTTCCTGGCGGTCAACCTGACCGGGTTCATCGCGCCGGCTTCGGTCTACGGCAAGATCGACCCGGCCAAGATGCGGACCGATCCCAGCAACGACCACCCGACAGTCACGGGCGGCCCCTTCCGGTATGACAAGCGGATCACCGGCCAGGAGATCGACCTGGTCGCCAACCCCGACTACTACAACGGCAAGCCGCACATCGCCAGGGTCGTCCTGAAGGTCATCACTGACACCACGGCGGCTGCCCAGGCGCTGATCAACGGCGACATCAACTGGAACCCCGAGGTCACCGCGGCGGCGATCACCAAGGTCAAGGCGGCGCAGGGGGTCAGCTCCTACGTTTACCCGGACCTTGGCTACTACGACATCCGCTTCAACGACCGGCCCACTCACCTCTTCGGCGACATCAACGTGCGCCGGGCCTTCGCCTACGCGCTGGACCATGACTCGATAGTCAAGGCTGCCACCGACAACGGCGGCACCCCGCTCTGGGGCGACATCGTGCCGGCCATGGTCTACTACGACGCCAACGCTGTCGTGAAGTACAAGCAGGACATCGCCAAGGCCAAGTCGCTGATGGACTCGGCCGGCTGGACGCTCGGCAGCGACGGCATCCGCGAGAAGGGCGGCAAGAAGTTCTCGGCCAAGTTCTACGTCCGGGCCGGCAAGACCCAGCGCGAGAAGGCGGTCCAGATCATGTCCGAGGAGCTCCGCAAGAACCTCGGCATGGACCTGCAGCCCACTCCGACCGACTTCAAGGTCTTCTACAAGCCGATCCAGGCGGGCGACTACGACCTCGCCTTCGCCGGCTTTGCCATCAACCCGGACCCAGACGACTACACGATCTTCCACTCGAGCCAGATCCGGCCCGAGAACAGCAAGAGCGGCAACAACTGGACGGGGTACGTCAACCCCGAGCTGGACGCCGCCATCGTGGCCTCCCGCAAGGAGGACAACATCGATGCCCGCAAGAAGCTCGTCAACAAGGTCGAGCACATCCTGGGCGACAACGTGGTCGTCTACTTCATGTGGGCCGACAACGTCAGCATGGGCTTCAACAAGGTGCAGGGCGTTGCGCCCGGCAAGGGTGACGCCCTCAACTACATCGACTCCGACCGCAACGTCTCGGAGTTCGCGAAGTTCTCCCTGACCTAGGGACCTGATTTCACCAAGCCTGGGGAGCGGCGATCCGCTCCCCAGGCCCGTCCATTCGCGTCACGACAACCGCCGGGGTAGATTCGGCAAAGGGCAGTTGTAAGATGAGGGCGCTTCCGTGACCTCTTACATCGCGCGGCGGCTGCTGATCGGTGTCTTCCTCCTCCTCTTCATGTCGG
>VBGR01000046.1 GCA_005880695.1 Chloroflexota bacterium
ATCGCCGGCTGGCTCGAAAAGTACCTGCTGAAGCCTGCCGGGACGCCGGTGGCGAGGGCGGCGGCGGCCGCCCCCGCGCATAGAAGCCGGTCTCAGACTTAGGCCGCTTCCCGCGGCCAGCTCAGGAGGGGGAGGCGACCCCGATCTGCTGCTTCAGCTCCTTCTTCAGGATCTTGCCAGTGGCGCCCTTCGGCAGCGAATCCACGAAACGGATCGAGCGCGGGTACTTGTAGGCTGCGACCCTCTCCTTGGTGAAGGCGATCAGGTCTTCCTCGCTCGCCTCCTGGCCCGGCTTCAAGGAGACCACGGCGGCGACTTCCTCGCCCAGCCGCTCGTCCGGCAGCCCGATGACCGCCGCCTCCTGAACTGCCGGGTGGGCGTAGAGGACTTCCTCCACCTCGCGCGGATAAACGTTGAAGCCGCCCCGGATGATCAGCTCCTTCTTGCGGTCGACGATGTAGAAGAAGCCGTCCTCGTCGGCGTAGCCCATGTCGCCGGAGTGGAACCAGCCGCCCTTGAAGGCCTCGGCCGTCGCTTCGGGCTTCTTGAAGTAGCCCTTCATCACGTTATGGCCGCGGATGACGATCTCGCCGACGTGGTCCTTGCCCGCCCCCAGAGGCTGATCGTTCTCGTCGAAGACCTTCATCTCGACACCCCAGATCGGCTTCCCGATGCTCAGGAACTTACGATCCTGCTGGCTGCGGTTGAAGCTGGCCGTGGGCGAGGTCTCGGAGAGCCCGTAGCCCTCCAGGATGGTCACGCCGAAGCGCTTCTCGAAGGTGGTCATCACCTCGCCGGGCATGGACGCCCCGCCTGCTCCGCAGACGCGCAGGCTCGAGAGGTCGTAGTCGGCAACCTGCGGATCGTGGAGCAGAGCGAAGTACATGGTGGGCACGCCGCTGAACACCGTCGCCTTCTCGTCCTGGATCGCCTTGCAGAGGGCGGCGACCTCGAACCTCGGCACCAGCACCAGCGTCCCACCGTAGCGGAGCGTGACGTTCATCACGGAGCTCATCCCGTAGGAGTGGAAGAGCGGCAGCACGGCGACGCTGATGTCGTCATCCAGGACGCCGAAGAGGCGGCCGAGCACGTCGCAGTTCATGTAGAGGTTGAAGTGGGTCAGCTCGGCGCCCTTGGGCTTGCCGGTCGTGCCGGAGGTGTAAAGGAGAACCGCCGTGTCGTCGGCGTCCGTCGCCTCCATGTCGAAGTCCGGACTGCCGGACAGCAACTCCGCAAAGGGCCGGGCTCCGTCGGGCAGAGCCCCGTCCGCGCCAGGGGCGGCGGCGATGTAGACATCCTTGACGCCCGCCTCGGCGGCGCCCTTCATGGCTTCGTCCGCGAAGCCGCCCCAGGTGATCAGGACCTTGGCTTCGGAGTCGCGGAGGTAGAAGGCGATCTCCGGCGCCTTCAAGAGCACGTTCATGGGAACCACCATGGCGCCCGCTTTCAGGATCCCGAAGTAGGCCATGGGGAAGTAAGGCACGTTGGGCAGCATCAGGCCGACCTTGTCGCCTTTCTTGATGCCTTTGCCCTGGAGGAAGGACGCGATCTGATTGGAGAAGGCGTCCAGCTGCCCGTAAGTGATTCGGAAGGGGTCGAGGATGAGCGCGGTCTTGTCCGGGTGCGCTTTGGCGGATTCGTGAACGATCACGCCGAGGTTGAGACTCATAGATGCAATCCTAGTTCTCGTCGATGGCGCATCTGACCGAGATCTGGAGGTACCCGGTCAAGTCCTTCCGCGGCGAGCCGCTGGAGGAGGCTTTCGTCACACCGGTGGGCCTCGAGTCCGATCGCCGGTTTGCCTACCTCGACAGCGCGCCGAACCGTCTCGGCAAGAAGCTCACCGCGCGCCAGGTGGACCAAATGCTTTCGTATCGGGCGCGTCTCGCCGGCGAGCGCGTGGAGGTGGAGACCCCCACCGGGGGGGTCTACGAGCCGGGCGATCCGGCGCTTGTCGCGGAGATCAGCCGGCTGGCCGGGCGGTCAGTCAGCGTTCGAGACAGCCCCGGCGAGAACTTCGACGAGACGTCGGTCCTGCTCGTCAACCAGGCCACGGTCGACGCCTTCGAGATGGCGGCCGGGATGGGAGTCGACCGGCGGCGGTTCCGGGCGAACCTGTACGTCTCAGATCTCGAGCCGGACCAGGAGTACCGCTGGCTGGGCCGGCGCCTGCGCGTGGGTGAGGCGGTTCTGGAGGCGGTCCGGCCGTGCGGCCGCTGCGTCGTCATCACCATCGACCCGGACACGCTCGAGGTGGAGCCTGGGCTGCTGCGGACGCTGGCTCGGGAGCGGCAGGAGATCATGGGCATCCGCTGCGCGGTCGTGAAGCCGGGCCAGGTCCGAGTCGGCGATCCCGTGGGGCCGGAATAGCGGCCCTGGATCTGGCATTGCACCAGGGGTCCGGGCGCCATATATTGTGTCCGTGAGCCGCAGCTCCCGGCCGGTCGGACGGCCTCGTCGGGACGCCTGGCACTTGCCGCGCAGCTGTCGCCGCAGCTCGCGACGGGGCCTCGGGATGTTCGCCCCCGACCTCATTCCCGAGCCCGCCGAGCGTCGTGGCCGCCCCGCAACCATGCGCTAACTCGGCTTGAGCTACCTTTGGGTCCCAAGGAGGTGCACCCATGGCAGCGACCAAGGTTCGGGCGTTCAGCCCGGAGTTCGCGCAGGCGTTCAAGGAAGAGATCAACAAGAGCCAGGTCTACAAGCAAGCCGGCAAGGGCTGGAAGTGGACCGTGGGCCTGGTCGTCGAGGCCGAGCCCGATAAGAACGTCCCCGACAGCCACGGGGTTTTCCTGGACCTCTTCGACGGCGAGGCCCGGGACATCAAGATGGTTTCGCCCGATGAGGCGAAGAAGTGCGACTTCGTGATCACGGCGCCCTACTCGCGCTGGAAGCAGGTGATGCGCAAGGAGCTCGACCCGACCAAGGGGATGATGCAGGGCAAGCTCAAGCTCAAGGGCGACCTGCCGACCATCGTCCGCTACACCCGGGCGTCGCAGGAGATGACCGAGTGCACGACCCGGATCCCGGTCGACTTCCCTGACGAAGACTAAGCCGCTGGTCGAGTACCCCGACGGCGAGGAGGCGAGCGCGTTCGCCCAGATGCTGGGCGGCCTGATCGAGGCCAACGTGAAGGCGCGCCAGGACAGGCGGAGCGACTTCGAGAGCCTGAAGGCGCGGGTAGGCATCCGCGTCGAGGACATCGACGAGTCGATCACGCTCGAATTCAAGGGTGGATCGCTCGCGGTCAGCAACGGCCTGAAGCGCAACCGCGATCTGACGATCCGGACTGACGCCGACACCGTGATGACGCTCTCCAACCTCGCCATCGGCCCTTTCGGGATGCCCGTCTACGTCGACGGCGTCGGCCGGACAGTCGTGCAGCGCCTGCTCACGGGCAAGCTCAAGATCGACGGCATGCTGACCCACGTTCCGACCCTGAACAAGGTGACTCGCGTATTCAGCGTCCGCTGACCGGCAGACAATAAGCCGGTGAAGCGGGTCCACCACGTGGGTATCGCGGTCGCCGACCTGGACGCCGCGATCAAGCTCTACACCGACACGCTCGGCGGCCGGCTGGAGCGTCGGGGCCGCGTCGAGGGTCTCGAGTTTGCGCTCATCGACGCGGGTGGCGACGAGCTCGAGCTGCTGGCGCCCGACGACGCCGAGTCCGCGATCGGCAAGTTCGTGAAGGAGCGCGGGCCCGGCATTCACCACGTTGCCTACGGAGTCGACGACATCCATCGGGAGCTGGACCGGCTGCGCGCCGCGGGCCTCGAGCAGGCAGGCGACGTCCGCACCGGCGTGCACGGCACACCGATCGTCTTCTTGCATCCGAAGAGCGTGGGCGGGGTGCTCACCGAGCTGGTTCAGGAATGAGCCAGGAGAGCGACGGCAACCACGTCCTCAACGACTCCGGCATCCCCCTGAAGGTCGTCTACCGGCAGGCCGACCACCCAGGTGAAGAACCGCCACCGGGTGAGTTCCCCTACACGCGGGGCATCCGCCCCGACATGTACCGAGGCCGCCTCTGGACTATGCGCCAGTACGCCGGCTTCGGGACGCCGGCGGAGTCCAACAGGCGCTACCGCTACTTGCTGGAGCAGGGCCAGACCGGGCTCTCGGTCGCCTTCGATCTCCCCACCCAGATCGGCTACGACTCGGACTCGCCGATGGCCAAGGGAGAGGTCGGCAAGGTCGGCGTCGCCATCGACTCGCTGAAGGACATGGAGACCCTGCTGGACGGGATCCCGCTGGAGAAGGTCTCGACCTCGATGACCATCAACGCCACCGCGGCACTCCTTTTGCTCCTCTACCAGCTCGTCGCTGAGAAGCAGGGCTGCCCCCCGGAGAAGATAACCGGGACCGTCCAGAACGACATCCTGAAGGAGTACGCAGCCCGGGGCACCTACATCTTCCCGCCGAAACCATCGATGCGGCTGACCACCGACCTCTTCGCCTACTGCCGCAAGCAGCTGCCCAACTTCAACACCATCTCGGTCTCGGGCTATCACATCCGGGAGGCAGGGGCGACGGCGCCGGAGGAGATCGCCTTCACGCTCAGCGACGCGGTCGCCTACGTCGAAGCGGCGCTGGCTGCGGGCCTCGCAATCGACGACTTCGCGCCCCGGCTCTCCTTCTTCTTCGCCTGCCACATGGACTTCTTCGAGGAGGTCGCCAAGTTTCGCGCAGCCCGCCGGATGTGGGCGCGGATCGTCCGCGATCGCTTCGGCGCCCAGGACCCCAGGTCCTGGGTGCTGCGCTTCCATACCCAGACCGGAGGCGTGACGCTGACCGCCCAGCAGCCGCTGGTGAACGTGGTCAGGACCGCCCTGGAAGCCATGAGCGGCGTCCTGGGTGGCACGCAGTCGCTGCACACGAACGGGTACGACGAGGCGCTGGGCCTGCCCACCCAGCTGGCGGCCGAGGTGGCGCTCCGCACCCAGCAGGTGATCGGCTACGAGTCGAACGTCCCGGCGGTCGCCGATCCGCTCGGCGGCTCCTACTACGTCGAGAGCCTGACCGATCGGGTCGAGGAGGAGGCGCAGAAGCTGATGGCCGAGGTCGACGAGCAGGGCGGCGCAGTGGCGGCCATCGAATCGGGCTGGATGCAGCGCGCCATCTCAGAGAGTGCCTACCGCATGCAGCGGCGCATCGAGGCGGGTGAGCGCGTCATCGTGGGCGTCAACCGCTACCAGGCCTCCGAGCAGGAAGCCATCGAGATCACGCGCGTGGAGCCGCACCAGGAGGAGACCCAGATAAAAGCGGTCCAGACGCTGCGCGCGGAGCGCGACCAGGCTCTCGCGGAGTCCCGGCTGAAGGCGCTGGAGCAGGCAGCCCGCGGCACCGGGAACCTGATGCCCCCGTTGAAGGAAGCGCTCGCCGCCTACTGCACGATCGGCGAGTGCTGCGACCGGCTGCGTGCCGTCTTCGGCGAATACCGGCCGCGCGGAGAAGTCTGATCTTGCCGCGCAAGGTCAAAGCCAACGAGCTGAAGATCAACCGGCTCCGCCAGCGCAGGTACGAGGCGGCCTTCGGCGATGCCGAGGGATACGAGCGGCAGCGCGCGAAGGGCAAGCTCTCGGCGCGGGAGCGCATCCAGCGGCTCGTCGACCGCAACAGCTTCACCGAGCTCGACCTCTTCGCGACCCATCGCGCGGAAGGCCTTGAGACCGGCTCGCGCCGCGTGGCCGGCGACGGTGTCGTGACCGGCTTTGCCAAGATCGATGGCCGCGACGTCCTCCTCTTCAGCCATGACGCGACTGTCTTCGGCGGATCTCTGGGTGAGGTCTTCGCGGAGAAGGTCTGCAAGGTCATGGACCTGGCGTTGCGCAACCGGGTGCCGCTCATCGGCATCAACGACTCCGGCGGCGCCCGGATCCAGGAAGGCGTGGTCTCCCTGGCCGGTTACGCGGAGATCTTCTGGCGGAACGTGGAGTCGAGCGGCGTCATCCCGCAGCTGAGCCTGATCCTCGGGCCCTGCACCGGCGGCGCCGTCTACTCGCCCGCGATGACCGACTTCGTGTTCATGGTCCACGACGTCGGCTACATGTTCATCACGGGCCCGGAGGTGGTCCGCGTCACGACCGGAGAGGAGGTCACGTTCGACCAGCTGGGCGGGGCGGAGGTGCACAACACCCGCTCCGGCGTGGCGCACTTCCTGGCGCAGGACGAGCAGGAGTGCTTCGAGCAGACGCGCCGGCTGCTTACGTTCCTGCCGCAGAACTCGGAGTCGCCGCCGCCCTACCGTGTTCCTACAGACGATCCCGAGCGAGCCGATCCAGGCCTGGCCACGATCATCCCCGACGATCCGCGCGAGCCCTACGAGATCCGGGACGTGATCCGGATGGTGATGGACGGCGCGGACTTCATGGAGGTCCAGCCGCTCCACGCAATGAACATCGTCGTCGGCTTCGCGCGCCTCGACGGCCACGCCGTCGGGGTGGTCGCCAACCAGCCGAAGGTCATGGCCGGGGCGCTCGACATCGATGCGTCAGAGAAGGCTGCCCGGTTCGTTCGCTTTTGCGATGCGTTCAACCTGCCGCTGGTCACGTTCGTGGACGTGCCAGGCTTCCTGCCCGGGACCGCCCAGGAGCATGGTGGCATCATCCGGCACGGGTCGAAGCTGCTCTACGCCTTCAGCGAGGCGACGGTGCCCAAGCTGACCGTGATCACTCGCAAGGCCTACGGTGGCGCTTACTGCGTCATGTGCTCGAAGCACATTCGCGCCGACTTCAACGTCGCCTGGCCCACCGCCGAGATTGCGGTGATGGGCCCCGAAGGTGCCGTCAACATCGTCTATCGCCGTGAGCTGGACGCAGCGAAGGACCGGGCCGCGAAACGCGCGGAGCTGGTCCGCGACTACAGCGAACGCTTCGCCAACCCGTACATCGCCGCTGAGCGCGGCTACATCGACGATGTGATCGAGCCCGGGCGGACGCGCGCGGTCTTGATCCGCGCCCTGCGGGAAGCTCGCGGCAAGGACCGCCGCCGTGCCCCCCGCTGGCACGGCAACATCCCGCTCTAGCGGGGAGGCCGCCTAGGGCGTTGGGTAGAGGTCGATCACCAGCCGATCGGGTCCGGTCAAGGTCGAGACCTTCAAGCAGGCTGGGCCTGAGGTGCCGAGGCCCCAGTGGACGACCGCCTCGAAGCTGCCTGTGCGGCGGGCTTCTCGCAGCTGCGGATAGCCGGTCTTGAAGTCGGTTGATCCGCTGTAGCCCTGGTCGTTGGCGCCGTGGATCGTGACCACTACGCCGTCTTTGCCGTCGAGCACCACCGTGCGTCCGGAGGCGTCCTCAGTGAACGTGGCCGAGGACTGCGTCGAAACCTGGTAGGAGGGCACGGGCCCGTCGAATTCGATCACGAAGCGGTCGTAACCCGACTGCTGGCCGACGCGGACGGCTGTGACATTCACGGTTGCGGTACCGCCGCCGGACTGCGTGTCCGACGTGCAGACAGCTTGCGGGACGGGCGTCGCACTAGGGGTCGGGCTGGGCGTCTCAGTAGGCGTCGCCGGAGTCGGGCTGGGGCTTGCCGCCGGCCCTGGACCGGTGGGAGCGCCAGAACCGCCCAGCGGCAGGCGGGTGAGGAGGAAGCCGCCGACGAGCGCGACGGTGATCACAGCCGTCGCGAGGGCGACGGCCCACTGGTGCCGCGGGCCTGACTCGCCGCCGGCGCGGACCGCGTTCATGACGCGGTGGCGCATCCCGGAATCGGGCGGCTCGGTGAGGTCGCCGAACGCGCGCTTCAAGTCTTGTCGCATGCCGTCATCACCCATTGGGAATCTCCTCCGGCCCGAGGTCCGGACGCAGGCGGCGAGCCGCCCGGTACACGCGGCTGCGGGCGCCGTTTGTGGATACGCCGAGTACTCGGGCGACGCGCTCGAGCGGAAGGTCCAGGTAAAAGAAGAGGTAGAGCGCCAGCCGGTCGTCGGCCGGCAGGCGCTGGATCGCCTGGCGGATGTCGAGCGACTCGAAGCGCTCGTCCGCGGTGGGCGTTTCAGACCGCGGCAGGTCGGCGAACTTGAAGACCGACCACCAGCGGCGGCGGCGCGTCATGCGGCACTCGTTGGCCACGATGCTGAAGAACCAGGCCTGGAGCTCCGGGGCCGCGCCGCGGAAGCCGCCGAGCTTGCGCCAGGCCTTGACCGACGCTTCCTGGACGGCGTCCTCGGCCGCGCCGCGGTCTCCGAGCATGACCGTCGCCAGCCGGTAGGCTGGGTCGAGGAGCGGCGCCAGCAGGAGCTCGAAGGCGGAGGTGTCACCCGCGGCGGCCTGCCTGAGGTCCTGCTCCGCTGCTATCGCACTCACCTCCATTAGATGCGCGGACTGGGGCAAACAGTTTCACCCCTCCACGACGGCCGCGGTGTGCCCCCTACGATTTAGCTTCCGTGAAGCTTCTCGAGTACCAGGCTAAGGAGGTCCTCCAATCCTTCGGCCTCGAGATCCCACCGGGCAGGGTCGCGCGTACTCCAGAGGAAGCGGCGGCCGCCGCCCGCGAGATCGGCCCGGTCGCAGTCAAAGCCCAGGTCCCCGTCGGCGGGCGGGGCAAGGCCGGGGGCATCAAGCTCGCCCAGACGCCAGAGGATGCTGCCGTCGCTGCAGGCCAGATCATCGGGATGGAGATCAAAGGGTTCCGCGTCCCGCTCGTCTACTGCGAAGGGGCGCTCGACATCAAGCAGGAGATCTATCTCGGCTTCACCGTCGACCGGGACGCTCGGGCCAACATCCTGATGCTCTCGGCCCGGGGCGGGATGGACATCGAGGCGGTCGCCCAGGAGACCCCCGACGCGATTTCCCGGCTCTACCCGAATCCGTGGCGAGGCCCGCTCGATTTCGAGATCCGCCGCCTGGTCTTCGCGGCGGGGCTGGGCGACCTGGTCGGTCCGCTGACCAAGGTCGTTCGACTGCTCTACCGGGCGATACCCGAACGGGACGCGCTCACCGCTGAGATCAATCCGCTGGTGGTGACGGGCGACGGGAGGGTCGTGGCCGGCGACGCCAAGCTGGAGACCGACGAGAACGCCGCCTTCCGGCACAAGGAGCTGGAGGAGCGCTACTCGACGGTGATCGAGGGCGACCAGTACGAGGTCGAGGCCAAGAAGCGCGGCCTCACCTACGTCTCCCTGGACGGCGACATCGGCGTGATCGGAAACGGCGCCGGCCTCTGCATGGGCACGCTCGACCTGGTCCAGCGCGCGGGCGGCGAGGCCGCCAACTTCTGCGACATCGGCGGCGGGGCCAAGGCGGAGGTGGTGAAGAACGCGCTCCAGGTGATCCTCATGAACCCCAAGGTGAAAGGGGTCCTGATCAACGTCTTCGGCGGAATCACCAGGGCCGACGAGGTGGCGCGGGGTGTGGTCGAGGCGCGCGCCGCGCTGAAAATGAAGCTGCCGCTCGTGGTTCGCCTTTCGGGCACCAACGAGGAAGAAGGGAAGCGCATCCTGCGCGAGAACGGGATCGAGCCCGGCGACAACGGGTGGGAGGCGGCGCAGAAGATCGTCGAGCTGACCCGGTGATCCTGCTCACCCCCGAGTCGAAGGTGATCGTGCAGGGCATCACCGGCCGCGAGGGAACGTTTCATGCCGAGCGCATGAAGGAGATGGGCACCCGCCTCGTTGGCGGGGTCAGCCCCGGCAAGGGGGGTGGCCAGCACCTGGAGGTTCCGCTCTTCAACACCGTCGCCGAGGCGGTGGCGGCAACGGGCGCTGATGCGACGGGGATTTTCGTTCCCCCGCCGTTTGCGGCCGACGCGATCATGGAGGCGGCGGAGGCCGGGCTGAGCCTGATCGTCTGCATCACGGAGGGAATCCCGATCCAGGACATGATCCGGGTCAAGTCCTACCTGAAGGAGTTTCCGCGGGCGCGTCTCCTGGGCCCGAACTGCCCGGGACTGATCACGCCTGGAGTTGGCAAGATCGGGATCATCCCGGCCCAGATCTCCTCGCCCGGCGCCGTCGGGCTGGTGTCACGGAGCGGGACGCTGACCTACGAGGCGATGGCGGCCCTGACGAAGGCCGGACTTGGCCAGTCCACTGTCGTCGGGATCGGCGGGGACCCGGTCCTCGGGCTGTCCTTCAGCGATGTGGCCGAGCTCTTCGAACACGACTCGCAGACGACGCACCTCGTGCTGATCGGCGAGATCGGCGGCTCCGACGAGGAAAGAGCCGCCGAACGGCTGCGGGGCACCCGGCTCAAAGTGGCGGCCTTCATCTCCGGCCGCACGGCGCCCGAAGGCAAGCGGATGGGCCACGCGGGAGCGATTGTGTCGGGTAATAGGGGCACCGCGAAAAGCAAAGTGGAGGCTTTCCAGGCGGTGGGCATCCCGGTCGCCGAGACGACCGACCAGATCGTGGAGCTGCTCAAGGCTTGAGCTCGGAGAAACGGCCCACCCGGGCCGGCCGACTAGACTGCGATCCGTGATCGCGGTCGCAGTCGCCCGCCCCGACCACGAGTCACGTCTCCGCGACGCGTTCCTGGCCGCCGGGACCACGCTCTGGCTCGGCTACACCTACCTCTATCCCAGCCTGCAGGGCGTTCATGCGACCTTGCCGGCATGCCCCTTCTATGCGCTGACTGGACACCCCTGTCCTTTCTGCGGCGGGACTCGCTCCTTCGCCGCGATGTGGCAGGGCGATGTGCTTCACGCGGCCCGCCTCTACCCGCTCGGCCCGCTCCTCTTCGTGCTCACCTTTCCCGTCGCCGTTTACGCGATCTGGGCAGTGGTCAGCGGAAGAACGCTGAACGTTGCGCTCTCAAACCCCGTCATGAAACTGATCACGGTGCTAGGCGCAACCGCCCTCGCGATCAGCTGGTCGCTGAAGCTCTTCTGGCTGGGCAACTGAAAGCCGCCGCGTGGATTTCGAGCTAAGCCCCGAGCAGAAGCAGGTCCGGGACCTCTGCCGCGAGTTCGCGCAGGAGGTGGTGGCCCCCGCCGCCGCGGAGCTCGACCGCGAGCACAGGTTCGGCTACGACATCGTCCGCCAGATGGGCGACCTCGGCCTTTTCGGCCTCGGCTTTCCGGAGGACGCGGGCGGGGCCGGCGGCGACTTTCTCAGCTACTGCATCGCGGTGGAGGAGATCTCGCGGGCCGACGCCGGCGTCGGCATCACGCTCGAGGCGGCCGTTTCGCTGGGCGCGACGCCCATCCAGGAGTTCGGCACCAAGGAGCAGAAGGAATGCTGGCTGCCGGACCTCCTGGCCGGGCGCAAGCTCTGGGCCTTCGGCCTGACCGAGCCAGGCGCCGGTTCCGACGCGGCGGGCACCCGAACGCGCGCCCAGCCCGAGGACGGGGAGTGGGTGATCAACGGGTCGAAGCAGTTCATCACGAACTCCGGGACCGAGATCTCGGCGGGGGTCACCGTCACCGCACTGACCGGAAAGCGCGAAGGCGCCCGCGGCGAGATCAGCGCCTTCCTGGTTCCGACCGGCACGCCGGGCTACACCGTAGAGCCGAGCTACCGCAAGCTCGGCTGGCACTCCTCGGACACCCACCCGCTGACGTTCGAGGACTGTCACGTTCCCGCCGGGAACCTGCTTGGCAAGCAAGGCGCCGGCTACCGCCAGTTCCTCCACACCCTGGCCGGTGGCAGGGTGGCAATCGCCGCACTGTCCGTCGGCCTCGCGCAGGCTTGCCTCGACGCGGCTGTCACTTACGCCAAGGAGCGGCAGCAGTTCGGCAAACCCATCGCCAGCTTCCAGGCCATCCAGTTCAAGCTCGCCGACATGGCGATGGAGGTCGAGCTGGCCCGGATGATCACCTACCGAGCCGCCATCGCGTACAGCGACCGCGGCAGTGTCGAGTTTCGGAAGCTAGCCTCGATGGCCAAGCTGTTCGCTTCCGAGACCTCGAAGCGGGCGGCCGACCAGGCGGTCCAGATCCACGGCGGCTACGGCTTCATCGAGGACTATCCCGTCGCTCGCTACTGGCGCGACGTGAAGATCAACGAGATCGGCGAGGGGACGAGCGAGGTCCAGCGCATGCTGATCGCGCGCGAGCTGGGAATCTAGCCCACCCGCGACAGCCGGGCGGGCTACTCGTCCGGGATCTCGTCCAGGACCGGTGTCAGCTCGCAGACCCAGCGCCCGTCGTCGAGGCGGCGGATGAACCGCCCATAGCCCTGGTTGCGAGTCACGGTCATGAACTGCTCGGGCGTGATCAACGTCCGGAGGCGCGCGAGGTCACCGTACTCGGCGTCGCGCATGATCCCGCCGACGACCCCGGCCAGCTCCCGCCACTGGCCTTCCGAGAGCGGCTCCGCGTAGCCGGCGATAGTCACCAGCAAGGCCGCCGTGGCTCCCGTGACCGTGTCCGGCAGGATCTTTTGGTGCTTGGCCCGGTTGATGACTTCCTTGCCTTGCTCGATGATCAACGCGATCCTGTCCCGCCTCACGCCGATGATGTCGCGACCGCTTCCTACGGTCGTCCCCTCGAGGTATCGAGGCCCCTGATTCATTCTTGCGGCGCTAATTTTAGGGCGCCGTGAGTTTGGACCTCTCGACCGACAACCAGTCCCTGCGTGCCGCGGTACGCGATTACGCGCAGTCGGTCGTGAAGCCCCAAGCGGCCGAAACTGACCGCCTGCATCGCTTTCCAGAGGAGGCGATCAGCGCCGCAGGCGAACTCGACCTGATGGGCATCCTGATCCCCTCCGAGTACGGCGGTGCCGGCCTCGACCATCTCGCTTTCACGATCTGCATCGAGGAGATCGCGGCCGCCTGCGCGAGCACGGCGGTCATCGTGGACGTCCACAACTCTGTGGCCTGCGAGCCGATCCTGCTCTTCGGGACCGAGGAGCAGAAGCGTCGCTGGCTGCCGCCGATGGCGAGAGGCGAGGTCCTCGGCGCCTTCGCCTTGACCGAGCCCGCCGCCGGCTCCGACGCCGCCAGCCTCAAGACCTCGGCCCGCAGGTCCGGCGACGGTTACGTCCTGAACGGCACCAAGGTGTTCATCACGAACCTCGGCAAGGCGGGCCTGTACCTCGTGTTCGCCCGGACTGACCCGGAGGCAGCGGGGGCAGCCGGGGTGAGCGCTTTCCTGGTCCCCGCCGACACCCCGGGCGTCAAGGCCGGCCAGGTGTTCTCGAAGATGGGTCTGAACGGATCGCCGACCGGCGAGCTGGTCCTGGAGGATGTGAGCGTCCCGGCCGGCAACCTGCTGGGCGAGCTGAACCGCGGCTTCCGGATCGCTATGCGCGCACTCGACTCCGGCCGGATCGGGATCTCGGGCCAGGCGCTGGGCATCGGCCGGGCCGCCTTCGAGGATGCCCTCGCCTATACCAAGGAACGCGAGCAGTTCGGGCAGGCGGTGGCCCAGTTCCAGGGGCTGCAGTGGCTGCTGGCCGATCTCGCCACCCAGCTGGAGGCTTCCCGCCTGCTCACCTATCACGCCGCGAGGCTCTGCTCCGCCGGCAAGCCCTTCACCACCGAAGCCTCGATGGCGAAGCTCTTCACGACCGACACCGCGATGTGGATCGCGACCAACGCGGTGCAGCTCGCGGGCGGCTACGGCTACGTCAACGACTACCCCTTCGAGCGCTACTTCCGCGACGCCAAGGCAGCCCAGATCTACGAAGGTTCGAACCAGGTGCAGCGGATCGTCATCGCCCGGGAGCTGCTGCGATAACTCGGGGGCGGGTTGCCGCGGTCCTGATGGCGATCGCCCTGGCCGCGACCCCGCTCTACGACACCGTCTTCAGGATCCACATCCGGGCCTTTCCGACCACCCTGCTGGAGGTCCTCCTGGTGCCGGCGATCCTGGTCGGTCTCTGGGCCGGCTGGGGCCAGCTGCCCTGGCGCAACCCCTACACGCTCCCGGCCGCGATTCTGCTGGTGGGGGCCACCCTCAACACCTACTTCACCCCGAACGTGCAGGCCGCGCTCGGAATCTGGAAGGCGTACTTCGTGGAGCCGCTGCTCGCCGGCGTGGTGATCGCGTGGCTCGCCCAGGAGCGGGAGCGCGTCCGTCTGCTGCTGGCGGGCCTGGCGGTCGCCGGGCTGATCGTCGCCATCGCTAATCTCGCCAACTTCGCGGAGGCGCTGATTCAGCACGTCAACGTGGCCCACGCCCCGCCGGTCGCCCTCTACCGGACGGCCAACGCGATTCCGCTCTTCCTGGTCCCGCTGGACGCCTTCGCCCTGGCGATCGCCCTCTATAGCGATGATCGCCGCGAGCGCATCCTGGCCGCGGCCTTTTTCGCGATCACCGGCCTGGCCGTGCTGGCGAGCCTCTCTCGAGCCGGCTGGGCGGGGTTCGCCGTGATGGCGGTCGCCATCGCCCTCTTCCACCCACGACGCCGCCTGGTCGCGCTGCCGATCGCCGTCGGGATAGTGCTCGCACTTTTGATCCCGGCCACCCGGCGGCGGATTCTGACCGAGTTCGACCTCTCGAGCCCGGACAACACGATCACCCTGCGGCTCTCCCTCTGGCAGTCGACTCTCAACATGCTTGCCCACCGGCCCTTCTTCGGGGGCGGGCTGGCCGGCTTCCGGACCTCGCTCGTCCCTTACCAGGTCCGCACCTACAGCGAGACGCAGGTCTACCCGCACAACGTCTTCTTGACCTTCTGGTCCGAAACGGGCCTGGTCGGCCTCACCGGCTTTGTCTGGACGGCGCTCCAGGTCTTTCGGACCGCCCTGCGCGGCTTGCGGTCCGGATCCTGGGCCCGCGCCGTCTCGATCGGTCTCCTCGGCGCGATCATCGCTATCACGGTCCACGGCCAATTCGACGTCCCCTATTTCAAGAACGACCTCGCCGTCGAATTCTGGGCGCTGCTCGGCATCCAGCTCGGGGCGCTCCTCGAAGCCAAGAACGCATAATCCGAAGCGCAGTGGACTTCGACTTCACGCCCGACCAGCTGGCGATCCGGGAAACCATCCGCGAGCTGGTGGAAGACAAGGTCGTCCCGCGCGCGGCGGAGATCGACCAGACCATGCGGTACCCGAAGGACATCGAGCGCCTCTTTGCCGACAACGGCATCCTGGGGATCCCCTTCCCGGAGGAGTACGGCGGCGTCAGCGGGTCGAGCGTCACGATCTGCATGGGCGTCGAAGAGATCGCCAAGGGCGACGCCAGCTGCTCGCTGATCCTGGCTGTCCAGGCGCTCGGCTCCTACCCGATCCTGCTGGCCGGGACCGAAGAACAGAAAAAGCGGATCTGCCCACCGCTCGCCAGCGGTGACCAGCTCGCCGCTTACGCCCTCTCGGAACCCAACTCGGGGTCTGACGCGGCCGCCATGAAGACGCTCGCCAAGCGCTACGGCGACGAGTACGTGCTGAACGGCAGCAAGATCTTCATCACCGGCGCCAGCGAGGCGAGCGTGCTGGTCGCCTTCGCGCGCACCGACCCTGAGGCCGGGGCGAAGGGCATCAGCGCGCTGGTCCTGGAGCGCGAGAAGAGTCCCTGGAAGGTCGAGAAGCTCGAACACAAGCTGGGCATCCGGGGCTCGCCCACGGGTTACGTCGTGTTCGAGGACGTTCGCGTGCCCGTCGCCAACCGGCTGGGCGAGGAGGGGCAGGGCTTCAAGATCGCGCTCAACGTCCTCGACCACTCTCGGCCGGGCATCGGCGCGCAGGCGCTGGGCATCGCGGAAGGCGCCTTCGGGTACGCCCTCAACTATGCGAAGGAGCGCCAACAGTTCGGGCAGCCGATCGCTTCCTTTCAGGGCATCCAATGGATGCTGGCCGACATGGCGACCCAGATCGAGGCCGCCCGCCACCTGGTCTTCCTGGCCGCGACCAAGGTCGACGGGAACGCGCCCGACCTGACGAAGATCGCCGCCATGGCCAAGCTCTTCGCCTCGGACATGGCGATGAAGGTGACGACGGACGCCGTCCAGCTGCTCGGCGGCTACGGCTACATCAGCGATTACCCGGTGGAGCGGATGATGCGCGACGCCAAGATCACGCAGATCTACGAGGGGACGAACCAGATCCAGCGCGTGGTGATCAGCCGGGCGCTGCTGCGCTAGCGGCACTGCCGATGCCTGACATCGGCGAGATCCTGGGGTGGCCCTTCAAGGATCCGCGCTGGCCGAGCCGCCTGCTCCTGACCGGGCTCCTCTGGCTGGCGCTCAGCGTGACAGTAGTCGGCGCCCCGATCGCGGCGGTCGGGCTCAACGGCTGGATGCTGGCCGCCCTCGACAACCTGCGCGCCGGCCGGACGGAGCTGCCGGCGCCCGGGTTTCGCAACTGGGGTCGGGGGCTGCGTGTGTTCCTCGTCCTCCTCATCTACTACGTCGCACTGGCAGCCATCGCGGGCGTCCCGATCGGAGCCGGGCTGCTGGTCGGGCTGCGAGGCACGAACTCGATCGGAGCCGGCCTGCTGACCGTCTTCGGCCAGTCGCTGCTGCTCCTGGGATCGACTGTGCTGGCCGTGCTGACGCCTGCCATCGTGGTGCTCACCGAGCGCGCCGGCTGGAGCGGTGGTCTGAACGTGTTGAACCTCTGGCGAACGGCGTCCGTCCGGCCCAGTCTGACCCTGATCGCGGGATTGATCGCGCTCCTCGCCCTCGACATCATCAGCCCGCTCGGTGCGCTCGCCTGCCTCGTCGGGGTGGCGCTGACGACGCCTTATGCTTTTGCGGTCCTGGCGGCCGCGGTCAGCGCTTACGAGCGGGCGCTGTTAAGCGATCGCTAGGGAGAGGAGCGAAGAGGAATGGCAGAGCAGCCGCCCACTGGAGACGAGCCCAAGCCGCCGTCCGGGGAGACGCCGCCGGCGGGACAGCCGAGCCCGCCTGAGCCTCCTGCGGCTCCGCCTCCGGCGCCGCCGCCCCCGCCACCGCCGCCACCACCCCCGCCCGCGCCGCCGCCCGGCGGTTACCAGCCGCCGCCTCCCGGCGGCTACCAGCCCCCGCCACCTCCTGGCGGCTACCAGCCCCCGCCGCCCCCTGGCGGCTACCAGCCCACGCCTCCTGGCGGCTACCAGCCTCCGCCGGCGGGCTACGGTGCGCCTGGCGGCTACGTCGGCGTGGCCGGTGCCCCCACGGATCAGATGGCGATCTGGTCGGTGGTCTGCGCAGGCCTCGGCCTGCCTGGCGTCTGCTGCTTCGGCATCGGTGGCTTGATCCTGGGCCCGGTGGCCTTCTTCCTCGGCAACGCTTCGATCAACCGGATCCGGGCCAGCAACGGAACGCTCGGCGGCGAGACCCTTGCCCAGCTGGGCCGGATCGGCGGCGCGATCGTCGCCATCCTCGGCCTTCTCTTCCTCGTCTACATCATCGTCGCGGCCGTCAACAGCGGCCACTAGGGGGGACTGGCTTCAGCGCTCCCCGACTCGGGGCGGGCGGCGCCGCGCCGCCCTCGGTATCCTTGAGCTAGCCGTCCCCCCGCCGCGTGACCGGTGGAGCGCGATCGGCGTTTGACTTAGGTGCCATTCCCCATCGATACAATGTGCGGCGCATGGCCCGGCTGAGAGCCAGGCGGTCCCGCTATCGTCTCCACCATCGACTGGCTACCTCCGCCCCGGCGGTGATCGTGGGCGCCCTGCTGATCGTCATGATCGGCGGGACCACACTCTTCGCGGCGAGGGTCCTGAACTTCCTCGGCGCCGTCACGGGCGGAGCTTCGATCTCCCAGATCGGCCAGGCCGTGGCGCCCAACGCGGACCCCGGGACCAGCTCGATCGCCTACAAGATCAAGCACAGGGAGACGATCAACGTCCTCCTCCTCGGCTATGGCGGCAACGAGAACGACGCTCCCTACCTGACCGACTCGATCATGGTGGCGCGGCTCGACACGGCCACGAATCGGGTGGCTCTGATCTCCATACCGCGCGACCTTTGGGTTGGCATCCAGTACAGCAACGTGAACGGGACTTACAACCAGAAGATCAACGCGGCGTTCGAGGTGGGCATGGACGAGAGTGGGTGGAGCGGTCGCCTGCCCAGGTACACGGGTCGCGACGGCGGTGGGCATCTCTCCGAGGACACCGTGGGCCACCTCACCGGCCTCACATTCGACCGCTATATGGGCGTCGACTTCAAGGCTTTTCGAGACGTGGTTGACGCGCTCGGCGGCATCACCGTGCACATGGACCTCCCGCTCGACGACTGCCATTACCCGGACTACAAGAACGGCTACGTGAACCACGGCGTGGGTCCGGGCTACCGCTGTCCCCCCGGCGCGGGCATCCACTACAAAGCCGGCGACTACGCGGTTACCGGCGAGCAGGCGCTCCAGATCGCGCGTTCGCGGGACGCCGAACAGCCGGAGCAGGCGACCGACTTCGGTCGTGCTCGGCGCCAGCAGATGATCATCGCCGAGATCAAGAAGCAGGCACTCGGCATCAACGCGATAGTCAAGGCCCCGCAGCTGATGAACGCGCTCCAGAAAAACGTCCGGACCGATCTCACGATCGACGACATGGCGGCCCTCTACCGCTGGGGCGGCCGGATCCCCGACAGCAGCATCCTGCACTTCGCGCTCACCAACGACAACCTGCTGGAGGCCGGCAACTGCGGCCAGGACTACGGCGTCTACGCCCTCTGTCCCACCGACGGCAGCAACAAGATGATCCAGTCATACGTCGCCAACACCCTGCCGCCGCCCGCCGTGACCAGGGCCCACGCGCCCCTTCAATTCTTCTGGAGCGGCCAACTGCCGGACATGGTCAACGGCGTGGCCGACCTCATGAAGCCATTCGGTTTCGAGGTCGCCGATCCTCAGAGTCCGAGGGTGCGGGTACCGCCTCAAAAGACTGTCATCTACGACTTCTCGGGCGGCGCCTACCCTGACGCGGCGGAGTGGCTTTCCCAGTTCTTCGGCGCCGACATCGTGGCCCCGTCCCAGTCCCAGCCGCCCGCGTTCGTCAAGGACAACGGAGGCTTCGCCGTTTACCTCGGCCACGACTTTGGCAGCCGCTGGTACAACAACAACCGCTGAGCTGGCCGCCGGCCTGAAAGCCCGGAACGTGCGGGCCCTGGCCCGAGCCATCAGCCTGGTCGAGCGTCGCGATCCGAGCACCCGCGAGCTCTTCGAGACGTTGGGGGAGCCGCGCCCCGAGACGGAGATCCTCGGCCTGACCGGCGCACCGGGCACCGGCAAGTCGACGCTGGCCGACGCGCTGGTCGCCTGGCACCGCGCGCACGGCGAGTCGGTAGCGGTCATCGCCTGCGACCCCAACTCGCCCTTCACCGGTGGGGCGATCTTCGGCGACCGCATCCGGATGCAGCGCCACGCGCTCGACCCCGATGTGTTCATCCGCAGCATGGGAGCCCGCGGCCATCTCGGGGGGCTGGCGCTGGCATCGCGTGAGGCCGTCCGGCTCCTGAGCGCCTACGGTTTCGACAGGGTGATCCTGGAAACGGTCGGCGTTGGGCAGTCCGAGTTGGAGGTGGCGGGCGTCGCTGACACCACGCTGCTGGTGCTGGCACCCGGCCTTGGCGACGGGGTGCAGATGATCAAAGCCGGGATAATGGAGATCGCGGACGTGTTCGTGGTCAACAAGGCCGACCAGCCCGGCTACGAACGCACCGTCCTGGAGATTCGCAGCATGCTGAACATGGGCCCGAAGCTGCCCTGGAAGCCGCCGATCGTCGCCACGGTGGCCTCCCGCGGCGAGGGCATCGACGAGCTGATGGAAGCCGTCGCGCGCCACCGGGCATTTCTCGTGTCCAGCGGCCGGATGGAGGCCCGGCGCCTGGAGCGCCTGAAGGACGAAGCCGCCGATCTGGTCGGCGAGTGGTCCCGGAAGGCGGCCCGCAGGCTGCTCGAAGATGACGACGACCTGGCCGGCCGGCTGGAGGCGGACAAAGCCCCCTACGGCGCGGCCGAGTCGATCCTGAAGGAGGAGGGGGCCAGGCTCGTGCCCGGCCAGCAGTGAAGGCAGGAGCGAAGAACGGTCGCAAGGCGGGCTGGAGGAAGGCCTACGAAGCCGCCCAAAAGCGCGACGACGGGATCGAGACGTCGACCATCTCGGGCATCCCGGTCGAGCCCCTCTACACCGAGGAGGACCTCGCCGGGATCTCCGAAGAGCTGCCCGGCGAGTACCCGTACAAGAGGGGCATCCACGCAAGTGGCTACCGGGGACGGCTCTGGACGATGCGCCAGTTCTCCGGGTTCGCCACCGCCGCCGAGACCAACCGCCGCTACCACTACCTGCTCCGAAACGGACAGACGGGGCTCTCCGTCGCCTTCGACATGCCGACTCTGATGGGACAGGACTCCGACGCCCCGACCAGCCGGGGCGAGGTCGGCCACTGCGGTGTAGCCATCGACTCGCTGGCCGACATGGAGACGTTGTTTGAAGGCATCCCGCTGGGCCAGATCAGCACGTCGATGACCATCAACTCGCCGGCGGCCATCCTGCTCGCCATGTACCTGGCGGTGGCGGAAAAGCAGGGGGTGCCCTTCGCCGACGTCTCGGGAACTCTCCAGAACGACATCTTGAAGGAGTACATCGCCCAGAAGGAGTACATCTTTCCGCCCGAGCCATCCATGCGGTTGGTGGTCGACTCGATCGAGTACTGCGCCCGCGAGGTTCCGCGCTGGAACTCGGTCTCCATCTCCGGCTATCACATTCGCGAGGCCGGCTCGACAGCTGTGCAGGAGCTCGCGTTCACCCTCGCCGACGGCTTCGCCTACGTCGATGCCTGCATCGAGCGGGGCCTCGACGTCGACTCCTTCACGCCACGTCTCTCCTTCTTCTTCGACGCGCACATCGACTTCTTCGAGGAGATCGCCAAGTTCCGCGCCGCGCGGCGGATCTGGGCGCGTCATCTGCGGGAGCGCTATGGCGCCCGGGATCCGCGTTCCTTGATGCTGCGCTTCCATGCCCAGACCGCCGGCGTCTCCCTGACCGCGCAGCAGCCGGAGGTGAACGTCGCCCGCACGGCCCTGGAGGCGCTGGCCGCTGTCCTCGGCGGCACCAACTCGCTGCACACCAACGCGATGGACGAGGTCCTCGCCCTGCCGACCGACCGGTCGGCGCGGATCGCGCTGCGGACCCAGCAGGTGATCGCCTTTGAGACCGGAGTGGCCAACACGGTGGACCCGCTGGGCGGCTCCTACTTCGTGGAATCGTTGACGCGCACGATGGAGGAGCAGGCGGAGGCGTACTTCAAGCGCATCGACGAGCTCGGCGGCGTGATCCCCGCGATCGAGCGCGGCTTCTTCCAGAAGGAGATCGCCGACTCCGCCTTCCAATACCAGAAGGAGCTCGAGCAAAAGCGCCGGATCGTGGTCGGGGTCAACGACTTCCAGGTCGATGACGAGGAGGACCTGGAGATTCTGCGCATCGACCGCTCACAGGAGGAAGGCCAGGTCAAGAGGATCGCGGACGTGCGCCGCACGCGCGACGAACGGCGCTGGCGAGATTCCCTCACCAAGCTCGAGAAGGCAGCCCGCGGACGCGACAACCTGATGCCGTACATCCTCGATTCCGTGCGCGCCTACGCGACGGAAGGCGAGATCATGGACACGCTGAAATCGGTGTTCGGCGTCTACGTGGAGGAAGCCGTCATCTGACATGGCGCTGCGCATCGTGATGGCGAAGCTGGGGCTCGACGGCCACGACCGCGGCGTCAAGATCGTCGCCCGCGCGCTCCGCGACGCCGGCTTTGAGGTGATCTACACGGGGCTCCGGCAGACGCCCGAGATGGTGGTTGACGCGGCCCTCCAGGAGGACGCCCAGGTGATCGGCCTCTCCATTCACAGCGGGGCGCACATGACGCTGATCCCGCGCGTCATGGACGTGCTCAAGGAGAAGCAGGCCGAGGACCTGATGGTGTTCGCGGGCGGGATCGTCCCCGACGAGGACATCGAGAAGCTCAAGAAGCTGGGCGTGGCCGAGGTTTTCACACCCGGCACCCCGCTCCAGGAGATCGTCGACTACCTGCGCGCCAAGTTTCCGGGAGAGACGGCCGCGGTTTGATGCGTGGTTTTGGATCCAAAACTGCGAGGGCCGGCCTCGTGGCGTGCGGATTTGGATCCAAAACGGCGGCTAGGAGTCGGGTGAGGGTGAGCCGTACCCGAAGTAAGGGTCGTTGTAGGACTGCTGAGCGACCTGGTCTGCCGGCGGCGAACCGTCACCCGGGATCACCACCACCGGCGTGCCGACCGGCGTCCACGAGAAGAGGACGTCGATCGGCCCGTAGGGGAGACCGATGCAGCCGTGCGAGCCATAGCTGCCGACGTTGGAGCCGGGTCCGTACCAGCTTCGCCACCAGGAGTCATGGATGGCTTCGCCGCTCGGATGGAACCAGAGCGCGTAGCGGGCGTTGATCGAGCCGTAGTCGTAGGGCGAGCCGTGCGGGAAGGGCGAGATGAAGTGGACCGGCGACTCCTTGCGGTTGACGCGCATCAGGCCGACGTCCGTCGGCAGCGCCGGGCGGCCGGTGGTGACGAGCGTGTCGATGACGAGGCGGCCACCCTCGTACGCCCAGAGCTCCTGCGCGGTGAGCGAGACCAGGATCGCCTTTTGAGGCAGGTGGCCAAGCAGGGCCTGGTGGACCTCGTCGCGGTAGCGCTCCTCGAGCGCAGTGGCAAGGGCGACCTGGTCCAGGTCGCCGCCCTGGACCTTGGCCAGGTTGCTCTCCAGCAGATCGTAGGGCCGGCCCAGGGTGCCGTAGCGCATGAACGCGGCGTAGGCAGCATCGTTGCGCCCGTCGAAGAGGGCCTTGGCGGCGATGTCGCGGAGCTGCTGGAAGTCACCCTTGACGCGGGCTTTCAAGGCATCCGCCTCCGACTGCACGGCGGCCACTTCGGCGGCGTGCTGGGTGCGGAGCTGCTCGAGCTGGTCGGTGGGGGGGCCCAGGTCGGCGTACGCCCGGCGATAGTCGGCGGGGCTATGGGCCCGATTGATGCTGGTCGCCAGCGCGTCAACCTGCTCGCGGATGGGGCGGAGCTCGATCGAGTCGACGCCGTAGCGCTCGTCCTGCGTCAGCGAGAGCCGGACCTCGCCCAGCCGCATCGTGACCGCGCGCCGGAGCAGGTCGAACCGCTGCACGAGCAGGACCTGGAGCGAGTCCCGGAGCTGGGCGGCGCCTTGCTCTCGGTTGCGATAGTAGGCAAAGCGGGCCAGGGGCCAGGCGGGCGGAGGCTGGCGCAGCAGCAGCTGCTCGCCGTCCAGAACGGGTGCCAGGTCAGATTCGGTGTAGCCCGCCGCGGCCGCCGACATGAGGTCGAGGTCGAGGGCGCGAAGGTTGGTCTCCGCGGCGCTGCTGTAGGGGGAGGAGGCGACCACGTCGACCGAGGCGAGGAGGACCGCGCCGAGCGCGAGCGTGAGGGCAAGGGCCAGCCCAGGGAGCATCCGCCGAAGGCGCGCCGACCCTTCCATCCAACTTAATAACTCACGGAGCGCCTATCGGGTTCCGCGGCTCCTTCAGTATCATGGCCTCCGGGCATGGACTACAAGCTGACGGCGACCCCACGTGACGCTCGCGGAAAGAAGCTGCGACGACTGCGGGCCGAGGGCCGCTTGCCGGCGATCGTGTACGGACATCGCCAGCCGGCTGAACCGCTGCTGCTGGACGGACACGAGTTCCGCAAGGTGTTCGCGCGCGCCGGCCGCAGCCACCTGCTCGACCTCGCCATCGACGGTGGCCGGGCGGAGAAGGTGATCATCAAGGAAGTCCAGACCCACCCGCGCCGGCAGGGCGCGGTGCACGTCGACTTCTACCGGATCGACCTGAAGGAGAAGCTCCAGGTCGAGGTCCCCATCGACTTCACCGGCGAGGCGCCCGCGGTCAAGAACGGCGACGGCGACCTCCTGACGAGCCTCCACCACCTGCGGGTCGAGTGCCTGCCGGGCGACATCCCGGACAGCATCCCGGTCGACCTCTCGGGTCTCGACGAGATCGATGCCGGCGTGCGGGTCGGGGACGTCGTGGTTCCGGAGGGCGTGACGGTCCTCCACGATCCCGAGGACCTCATAGTCAAGGTCCACGCCCATCGCGTCGTCGTCGAGGAGGAGGTCGCTCCCGAGGAGGGCGCGGAGGCGGTCGCCGAAGGCGAGGAGCCGGCCGCCGAAGGGGAAGAGGGCCAGGCCGAAGGGGAGAGCGAATAGCGGTCGTCCCGGCGGACGTCATCCCTCTCCAACTCCAGACCGCGCTCGTAGCGGTCATCGCCTTCGCCTTCCTGCTGATCGTCGGTCGCTTCGTCATCGCCTGGATCCGCGCCCTGACGGTTCGCCGCGGCCTCAAGCCCGAGTTCGTCGACCTGATTTCCCGATCCGCCTTGGTGATCGTGATCACCCTTGCCCTGTTCGTGGTGGTCGGCATCCTGGCCGGCAACGCCTTCATCACGGCCTCGGGTTTCGTGGCGGCGATCCTCCTGGCCGGGCTCGGCGTGCAGGACGTCCTCCGCAACTACGTCTCGGGCATCTACCTGCTCACCGAGCGCCGGTTTGCTGTCGGCGACGACATCGAGGTGGCCGGCCAGTACAGCGGCAAGATCATCGAGATCCGCCTTCGGGTGACCTACCTCAAGGGACGCGCAGGCGAGCTGATCATCGTTCCCAACGCCGAGCTCTTCAACTCGATAGTCTGCGTGCGTTCGACCGGAAACTGACCGCGGGAAGTTCTCAGGTCACGTACCAGCCGAAGAGGTCGACCACGACATCTGCGCTTCCGATCGAGGTGTTGTGGATGCCGACCTGGCCTTGTGAGCCCAGGCGCACGGGGTCCAGGCTGGGAACCGTCCCGCCCCTGTCCCAGTTGAGGTCGGAGGCGAACGGCACGGAGCCACCGGCCGGGTAGACGGTCAGATAGCCCGCGGCGGTCGGGTTTGTCACTGTCACGTTGAGCACGGCCGTCGTTGCCGCGCTGGGCGCCCCGCCGGCCCCCGTGACCTGCACGTTCAAGGTTCCGCCCGGGCCCAGCGTGGCGCCCTGGTTCGGATAACCGCTGTTCAGTCGGGTATCCGTGATCCGGCCGGGTGCGGCGCCCTGGAACCGGCCGCCGAAGGCTGCCGGGTTGGAGCCATCGCTGAACCAGCCGTTGGCATCGATCACCACGTCGGTGGAACCCTGGTTGTTATAGATGGTGACCTGGCCGCCGGCACCGACCGGGACGATGACCCGGTTAGGCACGATCTGCCCGGCCGTGAAGTTCAGGTTGGAGGCCTTGGGTCGCGCCGTCCCCGTCCCATAAGCCGTCAGGAAACTCGGTGCGGTGGCGGTGGCCTCGGTCACGTTGAGGACGACCGCGCTCACCCCGCCGCCGGGAATGCCGCCCTGCCCCTTGACCTGGAAGTTGAGGCTGCCGCCCGGCCCGAGCGTCTGGCCCGCGTTGGGCTGGCCGCTGCCAGGCCTGGTATCGGCGATCCGGGCCGGCGCCTGCGTCGTCAGGAACCCGAAGCCAGGCTGGCTGCTGGGCGCCACGTAGCCTTCGGCGTCCACCACCACGTCGGTGCTTCCCTTGTTGTTGAAGATGCTGACGGCGCCTCCCGAACCCAGGGCCACCTGCACGAGGTTGGCTCGCACCTGCCCCGGTCCGAAGTTGAGGTTGGAGATCGTCGGCTTGGGCTGGCCCTTCGGCCAGACGCTGAGGTAGCTGTCGGCGGTGGCGGTGGCATCGGTCAGATTCAAGACGGCGGAGGTGGCCCCGCTCGGGACGCCGCCGGCGCCGGTCACCTGGATGTCGAGTGTCGCTCCGGGACCAAGAGTCGCGCCTGCGTTGGGATCGCCGCTCCCGGGCCGCGTGTCCGTGATCCGCGCCGGCGTGACAGGTGTGTAGGCGTTGAACGGCGGAGTCACCTCGGTGATCCGCGTCGCCCAGTTGGCCAGCGCCGTCCGGGTCTGGCCGCAGCTGGGATCCGAGGTGGCCGGGTTGCCGCTCCAGTAAGTGGCGTAGGTGCAGGTCTGGTCGATGTACTCGGAGGCCAGCCAGAAGGCGTCGCCCAGGATCACGACGGCGCCGTAGTCGCCCCAGCGTGGCCGCGGCGAGGCGGTCTCTGGCGTGCCTGGCGGGTTGTTGAAGTACCACGTGCCCGAAAACCCGTCGCTCGGACCTTTGCCGGCGCCCGCGATGTTGACAGCCGAAACGCCGCTGTTCTGGCTCAAAAAGGCGTAGGCGGCGCTCGGGAAGTAGTCGGGTCCGACGAGTGTCATGGCCAGCACCGCCCGGCCGTCGGCCAGGGCCGCGACCGTGCCAAAGATCGCGTTGTTACTGCCAACTCCGAGGTAACCCTGGCTGACGGGAGACGTGGTCAGGTCCTGGTTGGGCTGGACCGCGAACCAGGCGATGCCGACCCTGGTCTGGCCGCCGACGCTGACGGCGGTGTCGAGAGTGCCCCAGACCTGGTTCCCGGTGAACCAGGCCGAGAGGATGCGCGTGTCGCTGCCGTCCAGAGTGCTTTCCGACTCGACCTTCTGGGCAGGGTCCGGTGGGTTCCCGAATAGACCCGTGTTGCAGAGGGGGTCATTGACGCACTGCACGAGAGGGACGTCTCCCACCTTCTGGTCGGCCGAGCCCCCGCTGTTGCCGATGAAGGCGGGCACCTCGTAAAGCTCGGAGGAAAGAACGGCATTGGCCAGCTGAAGTGAAGGCGTGGCCGTGTTGAGCGAAGCGGTGTTGCTGAGCTGCCAGATCCCGATGCTGCCGGCGGCTCCGGTCGTGTTGCCGGTCTCGCCGGCGGCCATCGAGCTGAGGAAGTACTCGCTCCCGTTCAGATGGTCCGAGTACTCGCCGTGAGCCGACTGCGCGGGCCAGACCGTAAAGCCGGGCGTCCCGGCCAGCCCGAGGTGGTCGAAGTGGAGGACCTGGATGCTCGGGGGCGCCGTTGCGAGCTTCTGGCGGGAGATGGAGTAGAGCTGGGCGGTCGTGAAGTTGGGTCCGAAAAAGTCGTATTCGTTGGTGGTGATATAGAAGCCGTTGCGGTCCGCGCCAACATGCGGATAGTCGCCGAAGCAAGCGCTCGGATTGGAGACCGTGGGTGTCGGGGGCGGACTCGGCTGCGGCGCGCAATTGTGGTTGGGCGTGCCTTGCGTGCCGTCGTCCTGGGCGGGAATCTGATAGACGGCCCAGGCCCCAAGCGGAGACGAGGCCTGGCTCACCGCCAGGTCGAGGTGGTTGCTTCCCCGGAAGCTGCCGTCCGGGTTGGTGTCCAGGGTCAGGACCACGTGGTACCAGCGCTGGTTGATCTCGTCGTAGTAGCAGCTGGGGTCGGTCAGGGCCGGCCCGGAAACAAGCGTCGTCCGGTCGACCTGCGCCGGGTAGCCGTAGAAGGTGTTGAGGTCGGTGGCCGCGCTTTGGGGGGTGCCATCGGTTCCGTACACGCGCAGCACGTCGTTGACCGTCTCCAGGACAAAGCCGTTGCCGGCGCAGAGCCCCTGGTCGGGTGGCTCCAGGCTGAACTGGTTGCCACCGTTTGCGGACCGCTGGTCGACATGGTTGAGGCCCCGAAAGGACTGGACTAAGTCCGGGGTTGCGGCGCTGACGGGTGTCGCTGCCACGGCCGGCGGCGGAGGGGCTGCCGCCGGTGCTTTCGCCGTGCCGGGGCGCCTCGACAAGCTGCGGTTCACCAGGCCTGCGCGTCTCGCGGCTGCGTCAATCGAGGCGCGATCAACGCTCTGGCTGGCAGCGGCCCGCGATGTAACCGCCGAGGAAAGCGAGGCCGTCCCTGAGCGCAGAACGTTCTGAACGGTGAGCTGGCCGACCGAGGCGGCGGCTTTGCCGGAGGGCGACGCGGCGGAGGCGGGCGACATGGTAAGGACGCCGGCGACCAGCGCACCCACGCCCGCAATACCAAGAGCTCGCCGCTTGTTCAATCCCACCCTCCGCTTGTCTCCGCCGGCTGCGCACCGGCTCAGCCTGAGCAGGGTACCGGAAGCGCTAGAAGGCGTCCAGGATGATGCGGCCGAACGTCGCCAGGTCCTCGCCGATCAGGTCGGTTTCCTCCTGCAAGAGCTCCAGGATGGTCGCCGCCGCCAGGTCCTTGTGAACGCCGGCGCTGACCTGGGCGGCCAGCGACCGCAGCCGGTAGGTGTGGTCGGGCTCGTCGGAGCGCTCGCCCAGGAGTGCCTCGAGCCCCTCCAGCTGGACGTAGTGCGACCAGAGCTCGGTCTCCTTGGCGCCGCTCTCCGGCGAGTCCGAGACGTGCAGGCAGTTGACGCCGCCATAGATCCCGAAGCGCTCCCGGATCGAGCCAGGCCGAGCTTCCTGGATACGCGTCTCGCCGAGGTCGTAGCGCAGGCGCTCCAGCGCCGGTGGGTCGGCCTCGATCTTGCCGACGACGACGGGCAAGGCGCTCATGAAGTCGACGAGCCAGGGAAAAAAAGGCCGGCTTTGCAAAAAGTCGTAGTGGCGCTGGATCAGCTCTTCAGGTGGGTGAAACCAGCGCAGGCCTTTCAAGCGGATGTCCTCGCGATTCTTGAGAAACCTCCAGATAGCGGCCCGCGGAGCCAGCCGGTAGGCCGCGTCGGGCTTGAAGATGAGCAGCGCTGCGACGACGCCATCGGTCATCCGGGCTTCTCCGGATCCGTGTCCTTGTCGCGCTCGCCCGGCGTGAAGAACCTGGCCTCCCGCAGCTTGTCCGGTAGGTGCTGCTGGTCCGCCACGCCGCCCGGGAAGTCGTGCGCGTACTTGTAGCCCTTGCCGTGGCCCATCTGGCGAGCCAGGCGGGTTGGCGCATTGCGCAGGTGGAGCGGAACCGGCAGGTTCCCGGTGCGCTGGATCGCCTCGCGGGCGGCGCCGTAGGCGCTGCCAACCGAGTTGGATTTGGGCGCTCGAGCGAGGTAGAGGGCGGCTTCCGTGAGCGGGAAGAGCGCCTCCGGCAAACCGATGAAGTGCGCGGCCTGCTGGGCCGCCACTGCCACCGAGAGCGCCTGGGGATCGGCCAGGCCTACGTCCTCGCTGGCCAGGATCACGAGCCGCCGGGCGATGAAGTTGACGTCCTCGCCCGCCTCCAGCATGCGGGCCAACCAGTAGACGGCCGCATCGGGATCGCTGCCCCGGACGCTCTTGATCAGCGCCGAGACGATGTCGTAGTGCTGGTCGCCGAGGCGGTCGTAGAGAAGGTGGCCTTCCTGGAGCGCCTCCCGCACCTGGTCCAGGCCGACAGGAGCGCTCCCGGCCAGGCTTGACGCGGTCTCCAGCGCGTTGAGCGCGATCCGGGCGTCGCCGCGGGCGGTCTCGATCAGCGCCGCCAGCGCCGCCGGCTCGAGGCTGGCGCCGAGCTCCCCGACACCTCGCTCGATGATCTTTCGGAGCTCCTCCTCGTCGAGCGCCTCGAGGCGGAACACGCGGGTCCGCGAGAGGAGGGGTGCGATGACTTCGAAGGACGGGTTCTCGGTGGTGGCTCCGATCAGCGTCACCGTGCCGTCCTCGACGTGCGGCAGGACGGCGTCCTGCTGCGCCTTGTTGAAGCGATGGAGCTCGTCGATGAAGAGGACGGTGCGGCGCCCGGCCCGGCGGGCCTGCCGGGCCTCCGCGATGATCCTGCGGAGGTCGGCAACGCCGGAGGTCACGGCGCTGATGTTGACCTGCTGCGCTCCGACCGCCCGGCTCAGGAGATGGGCGATCGTGGTCTTGCCACTGCCCGGGGGTCCCCAGAGGACCAGGCTGGGCAGGCCGCCGGACTCGGCCAGCTCCTTCAGGACCCGGACGACCCGCTCCTGGCCGACCACGTCGTCGAACGAAGCCGGCCGGAGGCGGGCCGCCAAAGGCTCCTTGAGCTCGATCTCGGCGCCGGCCTGCCCGAAGAGGTCGGGCTCTACATCCACAGCGCCAGTTTGAGCGCAAGGGCGGCACCGCCTTGGAACCGCCCTTGCCGGAGGAACTGCTAGGGGCCGGTCAGGAAGGTCGCGCCGCCGATTCCGGCCGAGGTCACGCCCGGCGACCCGTTGCACTGGGTCGGGTCGGCCTGGAAGGTGAGCGTCCCGGTGGCGTTGTCACCTGCGTAGCGCGTCGTCGTGATGGTCTCGGAGGTGGGCTGGCCCGGCAGCGGGTTGATCGCCGAGAGCGTCACGCTCGAGATGACCGTGCCCTGGAGTAGCACGGCCGCCGCCGCGGAGTTGGTCGAGTATTGGATCACCGTCGTCGTGGCGTCGGCCCAGGTGATGATCGCGGTCCCGGAGGTGGTGCCGTTGGCGCAGGTCCCGTTTCCGGACGGCACGGGCTCCTGGAACATTTCACCAGCGGCTCCGGCCACCGCCTGACCGGCTGACACGGTCCCGGTCGCCGGTGAGCCGGCTACCGAGGACTGGCAGCTCGAGAGGGTTCCCGAGAAGTTGTAGGTGAAGGGGCCCGCGGTGTTCGTGAGGCCGGGGCTGAAGCTGGCCGTGCCCTGGAGCTGGCAGCCGCCTCCGGAGGCGGCGCTCGCCGGGCTCGCTACCACGAACACGGCGAGGGCGAGGACGGGGACGACGGCGACCGAAAGGAGCCTGCGTAGCAAGACTGATACCTCCTGCGCGATGAAGATCCCAGCCCTACTGGTTCCCCTGGCAGCCCCCCTAACCTGGGTCCCCACCACTATAACGTTTCCTTATAGGCAGGGGCGACTGGCGTGGGTTTCCCTATCGAGCGAAGGTCTTTCGGCCCTGAACAAGTGCTTAAATACGCGCCTCAAGAATTTGATGGCCACGTCCACGACCTGCTCCGCCTGCGGCGCGACCTTCGCCGAAGGCGCTCTCTACTGCCAGAACTGCGCGACGCCCCGCGAAGACCCGAACACGCGCGCGCTCTTCGTCGTGGATGGCACCACGGGCCTCTTCAACTCCACCTTCACCGCTGCGCTGGTCGACCACGAGACGAGCCGCGCGGTCCGCTACCACCGGCCGCTTACGATCCTGGTCGGAATCGTCGACCACGTCGAGTTCATCCAGCAGGACCTGGGCGAGGCGAAGGCGATCGAGCTCTTCCGCGAGCTCGGCGACGTTTTGAGCCACGCGATCCGCGACATCGACACGGTCGGCTTCCTCGGCGACAGGTTCTGCTTCGTGCTGCCCGAAACCGACCAGTCGGGCGCGATGGTCGCCGCCGAAAAAATCATGCACGCGGTCGCAGCCAATGAGTTTGCAGCGGGCGCGGGCCAGTGGGGCCGGCTCACGCTGAGTCTCGGCTCCGCCAGCGTCAACCCGGACCGGATGGGGCGCCAGGACCTGGTCGCGACGGCCACCCAGGCCCTGCTCGAGGGACGCCAGGACGGCAGCAACCGGGTGCACCTCGCCAACGCGATGATCTGAGCCGGGCGCGACAAGCTAGCTTGTAACGCGTTGGCGACCGTTTACCTGATCCGCCACGCGGATGTCGAAAACCCCCGTGGCGTCCTCTACGGCCACCTCGAAGGCTTTCCGCTGAGCAGTCGCGGCCGGGAGCGCGCCAAGGCGCTCGGCGAGAGCTTGCGCTCGAGCGGCATCCGGCACATCGTCTCGAGCCCGCTCGAGCGCGCTCGGGAGACGGCGGAGGTAATCGCCTCCTTCCTCCCGGGATCCGAGATCGAGATCGAGCCGGAGCTCCGCGAGGCCGAGTTCAGCCGCTACCTGCAAGGTCTGCGGTACTGGCAGATCCCGCTCCTGCGGCCGCGCTGGTACCTGCACAAGTTCGTGCGCCGCGGCATGGTTCCCGACGACGAGACGATCGAGGCGATGGGCGGGCGCATCCTGGAGGTGGCGCGCCGCCTGGCGCGAGAGCATCCCGCCGAGGCCTCCGCCATCGTCAGCCACGCCGACCCGATCCAGGCGGCCTGGATCCTGCTCGACGGCCGGCCGCACAACGAGCGCGAGATGTACCGCAAATCCGTCGATCGGGCGGGGCTGCTGAAGGTCGACTTCGAGGCCGACCGGCCGGTGCGCTGGGAGTACATCAAGCCGCCGCTCGTCGAAGGCGAGCCCGCGCGCAAGAAGGCATCCTAGGGCGGGCCGGCCGGCCGTTTGTGCTTGCGGGCGAGGAGCCCGGCCGCACCCGCGGCCACCGCCGCAGCACCGATCGCCGCCGCGACACCGATACCCGCGTCCGCGGCCCGAGGCGGGCAGAGAGCCCGCGCGGCAGGTACCGTCCCGGCCTGGCCTGACCGCGGTACCGGCTGCGCCAGCAGGTCTCCAAACCAGCCGGTCGGAGTACCGGAGCAGCCGGTCAGCGGCCGCTCCCGGTAGTCGATGAAGGACGGCTCCGGGTGGGCGAAGTCGAAGACGTCCTGGAAAGGGTCGGCCAGCCGGTCGCGGCCTGTCATCGGTTCCAGGCCGAAGGTGCGCTCGATGAGCGCCAGGGTTGAACAGTGGTCGTAGACCGAGGAGCTGATGTGGCCGGGCTTGGCGTAGGGCGACGCGACGATGCAGGGAACCCGGAATCCGAGTCCGAACTCGTCCACCTGCGGCGGTCGCACGTGGTCGTAGAAGCCGCCGTTCTCGTCGTAGTTGAGCACGAAGGCGGCGTTCTTCCACTGCGGTCCGGAGGCGACGGTGTTCAGAGCCAGCGCCGTGAATCGCTCGCCCCAGCGCACGTCGTTGTCCGGGTGCTCATCGACCGGCTCCTGGGTGACCACCCAGCTCACCGGCGGCAGCCGACCGGCGGCGGCGTCGTCGACGAGCTCGCTGAACGGCCTCTCCGTCCGAGGATCGTCTCGCTGTCTCGGGAAGTAGTGGACCTGGTGCTCGGCGAAGGCAGGCAGGTTCGCGCAGTAGCACTTCCATTCGATGCCGGCCGCGTCGAGGCGGTCCGGGAGACTGAGCGGCGGAACCGTCGCCGTCGACAGCGTCGAGTTCTCGCGCACCATGCCCGGGTCCCCCGCGATGCTGATCACGCGGTTCATGTCAGTCGGTCCGAGGGCCGAGCAGAAATAGCGGTCGCAGAGCGTGAATCGGTTGGCGAGCGCCCAGTAGTAGGGGAGGTCGGCGCCCGTGTAATAGATCAGGCCCTTGCGCTCCCAGAGCGCGACCAGGTCGGTCACGCCCTGCACCTCGGCGTCGAAGACCCCTCGGGCCGCTGCGATCCCGTGGCTGGGGTCGATCTGGCAGTACGTTCCGGCGTGCGTCAGGGGTGCGCAATCGGGCAGTCCGTCGACGCCTGGAAAGAGGCCGAAGTAGTGGTCGAAGGAGCGGTTCTCCTGCATCAGGAGGATGAAGTTCTGGATCGGGGTGTCGCGGGCGCGGCCGATCCTCACCGCAGGGAAGGTGAGCGCCGCCGCGGCAGCTCCGGCGCCCGCCAAAAGCAGCTCTCGGCGGGTCAGCACCGCCGCCTATCATCCGCGAGGTGACCTCGGGACGCACGTTTCCCCCTGGTTTCCTCTGGGGGACGGCGACCGCCGCGCACCAGGTCGAGGGGGACAACAAGGGGAACGACTGGTGGGAATTCGAGCAGCAGCCGGGCCGGATCTCGAACGGCGACCGCTCCGGCCTCGCCAACGACTCCTACAACCGCTACCGCGAGGACTTCTCGCTCCTACGCGAGATGAACAACAACGCGCACCGGCTTTCGATCGAGTGGTCCCGTGTGGAGCCTCAGGAAGGCGAGTTCGACAGCCGCCAGCTGCGTCACTACCGCGACGTGCTGGGCGAGCTGCGCGAGCAAGGGATGCGCCCGATGCTGACCCTTCACCACTTCACGAACCCCGCCTGGTTCGCCCGTAAAGGCGGCTGGGCCGCGAGCGGGGCGCCGGCCGCCTTCTTGCCGTTCGTGCGCAGAGTTGTCGACGAGCTGGGCGACCTGGTGGAGCTCTGGTGCACCATCAACGAGCCCAACATCTACGCGACGCAAGGCTGGGTCTTCAACGCCTGGCCGCCGGGCCGGACCAACGACATCCGCTCGCTCTGGCGGGTTCTGGCGAACCTCCGGCAGGCCCACGAGGAGGCCTACGCCGAGATCAAGCGGCGCTGGCCCGAGCGGCCGGCGGGGCTCGTCCACAACCGCTTTCTGCTGACGCCGTACAACCGCAAGAACCCGCTGGATCAGCTCGTCGCGCGCGCCGGCAGCCTGGCCATGGACAACTGGCCGGTCGCGGCGGGACGGCTGCAGCGAACAGTTGCCGCGAGCGGGGACTTTGTCGGCCTGAACCACTACTCCGGCCGGCTGGTTCGCTTCGATCCGCGCCATCCGGGCCAGCAGTTCGCCTTCCAGCAGAACCCTCCCGGCTACCGGGTGAGCGACTTCGGCGACGCGGTCGTCCCCGAGTGGATGCACGAATCTCTCGTCGACCTGAAGAGCCTGGGGAAGCCGGTCTACATCACCGAAAGCGGCATCGCCACGCACGAGGACGCCTGGCGCGAGGACTTCCTAAAGGAGATTCTCGCGGAGGTCTTGCGGGCGATCGCCGATGGAGTCGACGTGCGTGGCTTCTTCCACTGGACGGCGATCGACAACTTCGAGTGGTCCCGGGGCTGGACCGTCCAGTTCGGGCTGATCGGGATGGATCCCGTCACGCTGGAGCGGAAGCCCAAGCCGAGCTCACGGCTTTACGCCCGAATCGCCAACGAGAACGCGATCGTAGACTGACGGCGTGAGGTTGGGCCTGACGGTCCCCTACGCGGACTTCATCCCTCGCGAGATGACCGTCGCGTTCGTCAAGGAAGCCGATCGCCTGGGCTACGACACGCTCTGGGTGCCAGAGGCATATGGATGGGACGGGTTCACGACGCTGACCCAGTTCGCCTGCGCCACGCAGCGGATCAAGCTGGCGACGGGAATCGTCAACGTTTTCAGCCGTTCACCCGCCTTGCTCGGGCAGACGGCCGCCTCCCTGGACATGATCAGCGGCGGCCGCTTCGTGCTCGGCCTGGGCACTTCCGGGCACCAGGTCGTGGAGGGCTGGCACGGCGTCAAGTACGAGCGTGGCGTCCGCCGGATGCGGGAGACGGTCGAAATCGTGCGGCTGGTGTTGGCGCGCGAGCGTGTGCGCTACGACGGCGAGGTCTTCCAGCTGGACATGGGCCTGAAGCTCATCACGCACCCGCTGCGGGCCGAGATCCCCATCTACCTGGCGACGCTCACGCCGACGGGGATCGCCCTGGCCGGCGAGGTGGCAGACGGCTGGCTGCCGACCTGGTTCTCGCCGTCGCACTACGAGAAGGTGCTGAAGCCTGAGCTGGCGAAGGGCGCGGCGCGCGCCGGCCGCGACGTCGCGGACGTCGCGATCTGTCCCTTTGTCTCGGTCGTCGTGACCGACGACGTGAAGGCGGGCCGGGATTCGGTGCGCCCGCATATCGCCCTCTATGTCGGCGGGATGGGGTCCCGGGAGAAGAACTACTACAACCAGCTCTGGCGGCGGTACGGCTTCGACGAAGAGGCGGGCCGGATCCAGGACCTCTATCTCGACCGCCGGAAGGACGAGGCGATCGCCCTGGTCAGCGACGAGATGGTCGACCTGGTCGCCTTCGTCGGCCCCGCGCAGGAGTGCCGTGAGCGCCTGCAAGAGCTCGAAAAGATGGGCGTCAGCGAGGTCGCGATGGCCTTGACCGTCCCGGACAACGACCCGGCGGCGACGCTGGCCGCTCTCGAGGCAATGGCCCCCGCATGATTCGGTGGGTCGTCCTTGTCGGGATAGTGGCCGGCTGCGTCGGCTATCTCGTTTACAGCGCGACCGGCACGCAGGCCGAGTACTACCGGACCGTCGCCGAGGTGAAGGGCAACCCCGGCGGCGCCGACTCCAGGGTGCTCGGCACCGTCCAGAACGACGTCCAGCGTCTGGACGGCGGCCTCGAGGTCCACTTCACGGCAGCCCAGGAGGGCGTCGACATGCCTGTCGACTTCAAGGGCCAGCTGCCCGACATCTTCCGGCCGGGCATCCAGGTCGTGGTCGAAGGCCGGATGGGCGCCGACGGCGTCTTTCACGCCCGGACGCTCCTGGCCAAGTGCCCGTCCCGCTTCACGGCGGCTCCCGCGGCCTGAGCCGGTGCTGCTAGCCGAGCTCGGGGCCGGCGCCCTCCTGGCGGCCTTCGCCCTCGCCGGGTTCGCCGCGATCGTCGGGCTTTGGTCGGGCTTCCGCCGGCAGCCGCTGCTGGCCCTGGTCGCCCGCCGCGCCTTCTGGGGCGCCGGGGCCGGAGTGATCGCCGCCTCCTTGGCCCTGGAAGCCGGCTTCCTGACGCACGACTTCACCATTTACTTCGTCGCCGCCCACAGCGACCTGCGCATGTCGGGCCCACTCCTGGCCGCAGCCTTCTACGGCGGGCAGGAGGGCTCCCTCCTCTACTGGACCCTGGTCCTGTCGGTGATCGGCGGCATGTCCCTGAGGGCTGCCGGCAGCGGCCGGCTGGGCGCCTACGCGACCGGCGTGCTGGCGAGCATCGAGGCGTTTTTCCTGGCGGTCCTGACGCTGGTCGCCAGCCCTTTTGTCACCCTCAACCCGGCGCCCCCCGACGGCTTTGGGCTGAACCCGCTGCTGCGCGACAGCGGCATGCTGATCCACCCGCCTTTCCTGCTCGCGGGGTTCGCCGCCTTCGGCATCCCCTTCGCCTTCGCCCTCGCGGCGCTCCTGGCAGGCGACGCCGACGCGGCCTGGATCGCCCAGACCCGCCGCCTTGCGCTGCTCGCCTGGGGACTGCAGGGCGCCGGTCTGACGCTGGGCATGTGGTGGGCGTACCACGTGCTCGGCTGGGGCGGCTACTGGGGGTGGGACCCCGTCGAGAACGTTGCGCTGCTGCCCTGGCTGGCGACCACCGCCTACATCCACTCCTCCCAGGTCCAGGAGCGGCGCGGCATGCTCAAGGCCTGGAACTTCGGTCTGGTGATCCTCGCCTTCTGCCTGGCCGTCTTCGGCACGTTCGTGGTGCGCAGCGGAATCATCCAGTCGGTCCATAGCTTCGCCATCAGCGCGATCGGCCCCTGGTTCCTCGGCTTCCTGGCGGTCGCGATCGTGGTCTCCGGCGCGCTGCTGGCGCTGCGCGCCCCGATGCTGCGTGCTGATCGGCGATTGGAAGCCCCGCTCTCCCGGGAGGGCGCCTTCCTGCTCCAGAACCTGCTCTTCATAGGCCTTGCTTTCACCGTGCTGTGGGGGACGGTGCTACCGCTGGTTTCCGGCTTGCTCGAAGGCCGCCAGGCGGTCGTCGGGCCGAGCTTCTACGAGCGCGCAACAGGGCCGCTCTTCGTCGCGCTCTTGGCGCTGCTGGCGGCCGGCCCGCTGCTGCCCTGGAAGCGTGCCGGCACGACCTGGCTGGGGGCGCTGCGGGTGCCCGCCGTGATCGGCCTGGCCGCTGCTGCGGGACTCCTGGCGGGCGGCGTCCGCGAGCCGCTGCCGCTCCTCTTGGGATTCGTCCTCGCGGCGGCGGGGGCGACCTCAGTGATGGAGTTCGTCCGCGGCGGCCGGTTTGCCGCTCGGCTGCCCGGTTCCTGGCCGGCCGCGGCGCTCCGGCTGGCGGCGCGCAACCGGCGCCGGTACGGCGCCTACCTGGCCCACCTCGGCATCGTCGTCGTCGCGGCCGGGATCGCCGGCTCCCATCTCTGGCAGCAGGAGCGGGTGGCTGTTGTGAGGACAGGCGAGACGCTGAGCGTCGGCCGCTACGCGCTCACGCTCGAGGAGACATCACTGGCAGTGATCGACGGCAACCCGACCTACACAGCGGTGCTCGGCGCCGGTGACAGGCAGCTGGTCGCCCGCCGCACCGTCTATCCCACTTTCGGCGGCCAGTCGGCCACGCAGGTCGCCATCCGCAGCACAGCCCTGGAAGACCTTTACGTCGTGCTGGCCGACGGCACCGCGCCCGGCCAGGTCACGCTGGTCGCCTTCGTCAACCCGCTCGTCAGCTGGATCTGGGCGGGAGCCGCCCTCCTCATCGTGGGCACGCTCCTGGGCAGCTGGCCCGGCGGCGGCCGTGAGCCCGCGCGCCTGCGCCTGCCGGCCAGCCTGCCGGCGCCGGCCGGAGGCGCCGAGTGACGCGTGTCGTGGTCGCGCTGCTTGCGATCCTGGCGGGCGCGGCTCTGGGCGCCGGCGTCGCCCGGGCCTGGGTGGTCGCGACCCCGATCTCGCCCCAGCTGGCCGTCGAGCAGCGCCTGCTCTGTCCCCAATGCACGGGCACCAGATTGGACGTCTGCGACCAGCCCATCTGCCTGGACATGAAGGCCGACATCAGGCGCCGGCTGGCAGCGGGCGAGCCGGCCGACTCGATAGTCGGCCACTACAGGTCGGTCTACGGTCCTGGCATTCTGGCTGCGCCGCCTGAGGCGGACCCGACCTTCTACCTGCCCTGGCTCGTCGTGGCGGCAGCGCTGCTGGCCCTCGTCGGTGTCTTCGCGCGGAGGCGACCGACACCGATCCCTGCCCTCCCGGCCGTCCCCTTATCGCGCCTGGTCGATGAAGAGCTGGCCGCCTGGAGACAGGGAGGGAGCAGCTGATGCTGTGGGTGGCGACCGGCGTCCTCCTGCTCGTGCTGCCGTTCCTGCTCTGGCCGCTCCTTTTCCCTCCCCCCGGGGGGGAGAGGCTCGACTCGCCTCCCCCTCGGGGGGAGGGCAGGGAGGGGGTCGCCGGGGCCACTGACCGCGAGCAGGTCCTGCACGCCATCGAGGAGGTCGAGCTGGACGCGGCTTCGGGCCGGCTGGACCAGGCCGAGGCGAGCCGCCGCCTGGCCGAGCTCCGGGTGGAAGCCGAGGAGGTTCTCCGGAGAAAGTGAAGGCGATCGCCGCGCGGGGCCTGGTCCAGCGTTTCGGCAAACGCGCGGTGCTGAGCGGGATCGACCTCGACCTGGAGGCGGGCGAGGCCCTGGCGGTGCTCGGCGAGAACGGCTCTGGCAAGACCACCCTGCTCAGGCTCCTCGCTACAGCGGCGACACCTGCCGCCGGCCAGCTCAGGATCTTCGGCCTCGATCCCCGCGCCGAGCGGGGCGTGCTGAGGCGCCGGATCGGCTTCCTCGGGCATGCGGCAGGCGTCTACCCAGTGCTCACCGCCCGCGAGAACCTGGAGTTCTTCTGCGACCTGCACGGCGTCAGCCGGCGCCGGGCCGGCGAGCTGCTGGAAGAGGTCGGCCTGGCCGCGGTGGCCGGCAAGCGGGCGGTCGAGCTGTCGCGTGGCATGCTCCAGCGCCTGGCTCTGGCCCGCGCGGTCATCCATGCCCCTGACCTGCTCGTGCTCGACGAACCGGACGCCGGCCTCGATGAGCAGGGACGAGGGCTGCTGGCCAGCTTCGGGCGCGGGCGGACGCTCGTGCTGGCCACGCACGACCGGGAGCTGGCCAAGCAACTCTGCGGAAGGTCACTGGAGCTGGTGGCTGGGAAAAGCACGGGCAACCGGCCTCATCTGGAGGTGGTCGGATGACGGCCTTCCTGCGTGTCATGGGCGCCGTCGCCGGCAAGGACTTGCGGACGGAGCTGCGGTCGCGGGAGATGCTGCCGTCGCTGGCGCAGTTCGTGATCCTGGCCCTGCTGATCGCCAACTTCGGCTTCGACGTCGGCCAGGCCGGACCCGGCGTGATCGCGCCGGGCGTCCTCTGGCTGGCCCTCGTGTTCGCCGGCCTGGTCGCCTTCGGTCGCACGTTCGCCGCCGAGCGCGACCAGAGCTCGCTGGAATCGCTGCTGCTGACCCCCGCGAGCCGCGCCGCCATCTTCCTGGGCAAGGCGCTGGCCGCGGCCATCCTCCTGCTCGCCTGCGAGGTCGTCTTGGTGCCAGGTCTGGCCCTCTTCTTCGGGACGCCGATCGCCTCGCCGACCCTGGTCGGAGCGCTGGCACTGGCCACGGTGGGGATGGCGGCCCTGGGCTGCCTCTTTGCGGCGCTGGCGGCGCAGACGCGGGCGCGCGAGCTCTTGCTGCCCGTACTGGCGCTGCCACTTTGGATCCCCTTCGTGGTCGTCGGGGGGCGGGCGGTGCAGATCGCGATGGGAGCGCCGGGAGCCGGCGGACCGGCGCTCGGGCTGCTGCTCGACTTCGACATACTCTTCGTCGTCGTGGCCTCGCTGGCGGCCAGGTTCGTCCTCGATGACTAGGCCACTCTCCATCGCTGCCGCCCTCGCCACTCTCGCGATGGCCGGCGCGGGCGCGATGATCTTCCTCTACGCGCCCCGGGACGCCCTCGAGGGCGAGCCGCAGCGCATCTTCTACCTACATGTGTCCGCCGCGATCGCCGCTTACGTGGCTTTCGCCCTGGTGCTCGCCGGCGGAGTGGTCTATCTCTGGTCGGAGAGCGCCGCGGCCGACCGCCTGGCCCGCGTCAGCGCCGAGGTCGGCCTGCTCTTCACCACCATCACCCTGGTCATGGGCAGCCTCTGGGCAAAGCCGATCTGGGGCGCCTACTGGACCTGGGACGCCCGCCTCACCTCGACGCTGGTGCTCTGGATGATGTACGCGGCTTACCTGCTGGTGCGCCGGATCGCCGCACCCGGGCGCCAGGCCGCCCGGTTCGCGGCCGTGGTCGGGATCATCGCCTTCATCGACGTCCCGATCGTCCACTTCAGCGTCGACTGGTGGCGGACCCAGCACCCGCAGTCCGTGATCAACGCGCCGGGCGGCCCGGCGCTGCCGCCGGAGATGTTGGTCACCTTCGCCGTCACCGCCCTGGCGGTGCTTCTGCTGACCGGCGTCCTGATCGCCGTCCGCTACCGGATCGAGGCGCTCCGCGAGCAGGTGGCCGGCCTGGTCGAGGAGGCGGAGGCGGCTTGAACGGCTACCTCTTTGCGGCCTACGCGATCGCGATCGTCCTGCTCGGCGGCTACGTCGTCTACATCGCGCGGCAGCTGGCCGGGCTGCGCGACGAGCTCGACGAGCTGAAGCGCGGCCGCGACTAGCCCTTATCTCATAGTCGGCGCCGGGCCGGCCGCCGACGCTGCGGCTGCCGGGCTGCGGGAGGCCGCCTTCGACGGGCGGATCGTGATGGTCGGGTCGGAGGGGATCCGGCCCTATGACCGGACCCACTTGTCAAAGGGGTACTTGACTGGCAAGACAGAGCTCGAGCGGCTGCCGCTTCGCGCGCCGG
>VBGR01000012.1 GCA_005880695.1 Chloroflexota bacterium
CTCGCCCTCCTGCTGGAAGCCGAGCTGACAGTGGAGTCGAAGCGGCGCGGCCGGCGAACGTTGAGCGCCGGCCAGTTCATGCGGGGGCCGATGACGACGGCCCTTGCCGCCGACGAGCTGCTCCTCGCGGTCAGCTGGCCGCGCTGGCCGGCCGGCACCCGCTGGGCTTTTGCCGAGGTTGCCCGCCGGCCGGGGGATTTCGCGCTGGCCGGCGCCGCCTGCACGGTCATCGCCGGGCGCACCCGCGCGG
>VBGR01000013.1 GCA_005880695.1 Chloroflexota bacterium
GTGACCGGCGACCTCCACGCCTCTGCCGCCTACCGCCGAGAGGTCGGCAAGCGCCTGCTGGACCGCGTGATGACGCAGGTCGCGATGTAAAACGTGGAACAAAGCCTCCGCGTCAAAGTCAACGGCCAGGCCGTCAAGCGCGAGGTGCCGCCCCGCCTGACTCTCGCCGACTTCCTGCGCGACCGCCTCCGGCTGACCGGCACCCACCTGGGCTGCGAGCACGGCGTCTGCGGCGCCTGCACCGTGCTGCTGGATGGGGACGCCGTGCGGGCCTGCCTGCTCCTGGCCGTCCAGGCGGACGGCCGCGAGGTGACCACGGTGGAGGGCATGGGGGAGCCCGGCCGCCTGACGCCGCTGCAGCGGGCGTTTCTCGAGCACGGCGCCTTCCAGTGCGGCTTCTGCACGCCCGGCTTTCTGGCCACCGGTGAGGCCCTGCTCCGTTCGGGCCGCCGGCTCAGCCGCGCCGAGCTGCCCGATCTCCTGGCGGGGAATCTCTGCCGTTGCACCGGCTACGGCCCGATCGTGGACGCCATCCTGGAGGCCGCCGGCAGCAGGTGAAAGCCGGATCCGACGCTGAAGAGCGGCTGGTCCGCGGCCAGGGCGACTTCCTGGCCGACCTCGACCTGGACGCGCTGGAGGCCTGCTTTGTCCGCTCGCCCTACCCGCACGCGCGCGTTCAGTCGATCAGCCTGCCCGGCGGCCGCGGCCTGACCGGCGCCCAGCTGGCCCGCCTGGCCGGCCCGCTCCGGGTCGACGGGCCCGGCCTCAAAGCCGTCCCCTGGTGGCCGCTGGCAGTGGAGAAGGTGCGCTTCGTGGGGGAGGCCGTCGCCGTCGTCTGGGCCGAGGACCGCTACCTGGCCGAAGACCTGGCCGACGAGACCGAGGTCGACTACGAGCCCATTCCGGCGGGCCCTCTCCACGAGGAAGCCCCCGATGGCGTGCTCTATGAGAGCCGGCGGGAGGGTGGCGACTTCGAGGCCGCCTTCGGCAGGGCGGCGCGCGTGCTCGAGCGCACCTTCAAGACCGCGCGCCAGACGCCGATCCCTCTCGAAGCGCGCGGCGTGGTCGCCCGCTGGGACGGCGCCGCCGGCCGCCTCACCGTCTGGACTTCGACGCAGGTCCCGAACCTCGTGCGGACCGTCCTCGCCTCGAGCCTCCAGCTCGCCGAAGGTGACGTGCGCGTCATCGTCCCGGTTGTGGGCGGAGGCTTCGGGTTGAAGGCACACGTCTTCCCCGAGGAGCTGGCGGTCGCCGCGCTCGCGCGACACCTGGGCAGGACCGTGCGCTGGGTCGAGGACCGCCGCGAGAACCTGCTCGCCAGCGCCCACGCGCACGAGGAGACCGTCCGGCTCCGCCTCGCGCTCGACGATCAGGGCCGCTTCCTGGCCGTTGACGCAGAGGTCAGCTGCGACGTTGGCGCCTACTCGGTCTTCCCCTTCTCCGCCTCGCTGGAGCCGGTGACGACGGGCCAGACGCTCTTCGGCCCCTACGCCCTGGAGGCCTTCCGGTTGCACGCCTCCGGCCTGGCCAGCAGCAAGTGCCCGGCCGGCGCCTACCGCGGAGTGGGCATGAACGCCGCCGCCTTTGCGACCGAGCGGATGGTTGACATAGCTGCGCGCGAGCTTGGCCTGGACCCGCTCGAGCTCCGCCGGCGCAACGCGATCCGGGAGTTCCCGACGGTCACGGCGGCCGGCCGTGAGCTCGACTCCGGCGACTACCTGGGGCTGCTCGGCCGCCTCGATGCGCCGTACCGAGAGCTCCGCCGGCAGCAGGCCGAGGCCCGCCGCGAAGGCCGACTCTTCGGCATCGGTGTCGGCTTCTTCAACGAGCACAGCGGGACTGGCGCCTCCGAATACCAGACCCGCGGCATCACCACCATCCCGGGCGTCGACAGCGCCCGCGTCCGGGTGGGCGAGGACGGGACGATCGAGATCGCCACGGGAGGCGCCGACGCCGGCCAGGGTCACGCGGAGACCTATCGGCTCCTGGCGGCCCGGGAACTGGGTGTGGCAGCGGAGAAGGTGGTCGTCTTCGAAGGCGATACCGACGCCTGCCCGCCCGGGAGCGGGACGTTCGTCAGCCGCGGTGCGGTGGGCGGGCTGACGGCGCTTACCGAGGCGCTCCGCGAGGTCGCCGAAAAAGACCTCGCGCCCGGGCTGGAGGTGACCAGGGTGGTCGATCCCAAGCAGGTCTTTCCCAGCGGCGCCCACCTGGCCGCGGTCGAGGTCGACCCGCTGGGACTCAACCCGCGCGTAATCCGCTACCTGGCCGTCGAGGACTGCGGCGTCGTCGTCAACGAACGGGCCGCTGAGGCCCAGGTGCGGGGTGGCGTCGCCATGGGGATGGGCGGCGTCCTGCTCGAAGAGATCCGCTACTCGGAAGACGGCCAGCCGCTGGCCTCCACGCTCCTCGACTACCTGGTCCCGCTGGCGCCCGACGTCCCCGAGATCGAGATCGAGCACCAGGAGTCGCCCAGCCCATTGACCGCCCTCGGGTCAAAGGGAGTGGGGGAGGCCGGCACCATCGGCGCCTTCGCGGCCGTCGCCAACGCGGTGGCCGACGCGGTCCAGGCCGAGCTCAACGAGCTGCCCTGCTCGCCGGACCGGATCTTCCACCTGAGGCGAAGCTAGGACTTCGAAGCCGGCCGCCGGACGCGCTCGGCCACGAGCAGGAGGCCGGCGACGATCAGGAGGGCCGGGCCCGCGACCCGGCCCGCCAGGCCCAGGTCGCGGCCGCTCACGTGCAGGACTCCTTCGAAGAAGACCAGCCCGACCACGAAGATCGCGGCTCCCGCGACCATGATCCGGAACCCGCCCCGGGCCAGGTCGCGGCGCCGTGTCAGCCAGCCCTGGACCGCGATCCCGAGGCCCGTGCCGCCGAGGGCGGGAAGCGCCCAGGCGTAAGCCCAGGTGGCCCAAAGCCCGGTCAGGTTCTGGACGAAGAGGAGGGCGGCGGTCACGAGGACGATCGTGCCGGGAACGGCGAGCCAGGCGAGACTCCGGGCGGAAACCGCGATCGCCAGCAGGGCGACGCCCGGCGCCGCGACGAAGAAAGGCCAGCCGTACCGCCCGAGGTCGAAGTGGAACACCTGGCCGGCCAGGAAGAGCACGCCCAGTGCGACCAGCAGCAGGCCGAACCAGAGACTGGCGTCCCGGCTGCGCAGTTGGTCCATCGCGTCCGCGCCAGATTAGACCACTCCTCCGCCGCTTCTGCGCGACCTCTTCACAACCTCCTCACAACCGGCGGGCATCGTGAAGACCAGTCGGAAGTCCATTTGGAACAAAGGAGAAAGAAAGCGATGCGTGCAAGGTTTGCGTTGATCTGGGGAGCGTTCACGCTCCTGATCGCCGGGATCGCCGGCTTCATCGGCTATCAGGCCGGCTTGGCGAGCCACGTTGCGACCTCGTCCGGCGCCGTCGAAGGGCCTGGCGCCGAAGGCTGGGGATTTGGATTCTTCGGCTTCATCCCGTTCCTGCTCGTGATCCTGCTGCTGGTGGCGATCTTCCGCCGGCCGCGCTGGTATGGCGGCGGGCCCTGGATGCACGGCCGCGGCGGTTGGGGCGGCCCCGGCGGTCCGGGTGGTCTGGAAAGCAAGCTGCAGGACTGGCACCAGAAGGCGCACGAGAAGCCAACCCCGGGTGCCCAGCCGCCGGAGGACGCCGCCCGCGTCTAGCGTTCCAGCACTCGGCGGCGCGCCTACGATGGCGCCGATGAAGACGATCCTGGTCGTCGACGACGAGCCCAGGATCGTCCAGTTGGTGCGCGACTACCTGGAGGCCGGCGGCTTTCAAGTCGTCACCGCGGGTGACGGGCCGGCGGCTCTCCGGGAGGCGGCCGCGCGACGGCCGGACCTGGTCGTCCTCGACCTCGGCTTGCCCGGGCTTGATGGACTGGACGTGACGCGCTCGCTGCGGCGGGATGGCGCGGTGCCCATCATCATGCTCACCGCCCGTACCGACGAGTCCGACAAGCTGGTCGGCCTCGAGCTTGGCGCCGACGACTACGTCACCAAGCCCTTCAGCCCGAAGGAGCTGGTGGCCAGGATCCGCGCGGTTCTGCGGCGCGCCGAAGGCCTCCGCGAAGCCGGCGACCTGCTGAGGGTCGGCGACGAGGTCGAGCTCGACATCCCGCGCATGGAGGTCATGGTGGCGGGGCGGCGCGTCGAGCTGACACCGACCGAGTTCCAGCTCCTGGTCACCATGGCCCGGCAACCCGGCCGCGTCTTCACCCGCGCCCAGCTGCTGGACGCGGTGCACGGCGTGGCCTTCGAGTCCTACGAGCGGGCGATCGACGCCCACGTCAAGAACCTCCGGCGCAAGCTGGAGCCCGACCCGCGGTCCCCCCGCTACCTGCAGACCGTCTTCGGCGTGGGCTACCGCTTCGCCGACCCGCGGCGATGAGGCGGCCACACGGGCGCCCGCCCTGGTGGCCGGAAGGCGAGCCATTTCCACCAACTGGCGGGCCGCCCTGGCGCCGTCGAGGCGGCCGCCGGTTCAGGTTCCGCATGGGCCTCTTCCTGGCAGCCTTCGTTCTTGTCGGCGGCGCCACCCTTGTCGCGGTCCTCTACCTCCTGGGTGTGGCCCTCGGATTCGGGCAGCCGACCAGCCTGCTCCGCGTCGCCGCCGCGGTCGTGCTGGTTCTGGCGGTGATCCTCGTGGGGGGGAACTCGGCGCGCTCAGCCCGCTCGCTGAACAGGCGGCTGCGGGCGGCCGAGGCGGCGCGCCGCTCGTTCGTCGGCGACCTCGCCCACGAGCTGCGCACGCCGCTCGCGATCATCCGCGGCCAGGCCGAGGGCATCGCCGACGGGGTCTACCCGGGTGACGCCGAGCACATGGCGCCGATCCTGGACGCGACCCGGAGTCTCGAGCTCCTGGTGGACGACCTGGCGAACCTGGCCCTGAACCAGACCGGCGGGCTGGCGCTGCGCCGGGAACCGGTCGACCTGGCGGTCCTGGTGAACGACACCCTGGTCTCCTTCCAGCCGGCCGCCACAGCAAAGGGCGTCAAGCTCGTCGAAGACGTCGCGGCCGACGTGCCGGCGGTCGACGCCGACCCGGCCCGGCTCCGCGGCGTGCTCGGCAACCTGCTGGCCAATGCGATCCGGCACACGCCCGCCGCCGGCTCGGTCCGCGTCAGCGCCCGCGCCTCTGGCGAGACCGTGCAGTTGAAGGTCGCCGACGATGGCGAAGGCATCCCGCCTGATCTCCTGCCTCGCGTCTTCGACCGCTTCACCCGCGCTCCGGGCTCTCCCGGCTCCGGCCTCGGCCTTGCCATCGCGCGGGACGTCGTCCAGGCCCACGGGGGTGTCATCGACCTGACGAGCGAGGTGGGGAAGGGCACCACCGTTCGCGTCGAGCTACCGGCCTGGAAAACGAACGCCGCCTCGGGGGTAGTCGAGGCG
>VBGR01000047.1 GCA_005880695.1 Chloroflexota bacterium
CGCCAGCTGCCTGGGCTCGAGGACGCGCTTTACCTGCGCGAGATCGCCGACTCGGACCAGCTGCGTGCCGAGCTGCGAGGGGGCGGGCGGATCTCGATCGTGGGAGCCGGCTTTATCGGCTGCGAGGTGGCGGCGGCAGCTCGCGAGTTGGGCGTAGAGGTCGACCTCTACGAGCGCTTCGAGCAGCCGCTAGAACGCGTGCTGGGACGCGAGCTGGGCGCTTTCTACGCGGACCTCCACCGGTCTCACGGTGTGCACCTTCACCTCGGCGTCGAGCAGCTGCCGAAGCTCGACCGGCCGCAGCTCGCCGCGGTGGGTATGCAGCCGCGCGACGGCCTTGCCGTCGAAGCCGGCCTCCTGGTCGACGCTGGCGTGCTTGTCGACGCCACCGGCCAGACTTCCGCCCCCGGCGTCTATGCGGCCGGAGACGTGGCCCGGTACTTCAGCCCGACCTTCGGGAG
>VBGR01000094.1 GCA_005880695.1 Chloroflexota bacterium
ACAGAGTGGCCGGCCGCCGCCAGCAGCGCCGCCGCCACGCTCGAGTCGACGCCCCCGGACAGGGCGACCGCCACCTTCACGTGCTGAAGGTTAGCGGCCGCCCCTGAGAAGGATCGGAGTCAGACCCGGCTCGGCTGCTTTACCTCGGCGAACACTGACTCGAACATCTCGACCTTGACGTCCGCAGCTCCGGCGGCATCCGCGGCGTCCCGGCGCAGGCTGCTGACCTTGGATTCGCTGGCCTCGAGGTCGGCCTGCGTATCCCAGACGGTCGACACCGTGCTCTGGCCGGTAGTCCGGTCGACGTTCATGATCAGGGCGCGGTAGCCCTTCTGGCTCTGAAGCGCCGGCAGCACCTGCTTCTGGATGAACTTGATCGCGTTTTCGACCTTGTCCGGCGTGCCGGCCACCGTGTTGAGCCTGACGAAGGTGCCTGCCTTAGCCGGCTGCGCCCGGTCGGCGATCACCTGCTCGTAGCGGTGGACGTTGACTATTTGCCCGCCAGTTGCGGCCGCCGACTGCGTGCGGCTCGAGATCCCGAACTGTTCGCTTGCGTTCAGCGCCTGGGCGGTGTCCCAGAGCGTGATCCCGACCACGGTTCCCTTCTTGCGGTCGACGAGAAGCACCGCGCCGGCATTGCCGGGAGTCGATTTGGCGCCCGGTACCACCGTCTCCTTGAAGAAAGCGATCCCCTTCTCGAGGGTATCCGGTGAGGTCTGGATTCGGGTCATGCGTCCGTACATAGACGCCACCTCCTACCTATCCACACGGGACCCGGTCACCCGGGTCAAGACTCGGTACACCCTACTCCCCCGGGCCGGCCGGGCGCTACTCGACGAGGTCGCCTTCTGCCGGCTCCACCCGCACGCCCCGCGACTCCAGGTAAGCGACGCCTTTGTCGAGCTCGTCAGGCTCTCCGGTGAGTTCCAAAAGGACCCAGCCTTCATCGCGGGTCACGTCGGCCCGCCGGATGTTGCTGACGATCTCGTAGTTCTTACCGAGCTGGTAGATGACGGGCTCGGTCACGAGCTCGCGTCCGAAGATCAGCTTTACGCGACGTCGCGCCATCGCGCGGAGCTTAACGCGCTTGCACTAAGGGGGCTAACCCCCTGCTACGGCCGGGATGATCGAGACCTCGTCCTTCGGGTCGAGCTTCGCGTCAAGTCCGCCCGAGAAGCGCACGTCCTCGTCGTTGAGGTACACGTTCACGAACTGCCGGAGGTTGCCCGACGGGTCGAGCAGGCGGTCCTTGAAGCCGGGATAGCGCGAGTCGAGCTCCTCGATCGCCTGCCTCAGGTCACTTGCCTTCAGCTCGACTGTCGAGTCCCCCTGCGAGAGGGTGCGGAGGGGTCCCGGTATACGAACTAATGCCACTTGCCTTTCCGAACCTCCTCACTCATTTTCAAACTTCCACCACTTCCCGGAACGACTTCAGCGTCGGGTCTATTTCGAACCGATGCGCCGTTCCATCGGGCTCCGCCACCGCGTCGGCGGTTTTGAGCCCGTGGCCGGTGACGTAGGCCACGATCGTCTCATCTCCCTTCCAGCGGCCGGCCCGAGCCAGCTTGGCGAGCACACCGATGGTGACCCCGCCGGCCGTCTCGGTGAAGATCCCCTCGGTCCGCGCCAGGAGCTTGATCGAGTCGACGATCTCCTGCTCGCTCACAGCCTCCACCACCCCGCCCGTCTCGCGGGCCATGCGGATCACGTAGGTTCCGTCCGACGGGTTGCCGATCGCGATCGACTTGGCGATCGTGTCGGGCTTGACCGGCATGACCTGGTCGGTCCCCTCGCGCCAGGCGTTGTAGACGGGCGCACAGCCAAGCGCCTGGGCGCCGGTCAGGGCCGGCCGCTGATCACCTTCCGCCAGCCCAAGGTCGAGCAGCTCCCCCCAGGCTCGGTGGTGCTTGACGAACTGGCAGCCGCTGGCGATCGGGATGATCACCTCGTCCGGAACCTGCCAGCCGAGCTGCTCGGCGGTCTCGAAGTCGAGTGTCTTCGAGCCTTCGGCGTAGAAGGGCCTCACGTTGATGTTGCAGAACGCCCAGGGGTAGCTTTCGACCAGCTGCGAGCAGAGCCGGTTGACCTGGTCGTAGTTGCCGCGAACGGCGATCAGGTTGGGACCGAAAACCGAGGTGCTGCTGATCTTGGCGGGCTCGAGGTCGGCCGGGATGAAGACGAAGGATTCAAGGCCGGCTCGCGCCGAGTAGGCGGCCACCGCGTTGGCCAGGTTGCCGGTCGAGGCGCAGCCGATGGTCTCGAAGCCGTGCGCCCTCGCCCAGGAGATCGCGACCGAGACGACACGGTCTTTGAAGGAGTTGGTGGGGTTCATGGTGTCGTTCTTCAGGTAGAGGCGGCTCAATCCCAGCTCTTTTGATCGCGTCATAGTCGTAGACGACGTCGAGAGGTCCGAAGCACATCTCGCAGACGTGCGTCGGCTGTACGGCGTAGTCGGTTGCGCACTCCCGGCAGCGCATCCCGATGACCCGCGTCATGCCGGCGCGCGTTCCATCAGGGCGAGCTCCTGCTCCACGACCTCGTCTCCAAGCTTCTTGAAGAGGGCCTTCGGCTCCTGCAGCTTCTGCCCAGCCGGCAGCTCGGGCGCCTGCCAGCCGCGCACCCAGGATTCATAGTCGCCGGTCAGGACCCGGTGCGTCGCACCGTCCTCCGCCACCTCGCGGACCTCGATCGGACCGGCCAGGAATCCATCGTGGCCTAGCATCTCGTGGACCCTCTGCGAGGTGAATGGCAGAAAGGGCGTGAACATCACCTTCAGAGCGTCAACGCATCTGAGCGCGATGTTGAGCACGGTCCCCGCCCGGGCCTTGTCGGTCTTGACCAGCGCCCAGGGCTGCTCGTCCTGCAGGTAGGTGTTGGCGATCGAGGAGAGCCGCATCGCTTCGCCGAGCGCGGCTTTGAAACGGGCCTGTTCGATCAGGCCTCCGACTGAGGCGTATCCGGCGCTCACCGCGTCGAGCACGGAGCGATCGCGCTCGCTCAGCTCGCCGGGGGCGGGCACCTCGCCGAAGTTGCGGTGCGCGTTGACGAGAGTGCGGTTGACGAGGTTTCCCCAGTTGGCGACCAGCTCGTCGTTGTTCCGCCGCACGAACTCCGTCCAGGTGAAGTCGGTGTCCTGCGTTTCCGGGCCGGCGATGGTCAGGAAGTAGCGCAGCGGATCCGGGTCGTAGCGCGCGAGGAAGTCGTTGACGAGGATCGCCACCCCGCGGCTGGCCGAGAACTTGCGGCCCTCCATCGTCAGGAATTCGCTGGCCACGATGTCGTAGGGCAGCTCGAGGCCGTGCCCCAGCAGGATTACGGGCCAGATGACCGAGTGGAAGACGATGTTGTCCTTGCCCATGAAGTAGTAGTGACGGGCCGCCGGATTCTGCCACCAGAGCTTCCAGTCGTCCGGCCGGCCCTGCAGCTTGGCCCACTCGATGCTGGCGCTCAGGTAGCCGAGAACGGCGTCGAACCAGACGTAGATCCGCTTGTCGTCGCGCTCCTCCCACCCCGGTAGGGGAATCGGCACGCCCCAGTCCAGGTCGCGCGTGATCGGCCGCGGCTTCAGCTCCGGCAGCAGGTTGCGCGTGAAGTTGATGACGTTCGGCCGCCAGTAGGTCTCCTTGGTGGCGAGCCACTCCTGGAGGCGTGTCCCGAAGGCGGGCAGGTCGAGGAAGAAGTGCTCGGTCTCCTTGAAGACCGGCGCCTGGCCGTCGATGCGCGAGCGAGGTTCGATCAGGTCGGTGGGGTCGAGCTGGTTGCCGCAGTTGTCGCACTGGTCGCCCCGAGCCTCCGGGAAGCCGCAGATCGGACAGGTGCCCTCGATGTAGCGGTCGGGCAGGGTGCGTCCGGTGGCGGCGGAAAAGGCGGCCAGGGTTGTCTGCTTGATCAGGTAGCCCTTGTCATAGAGGTCCTTGAAGACCTGCTGCACGACCTCGTAGTGGTTGCGCGTGGTCGTCCTGGTGAAGAGGTCGTAGCTGAGGCCGAGCTTCACGAGGTCGTCTCCGATGACCCGGTTGTAGCGGTCGGCGATCTCCTTCGGGGTGCTGCCCTCCCGGTCGGCCGCGACCAAGATCGGGGTGCCGTGCTCATCGGTGCCGCTGACCATCAGCACCTGGTTGCCCTTCAGCCGGTGGTAGCGCGCAAAGATGTCCGAAGGCACGCCGAAGCCGGCCACGTGGCCCAGGTGTCGGGGGCCGCTCGCGTACGGCCAGGCAACGTTGACGAGGATGCGTTCGGGCATTTGCTTGAGGGAAACGCGACTGCGGAGTCGGGCTAGGCCCGCAGCCGCGAGCGCATGGCCATGGCGCTGAAGCGGATCGGGCTGTCGAGCTCCATGCCGCCCCTTATCCTAATTCCCCGATGGCCACACGCACCTCTTATCGAAGCGTGTCCAGCGGCGGGATCGACTTCGAGAGCGTGCCGATGCGCCTCTTCCAGAAGGCGAAGAAGCTCGGCGTCTGGGACCCGATGGCCATCGACCTGGCCCAGGACCGGCTCGACTGGGAGGCGCTGCCGTCCGCAAGACGCGACGACCTGATCGGGACGACCACGCTCTTTCAGGCCGGTGAGGAGGCGGTGACGCTTGACCTACTGCCCCTCGTGCTCGCGGTCGCGCGAGCGGGCCGGCTGGAGGAGGAGATCTACCTCACCTCCTTCCTTTGGGAGGAGGCCAAACACACCGAGTTCTTCCGCCGCTGGCTGGACCTCGTGCCCGCGGTCAAGGGTGAGGACCTGCACGAGTACATGGGCCCCAACTACAAGCGGCTCTTCTTCGTGGAGCTGCCGGAGGCTATGGGCAGGCTGCTGGAGGACTCCTCGAACGTGGCCCTGGCGCGGGCGCTCGTGACTTACAACATGATGATCGAGGGAGTCCTGGCGGAGACCGGCTACTACAGCTACGGCAAGCAGCTGGAGCGGGGACGGCTCTTTCCCGGCCTGGCGAGGGCGCTGCGCCTGATCTCGCGGGACGAGTCGCGGCACATCCGCTTCGGCGTCTACATGCTGCAGCTGCTGATCAGCGAGGACGCCCGGATGTGGGAAGTCGTGCAGGGGCGGATGCAGGAGCTGCTGCCGCTCGTGCTCGGTGTGGTCGGGCCGGCGCCGGACGATCCGCCGCTCCCTGACGACTCGGTCTTCGCCGCTTCACCCGACGAGATGGTCGGCTTCGCCACCGCGCAGTACGCCAGGCGCGTCAAAGTGCTTGAGAGGGCGCGCGGGCAAGCTCGCCGCGACCTCGAGCGCGAGGTCGGCGAGGAGCTCACCGAGGAGTTCTTCGCCGGGCCCGCGTGACCTTCCGGGCCGCGCGCTCGAGCGGCTCGGCCTGGCTGATCGGGATCGCCGCGCTGATGATCGGCATACCCGTCCTGCTGCAGGCGCTGACGCCGTCACGCAGCGTCTTGCTGGTCTTCATCGCCACCGGGGTGGTGGCCGTCTGGTTCGTCCTCCTGGCGATCTGGTTCCCGTCCATGAGGTACGAGCTGCAGGATGGGGAGCTGCTCATCGCCTACGGGCCCGTGGTGCACTGGCGGATTCCTTACCGGGCCATCCGGGGGACGCGCTGGCAGGACCTGCGGCTGAACCTGCTGGCCAGCCACCGCCTGCCTGGATTCGCGCTTTTCGGCGTCATGTACGGGGGTGACGTCGGCGTCGTGCGCATGTGCGCCTCCCGTTCGCTTCACCACATTCTGCTGATCGAGACGGACCACGGCCTCTACGGGGTGACCCCGGCGGACGCAGAAGGCTTCCTGGCTGCGCTCCAGGCCCGGATCCGCGGCTAGCCTTCGTCAAGGCTCCTGGAGGAGCCGGTCGTACACGATCTGTGACCAGGACTCCATCTCGAGGTAGAAGATCCGCATCTCCTCGAGCGTCAGCAGCTCGCCCGCCAGCTTGTCGGTCTCCCTGATCGCGATGTCCGGCGTCGACCCGTCGACGAGAAAGGCCAGGGCCAGGTGCACCTTGGAGACCGGCGAGGAGTCGTCGTTGATCAGGCCCAGGAGCGTCGCCTGGAAATCGCCGGCATATTCCACCTCCTCCTCGAACTCGCGCTTGAGCCCGTCCAGGACCGGGTCGCCGTTCTCGAGGTCGCCCGGGTTGATATGACCGCCCACGCCGAGCGAGTACTGCTGGCGGAGCCGCTTCTCCGAGGATGCCTTCAAGCGACGGGTCAAGAAGTAGCGGTCGGCGTGCCGGAAGACCACGTAGGGGATCACCTGCTGGTAGGCGGGGTCGTCCTCGACGTCACGCCGCGGCATGAAGAAGGACTCTTCCCGGATCAGTCGCTGGTAGCGGTCCAGGCCGTCCGCGACGAACCCATGCCAGGCGCCGTCGGGGAAAACGTCTTCGCGCTTGACGCAGAGAACGTGCTCGTCGAAGACGCCCGGACTCACAGTTGGGTGCGATCCACCAGGGGCTCGGTCCGCAGCGGCGAAAGCGGAGCCAGATCGACGGGTGGCGTCAAGCCTAGGATCATCGCCGCCAGGCCCTCCCCTACCGCCGGCGACTGCATCACTCCGTGCCCGCTGAAACCGCAGCAGGCCCAGATGCCCGGCCGCTCGGTCTCCCCTACCAGCGCGTGGTGGTCGAAAGTCACCTCGTAGTCGCCGAACCAGCTAGCGCCGGGTTCTGAGCCGGCGGCCGCCGGCACGCGCCGCCAGAGCCAGTCCCGGAAATGGTCTCCGGCGCGCTGGTCTCCGGGACCCGTCACCCAGAGGCCGCCCTCTCGCTCCCGGAAGTGGTAGCCCGAGCCGGCCTCCAGCGTCATCGGCACCGCCAGCCCATCCAGCCAGGGAAAGGGTCCGAACTTCCAGACGGCCCGCTCGAGCGGCTCAACCGAGAGCGACACGCCGAGCCTCTTCCCCACCTCCTTGGACCAGGCGCCGGTGGCGATGACCACCGCCTCCGCGTCCTCCAGCTCCGCCGGCGTGGCCGGCCTCCCGTAGCAGAAAGTGGCGCCCGCGGCGGCCGCCTCCTCCCTGAAGGCGGCCAGCACCTGAGGCGGCAGGTAGAGCCCGTCGAGCGCGCAGAAGTTCGTGGACAGGATGTCAGCCGCCGCCAGGAAGGGGACCAGCGAAGCCGGATCGGGATGCGTGATCGGCAGCCCGGACGCGGACTGGAACTCGGCCCGCGCGGCCAGCTCCGCCTTCGCGGCCGGCGTTTCCGCAAGGTAGAGGTACCCGTTGGGCTGGAACCCGACCCGGCCGGCTCGCGTCTTAAACCAGTCACGCGAGCGCAGCGCCAGGTCGATGTTCGGGCGGGACCCGTGCTGGGTCCGGAACCCGCCCATCGCCTTGCCCGTCGAGCCCTCGCCGGGCTGTCGCGGGTCGTAGACGACGACGTCGGAGCGGCCGGCCCGGGAGAGCCCCCAGGCCACCGCGGCCCCGGCCACGCCGCCGCCCAAGATGACGATCACAGGCTGGCGATCACAGGACCCGGATCAGTCCCCTCCCATGGAGGGCGATCAGCTCGGCGGTCCGCTCGACCGCGTCCTCGTCGACGGGCAGGAAAAAGATCCAGGCCGCCGCGGCGGTGGCGGTCGTGATCCGGGTCCGCTCCGAGTCGGCGGACGGGTTGCCGCAGGGCCCGGCGCCGTCCGCGACGCAGATCCGGCCCTCGACATTGACGCGCTCCTTCCCGATGCCCGCGTAGCTTTCGCCGGGCTCTCCCAGCCGGATCACGAGCTCGTCGCCCTCCAGCTTCCCGACGTCGTAGAGGCCGATCGGGACCTGGAGGCGGAGCGATATGACGTTCCCCACGTCGACCAGGGAGTTTATCCGCGGCAAGCCATCACCCCGCCGCACGCGCCGCAGGAGCGCCTCGCTGGAGGGCCGGTGCCGGGTCGGGTCGATCCCGTAGGAGCGATAGAGAGCGCGCGCCGCCGCGGTGTCGGCGACCTCTTTGTCACGCACCGCCTGCTCGGCGGCCGCAACCTCCGCGTCGAAGCCAGCAAGCGGCTCGCGCACCTCCAGCTCGTGGAGCTCGAGCGCGGTGAAGCCCTCGCCGCCAGGCAGCGCGGAGCGCACGCTCAACACAGGGATTCCAAGTCTCGCCAAAAGTTCGGGTAGGAGATCGCGGCGTGCTCGGCGCCTTCGATCTCGGTCGTGCCGCCGGCGAGCAGGCCGGCCACAGCCAGCGCCATCGCGACCCGGTGGTCGTCGAAGGCTGAGACCCGGGCACCCGTGAGCACCGTCGGGCCAGTAATCTCCCAGCCATCCTCGCGCTCCCGGATCTGGGCGCCCATCGCCCCGAGACCCTTCGCCATCGCCGCGATCCGGTCCGACTCCTTGACCCGCAGCTCGGCCGCGCCGGCGATCCGTGTGGTGCCACGGAGCTGCGTCGCGGCCACGGCCAGCACCGGGAGCTCATCGATCAACGCCGCGCTCCAGCTTGCGTCCCAATCCCAGGCCGGCGCTGCCGGGATGGTGCCGACCTGGAGGTCGGCCACCGGCTCCCTGCCAACTTCGCGAAGCCGCATCACCTTGGCCGGCAAGAGCTCCAGGATCGCCTTTCGGGTCGGGTTCACGCCGACCTCGAGGACCTCGAGGCTGGCGTCGGGATGGAAGCTGCCGGCCACGATCCAGAAGGCGGCGCCGCTGATGTCGCCGGGGATGCGGAGGTCGAGCGGCTGCAATCGGTCGGTGGTCTCCACGCTCACCGTCCGGTCGACGACAGTCAGCGGGGCGCCCATCGCCTCCAGCATCAGCTCGGTGTGGTCGCGGGTCGGCACCCGCTCCACGACCCGGGTCGTCCCGGTCGCCCGCAGACCTGCCAGCAGGATGGCGGACTTGACCTGGGCGCTGACGACCGGCATGGAGTACTCGATGCCGTGCAGCGGCCGGCCCCCCACCCTGAGCGGGTCGAGCTCAGCATGCGCGCCCATCTTGCGGAGCGGTTCCACGACCCGGTCCATCGGCCGCCGCGCCAGCGACTCGTCGCCGACCAGCATGCTCTCGAAGGGCTGGCCCGCGAGGAGGCCGGCGAGGAGCCGCATCGTGGTCCCCGAGTTGCCGCAATCGAGCGGACCGGACGGCTTGCGGAGGCCGCCCAGGCCGACGCCGTGCACGACACCCTCGCCGATCTCGACCCCCAGGCTGTGCAGGCAGGCGGCCGTCGAACCTATGTCGGCTCCAGTGCCGAGGTTTTCGATCTCGGCGCGGCCGTCGGCGACCGCGTTCAGGAGCAGCGCGCGGTGGGAGATCGACTTGTCGCCCGGCGGGGTGACCGTCCCCCGCAGCCGCCGGGGCGACTTGACCCTTTCGATCAAGCCCTGCGCTCCCGCTCCCAGCGCTCCCGCGCCTGCTGCGCCTCTTCGAAAAGCTCGGCCAGCCGGGCGTCGCCCGCCTCCAGGTGGCGCCGGACCTTGGCGATCTCGGCCTCGACCGCGGCCAGCCAGAGCGCCGCGTTGTCGGCGTTGGTGCGGGCGATGTCGGTGTACATCTCGGGGCTCCCGGCCGCGAGTCGTGTCATGTCGCGGAAGCCGGAGGCCGCCAGGCGCGAGAGGTCCGGCCAGTCCGGTGAGGCGGCCGCGCTCAGCATGTAGGCCGCCGCCAGCAGGAAGGCGGCATGGCTCACGCCCGCGACCACCCGGTCGTGCCGCTCGGCGTCCATGACCACAGGCACCGCGCCGACCGCCCTCACCAGCTCCTCCACGCGCGGCTCCCCGCGGGTCAGAACCCAGGCGGCACCCTGGTAGAGATTCGGGTCGGCGGCGTCGATGCCGCTCCGCTCGCTGCCGCACATGGGGTGCCCGCCCACCAGGTCGACGCCCGCCTCGGCAGACCACTCCAGCACGCTGCGCTTGGTGCTGGCCAGGTCCGTGACCAGCCCTCCCTTCGGCAGAGCGGCGAGGACCGCCCGCATCGCCCCGATCGGTACGGCGAGCACAGTGAGGTCGGCGCCCGCGGTGATCGCCAGGTCGTCCCCGCCGGCGGTCACATAGCCACGGTCCACGGCCTTGAGCAGCACCGCCGGGTCGCTTTCGACGCCGAGGACCTGGACCTCAGGGCGAGCCTGCCGTATTGCGCCGGCGAGGGAGGCCCCCATGAGCCCCAGCCCGACGACCGCGATCACCGCCGCAGGGGGGCTCGGTCAGCCAGGGCGCCGGTGAGGCGCCCCAGGTCCTCCATCAGGCGGTCGTAAGTCTCGAAATCGAGCGACTGGGCGCCGTCCGAGAGGGCGTCGTCCGGGTGCGGGTGGACCTCGATCAAGAGCCCGCTGGCGCCGGCCGCCACCGCGGCGAGGGAGACCGGACCGACCAGCGACCACTTGCCGGTGCCCTGCGACGGGTCGACGACGACCGGCAGATGCGAGAGCTCCCGCACGAGCGGGATGGCGTTGATGTCGAGAGTGAAGCGCGTCGCGGTCTCGAAGGTCCGGATGCCCCGCTCGCAGAGGATCACGTTCCGGTTGCCCTGCGAGAGCACGTACTCGGCTGCCAACAGCCATTCCTCGATCGTGGAGGACATGCCGCGTTTCAGCATCACCGGCTTACCGGAGCGGCCGGCCTCCGAGAGGAGCGCGTAATTCTGCATGTTTCGGGTGCCGAGCTGGAGGACGTCCGCATACCGCGCGACCAGCTCCACGTCGGCCGGCGTGATGACTTCAGTGATGACCTTGAGGCCGGTCTGGGCCCGCGCCTCGGCCATCATCTTCAAGGCCTCCTCGCCGAGCCCCTGGAAGGAGTAGGGCGAAGTCCGCGGCTTGAACGCGCCGCCACGCAGGATGCGGGCGCCCCTGGCGGCGACGTGACGGGCCGTCTCCATCAGCATCTCGACGCCCTCGACCGAGCAGGGACCGGCCATGACCACGACCTCTCCCCCGCCGATCTTGACCCCCCCGACGTCGATGACCGTGTCCTGCGGCCGCCATTCCCGGCTGGCCAGCTTGAACGGCTTGGTGATCTGGACGATCTCCTGGATGCCGGGCAGGTGCGCGAAAGCCTCCCGATAGGCGTAGGCGTTGCCACCGATCACGCCGATCACGGCCCGGTCCTCACCGAGGGACGTCTCGGGGCGCAAGCCGAGCTCCTTGACCTTGGCGACCACGGCCTCGACCTGCTCCGGCCGGGCCTGGTGCGACATCACGATGATCATTGCTGTAAGTCTCGCTGGGTCTCGTCCAAGTCCGCCTTGATGGCCTGGGCCCCCCGCAGGTAGGCGAACTTCATCTCGGACTGGGGCCGGTCGGTGTTGTAGAGGAGAAGGATACGGATGCACATCGGAACCGACCGTGCGTTGGGACCGGGGACGCGCATGTCGTTGCCGCAGAGCAGCGGCACCTGGAACCAACCCATCCGCCGGGCGGCGATCGCCGGGAACTCGGCGTCGAGGTCCTCGGTGGCGGTGAAGTAGCCGAAGCAGATCTCTTCGGCCTGGAGGTCGTTCAGGCGCACCAGCTCGGCCAGCAGCTCGGAGGTCGCCTCGACGATGGCCTCGGGCGTGTTGGCCGTCGCGGTCGTGGCTCCCCGGATGCCCCTTACCCGCATGCGGCCAGGAGCTCCTCAACGAGCGGCAGCGGGTCGTCCGCGGCCACCAGCGCGCTGCCCACGACGGCAGCGTCGGCGTGGCCTTTCAAAGCCGCGATGTGCTCGGGACGCGAGATCCCGAAACCGGCCGCGACCGGCAGCTCGGTGCGCGCCCGGACCCGCCCGAGGAGGGCGTCCAGACCGGCGGGCAGGTCGGCGCGCACACCCGTGATGCCGGTCAGCGTGACGCAGTAGACGAAGCCCGTCGAGGCAGCGCAGATGCGCTGGATACGCTCGTCCGTGCTGGTGGGCGCAACCAGGAAGACGGTGTCGAGGCCGGCCTGGCGGAAGACCGGCTTCAGAGCTTCCGCCTCCTCCACAGGCAGGTCCGGGACGATCAGGGCGGCGACGCCGGCCGAGCTGGCGTCGGCGGCGAAGCGGTCGGGTCCATAGGCCAGGATCGGATTGATGTAGCTCATGAAGACAAGGGCCGCCCGCCCGCTGATGGCCGCCGCGATCTCGATCGCGCCGCCGACGGTGAGACCCCCTTCCAGCGCCGCCTGCCCTGCCTTCTGGATCACCGGACCGTCAGCAAGCGGGTCCGAGAACGGGATGCCGATCTCCAGCGCCGCCACGCCTGCGCCCGCCATGCGGCGTCCGTTTTCGATCGACCGGTGCCGGTCCGGGTACCCGGCCATCAGGTAGGGCACCAGTTCGAGACGCCCGTTGGCCGCGCGCGGGAACAGGGGAGCGTCAGCCGGCAAGGACAGTCGCCAGGTCTTTGTCGCCGCGGCCCGAGAGGCAGAGCAGGACACGCCCCTCCAGCCGGGCGGCGGCGGCCAGCGCGTGCGCGGGCTCCAGCGCGGGCAGGATCCCCTCCAGCCGGGTGCAGAGCTGGAAGGCTTCGAGAGCCTCCCGATCGGTCACCGCCAGGTATTCGGCCCGTTCCAGGTCGCGCAGCAGGGAGTGCTCCGGCCCGACGCCCGGATAGTCGAGCCCCGCCGAGATGGAATGCGTCGGCAAGACCTGTCCGTCGGCGTCCTGCAGCAGGTAGGAGAGCGAGCCGTGCAGCACGCCCGGACGCCCCGCCACCAGCGAAGCGGCGTGCCGCCCGCCATCCAGACCGGCGCCGCCGGCCTCCACACCCAGAAGCCTCACGTTCTCGTCGTCGAGGAAAGCCGTGAAGATCCCGATCGCGTTGGAACCACCGCCGACGCAGGCGACCACCACTTCGGGCAGCCGGCCTTCCGCCTCCAGGTACTGGGCGCGCGCCTCGTCGCCGATGACGCGCTGGAGGTCGCGGACCATCTCCGGGTAAGGATGCGGCCCGACGGCCGAGCCGATGATGTAGTGGGTCATGCGGACGTTGGTCACCCAGTCCCGGATCGCCTCCGAGGTGGCGTCCTTGAGGGTCCGCGTCCCCGCGGTCACCTCGCGGACCTCGGCTCCCAGCATTCGCATCCGCTCCACGTTGACCGCCTGCCGCCGCATGTCCTCGGTGCCCATGTAGACGGTGCACTCGAAGCCGAACCGGGCGCCAACCGTGGCGGTCGCCACGCCGTGCTGCCCGGCGCCGGTCTCGGCGATGATCCGCTGCTTCCCCATCCGCCGCGCGAGCAGGGCCTGCCCGAGGGCGTTGTTGAGCTTGTGCGCGCCCGTGTGGCAGAGATCCTCGCGCTTCAGGTGGACGCGCGCCTGACCGAAGTGCGCAGAGAGGCGCTCCGCGAAGTAGAGCGGGGTCGGCCGGCCCACGAAGTCCCGCCGCTGGAGTTCGAGCTCGGCCTGGAACGCGGGGTCGGCTCGAGCCGATCGCCAGGCTGCTTCCAGCTCCTCGAGCGGTGAGACCAGGGTCTCGGGCACGTAGCGGCCGCCGTAGACGCCGTACCTAAGCGGCATTTCGCACCGCCGCCACGAAGTCGCGGATTCTCGCCGGGTCTTTGCGCCGGACCTCGGCTTCGACGCCGCTGGAGACGTCGACCCCATGCGGCCGCAGGCGGCCCACAACCTCCCCCACGTTGCCAGGGTTCAAGCCGCCGGCCAGGAAGACCTGCCGCTCGGCCAGGAGCGGCGCCGCCAGGTCGAAATCCCAGGTTTGGCCGGTACCGCCCCGCTGGTCAGCCGACCAGGCGTCAAGCAGCACCGGATCGGGCCAGCCGCTGGCGTCGGGGAGCCGGCCGTCGCGGACTTTGAGCGCCTTGATGACCGGGCGGCCGGCGGCGAAGCCAGGAGCTTCGGCCCCGTGCAGCTGCACGTAATCCAGGCCGACCAGGTCGGCGACGCGGTTGACCTCCTCCGGCGACTGGTCGATGAAGACGCCGACCAGCAGCGGCAGGCTCGGCAGCCGCTCGAGGATCCGGAGCGCTGTCTCCGGCTCGACGCGGCGCAAGCTCGAGCAGAAGTGGAACCCGAGCAGGTCCGCCCCCGCGTCGACCGCCGCCCGGCCCCCGTCCACATCGCAGATTCCGCAGATCTTGACGAGCGTCACTTCAGTGACAGCTCCTTGATCAGCGCGCCCGGGTCCGACGCGCGCAGGAGCGCCTCGCCCACCAGGACGGCGTCCACGCCGGCCTCCTTGAGTCTTCGGGCGGTGGCCGCGTCCTTGATCCCGCTCTCGGCCACCACGCCCCGATCCCCGGGGATCAGAGGCCGCAGCCGCTCGGACAGGTCCAGGTCCACCTGGAGCGTCTTCAGGTCGCGGTGGTTGATGCCGATCAGACGGGTCCCGGAGTCGAGTCCGGCGGCCAGCTCCGCCTCGTCGTGGACCTCGACCAGGGCGTCCATCCCCAGTGAGTGGACGAGCCGGACCAGCTGCCGCAGCCGCACCGGCTCGAGCGCCGCCGCGATCAGCAAGATGGCGTCGGCGCCCCAGGCGCGGCCTTCCAGGACCTGGTACTCGTCGGTCACAAAGTCCTTCCGGAGCAGCGGCAGGCGCGTGGCCGCGCGGGCTTCGGCGAGGTGCTCGGGGCTGCCGCCGAAACGGCTGCCCTGGCAGAGGACCGAGACCGCGGCGGCCCCTCCCGCCTGGTACTTCCGCGCCAGGTCGGCGGGCGAATAGTCGGCCGCCAGCTTCCCAGCGCTCGGCGAGCGGGCCTTCATCTCCGCGATCACGGCGAGCCCGTGCTGGGCCAGCGCGAGAGCAAACCCGCGAACGGGCGGAGCCTCGGCGGCTCGCCACTCGACCTCGGCCAGCGGCACCGCGCGCCGGCGCGCCGCGACCTCCGCCTGGGTTTCGCGGACGATCTCTGCGAGGACCGAGCCGGCCTGCGCTATGCGGCCACTGCCTGGCTGGCTTTCGCCCACCGCTGGAGCACCTCCCCCGCTCGACCGGAGTCGATCGCCTCGGCGGCCAGCCCGATCCCGTCCTTGAAGTCGCCGGCCTGACCCGCTACCCGCAGCGCGGCCGCCGCGTTCAACAGCACCACCTCCCGCCGAGGCCCCTTGGCGCCCTCCAGAACCTGGCGCGCGATCGTGGCGTTCTCGGCCGGGCCGCCTCCCCGCATGGCCGCCATGGGCGCCAGCTGGAGCCCGAGGTCCCCCGGCTCGAGGATGTACTCGCGGCGTTCGCCCCCACTTACTTCGATGACGCGCGAAGGCCCAGTCGTCGTGAGCTCGTCCATCCCGTCCGCCCCGTGGAAGACCAGCGCGTGCGTGACACCCAGGCGCGCGAGCACGTCCGCCATCCTTCCCGCCAGCGCTTCGTCGGCTACTCCGAGCGCCTGGCGCTGTGCGCCGGCCGGGTTGCAGAGCGGTCCGAGCACGTTGAAGACGGTGCGGACACCGAGCTCACGCCGGGGCACCGTGGCGTACCTGAACGATGGGTGGAACACCGGTGCGAACAGGAAGCCGATGCCCGTTTCCGCGATGCAGCGAGCTACGCCATCGGGGCCGAGATCGATGCGCACGCCGAGCGCCTCCAACACATCCGCGCTGCCGCACTGGGACGAGGCGGCCCGGTTGCCGTGCTTGGCGACGCGTGCGCCGCAAGCGGCCGCGACGATGCCGCTCAGCGTCGAGATGTTGAAAGTGCCGAGCGCGTCGCCACCGGTGCCGCAGGTGTCGACCAGGCCGTCAGCGTCGATCTCGATTGGGGTCGCGTACGCCCGCGCGGTGCGGACCAGGCCGGTGATCTCCTCGGTCGATTCGCCCTTGATCCGAAGCGCCACCACGAAGCCGGCGATCTGGGAAGGCGTCGCCTCGCCCTTCATGATCACCTCCATCGCGTGCGCCGCCTCGGCTTCAGTCAGGTTCTGTCCGCGCACCAGCTTGCCGATCGCTTCCAGCACGAGGCGCTCTACCCCGCCAGGCGGAGGAAGTTGGTGAGCAGCTTGCGGCCTTCCAGAGTCAGCACCGACTCCGGGTGGAACTGCACGCCGTAGGTCCGGTGGCGCTTGTGCCTGAGGCCCATGACGATCCCGTCATGCGTCCAGGCGCAGACCTCGAGCTCGTCCGGGATGGCGCCGGCATCGACCACCAGGGAATGGTATCGAGTGGCCTCGAAGGGGACCGGCAGGCCCGTGAATGGGGGCCTGCCGTCGTGGTGAATCCAGCTCGTCATCCCGTGCCTCGGCGGGTTGCGCCGGACCGTGCCGCCGAAGGCCTGGCCGAGAGCCTGGTGGCCGAGGCAGACGCCCAGGATGGGCAGGTGCCCGGAGAGCTGCCGGATCGCCTCGAGCGAGACGCCGGCATCGTCTGGCGTGCCGGGACCCGGCGAGATCACGAGGGCGTCGAACCCTCCCAGGTCGGCCGGCGCGACCGCGTCGTTACGGAAGACCGTCGACTCCGAGCCCGACTCGTCGAGGAGCTGGACCAGGTTGAAGGTGAAGGAGTCGTAGTTATCGACGATCCCCACCCTGATCTTCCTTCCCCCGATTCGGGGAAGGGCCTGGGAGGGGGCCGTCACGGCATGCCCTCCGCCTGCTCAATCGCGGCGAAGAGGACGCTGGCCTTGGCCAGCGTCTCCTGGTACTCGCGCTGTGGCTCGGAGTCCGCGACGATCCCGGCGCCGGCCTGGACGTAGGCGTCGCCGCCGGCGATGAAGATCGTCCGCAGCGTGATCGCCATATCCAGGTTGCCACCGAACCCGACGTAGCCGAGGCAGCCGGAGTAAGGCCCCCGCCGGTCGGGCTCGAGCCCGGCGATGATCTCCATCGCCCGGATCTTCGGCGCGCCGGAGACGGTTCCGGCCGGGAAGGCGGCGCGAAGCGCGTCGAGCGAGGTCTGGCCAGCTGCCAGGCGGCCCGTGACTGTGGAGCTGATGTGCATCACGTGCGAGTAGCGCTCGACCTCCATCAGACGTTCGACGCTGACAGTCCCGACCTCGGCCACCCGGCCTACGTCGTTACGGCCCAGGTCGACCAGCATCACGTGCTCGGCACGCTCCTTGGGGTCGGCCAAAAGCTCGCGTTCGAGGTCGGCGTCCTCCGCCGGCGTCCGGCCGCGCGGCCTGGTGCCGGCCAACGGTCGCGTGCGGATCCGGCCGTCCTCGACCTGGACCAGCACCTCCGGCGAGGTGCCGACCACATGCGAGCCGTCCCCGACGTTGAGGTAGTACATGTAGGGCGACGGGTTCAGGGCCCGGAGGCAGCGGTAGACGTCGAGCGGGCGAGCTCCGAGGGGCTTCCGAAAGCGCTGGGAGAGCACGACCTGGAAGGCCTCGCCGGCCAGGATCTCCTCGCGCGCCGCGTCCACCATCGCGCAGTAGGCGCCCTCGCTCAGGTTCGAGCGCCAGCCCGCGCCGTTCACGTGCGGCTTGGCCGTCGCCTCGGCCGGCTCGGCGTTCAGGTGCCGCTCCATCTCATCCAGGCGGGCGCAGGCGGCCGCGTAGCTCTCGGTCTCCGGGCGATGCAGCGTAAGCAGGCGCAGGCGGTGGGTCACGTGATCGAAGACGGCCAGGGTCTCGGCCTTGAGAAAGGCGCTCTCGGCCATGGGCGGTGGCGGCCCGGCGGCGGCCGGCAGGCGTTCGAAGTGGCGGGCGGTCTCGTACCCGAGGTAGCCGACCACGCCGCCCTGGAACCGGGGCAGCCCTGGCAGCGGGGCGACGGGCGTGGCGGCGACAGTTCGAAGTGCTTCCAGGGGGTCGCCGCCGTTCACTTCGAAGGGCTGGGGCCGGTAGCCGATGAAGGAGTAGCGGGCCAGGCGCTCGCCACCTTCGACGCTCTCCAGCAGGAACCCGGTCGAGCCCGGCGGGCAGAGCAGCGAGTAGGCGCGGACAGGTGTCAGCATGTCGGCCAGCAGGTCGCGATAGATCGGGACCAGCGGGTACCGGCTCGCCAGCTCGCGAGCCTCCTCTTGCGAGGGGGTGACGCTCATCTCGTCTCCTCTTGTCTTTCTCCGCCCCTGTTCTCACGGCAGGGGCCGGGAGCGCAACGATAGCATCTCGTGCGATGAGCGCGACGCACAGACGGGCGGTCTTGGCGGAGTTCAGCCACCAGGCCGAGGCCTTCAATCGCAGTCCGACCATGACCTCCGACCAAACCCTGCGGGCGCTTGTCGACCTCCTCCCCGCCAAAGCCGGAGAGCGCTGGCTGGAGGTCGCCTGCGGGCCCGGCCTGGTCGCCCGCGGCCTGGCACCGCGCGTGGGCGAGGTGGTGGCCGGTGACGTCACGCCCAGGATGCTTGCACTGGGCCGCCGGGAAGCCCGTGCCGCCGGCCTGCGCAACGTCCGCTATGTAGAGGCGGACGCCACCTCGCTGCCGTTCGCCGAAGGCGCGTTCGACGGCGCGGTGACGCGCTTCAGCCTGCATCACATCCCGGACCCGGGCCGCGTCATCGCGGAGATGGCCCGCGCCACAAA
>VBGR01000095.1 GCA_005880695.1 Chloroflexota bacterium
ACTCGAAAACTTCGCGACGGCATGCTCATCACGGTCGACGGCTCGGCCGGTGTCGTTCTGGAGGGGAGTTAGGAATTAACGAGCAGCTTTCCGGCGCCGGGGTGGGAGGTCCCAGCTTTCCGGCGCCGGGGTGGGAGGTCCGGCACCAGGCGATGCAGAGCGGCACGATCGGTCACCGGCTGGAGGCGATTCCGGAGGGAACTCGATTCATCACTCGCTAGAAGTCGTGCAGTAAGTTCCAGCGCGGCGACATCCTGTGACGCAGGCCGCCATGCCGCCCTGGACACCCCTGTTTCAGCTGGCTGCCGGGGTCATCACGGACACGGGGACGCTGGCCGCCCACGCCTCACTAGTGGCGCGGGAGGTCGGAATCCCGGCGGTCGTTGGAACCGGTGACGCAACGAGGCGCTTGCACGACGGCCAAGTTGTGACCGTCGATGGTGGGGCCGGGCTCGTCGAACTCGGACGGCCTTAGCCGCGGCGCACGTCCGTCAGCGCTGGGCCGGAAAGGACCGAAGGAAGCTGCGCACCTCCGCATCGAAGCGGTCCGCCGCCTCCTAGCTGCGGTCTTTGACCTCGGCGAACACCTCGAACCGCTCGCTTCGGTCCGGCGCGCGCTGCGGTTCCGCGCGGCCTGCCTCCTCACGCTGTCGCTTGATCGAGGCCATCACTGCAGGCATGGCTGCTGCGGGGGCGTTCGGGTCGTTCCAGACCGTCACCGAGAGCCTCTTTCCGGCTTCGCGATCAACAAGCCAGTAGGCAGCGCGTAAGCCAGCGGCCCCGCGAATCGAGGGCACGACCTCCTCTCGCACGTGACGCATACCCTCGTCCAGTTGCTCACCGCTTTCCTCGAATGTGGCGATTGTCACGATCATTTCTTCTCTGTCCTCCTAAAGTCGTGGGGGGGGAAGGGTAACGACTCGTGTGCGCCCTGGCTGGCGCCCCGTCGAACCGGGCTCCCCTCCGGATGACGTCGGCCCATGGTTCGAATCCAGGCGTAACTTGATCAGGCTCAAGGTCGGCTCACGGAGGTGACGGAATGACACTTCAGGTCATTGCCCTTCCCGGCGGCGTCATGCCGGCCGAGGTGCGTTATGCGCCGCTGGCATCCGCTTTGGCGAACGACGTACAGCTTCATTTCAAGAATCTCGAGGTCTACGCGGGGGACGTACCACCGACCGGCTACTCGATCGATCTCGAGGTCGAGGCGCTGGCCAGCTTTGCCGACTCGCTCGGGCTCGCCCGTTTCCACCTGCTCGGCTATTCCGGCGGGGGCTTCGTCTCGCTCGCGTTCGCAGGCGCCCACCCAGACCGCCTTCTGAGCCTGGCGCTCTTCGAGCCGGCCTCGATACCCGGCGAGCTGAGCGCCGAGGAGGCGCGGCTGGCCGATCGGCTCCGGGCAGGGCTGGCCGGCCTCAGCGGTTCGGACTTCATGCGCGCGTTCGTCGGACTGCAGATCCGGCCTGGTGCCCAGTTACCACCACCGGTCGACCCCGCGCCGCCCTGGATGCGCAGCCGCCCAGCCGGGATCGCCGCGATGATGGCGGCGTTCCCCGAGCATCGGTTCGATCGGGCCCACTTTCGGAAGTGCCACTTCCCTGTGTTCTACGGCTATGGCGACCTGACAGGCGAGCAGGAGGAGGTCAGGGCCGCCGTCCTGGCTCGATTGCTGCCGGACCTTCACGTCCGGAGGTTCACGGGAGTCCATCACTTCGTGCCGCCCCAGGAGATCTACACGGGGGAGCATGTCCGCGAGCTGCGGGGTCTCTGGGCACGGGCCGCAATTCCCGCGCCGGCGTAAGGCAGCTCGTCGTTCTCACGCCGGCTGACCACTGCCCGTCACCACAAATCCCCACAGCCGAACTGTTGTTCGTGGCGCAGTCCGACCAACACCGGATGTGGTTGTGATGGTGTTGAGTAGGCACAACATCTAGACGCTCTACAAGCCGCGACCCGAAAGCTGCGCTACATCTTGTGGTTTGGCGTATTGACACCGAAATGGGCTGTGTGTAGGGTTGCGGGGAATCGCGGTGATTAGTGGGGAAAAGTGGTGATCCAGCAACGAACGGGCATCCGTCTCAGCACACGTCCTGGTAAGGCACCCAGCACACCGTCAGAGCTTCCGCTTTTCCCCGGCGCCGCGGTTGTCCCCGTCCGCATGGCCTCCGCCTGGGCGATGTTCGGCCAGGGAGTCCGGCCCGTGATCATTTCCCCCGCGGCCTGGCCGCGGCTCGGCTGAATGCGTGTTCAGCGGAGCCTTCCGGCCGAAGGTGGACGCCAAGGGACGGCTGGCCATCCCGAAGCAGTATCGGGACCAGCTGGATCGCGGCGCGGTCATCTCGATCGGTCCCGAAACGGTGCTGACCATCTACCCGAAGACAGAGTGGGACAACCTGCGGGACGTGCTCCGCTCGCCGCTCACCGCCACACCGGAGCAGCGCGAGCTCTCCCGGGCGATGAGCGCTTTGGCGGTGCCGTGCGAGTTCGATGCCCAGGGTCGCGTGACCTTGAGCCACGAACAGCGCCGCCTGGCGGGGATCGAGCCCGAGTCGACGACGGTCGTGATCGGCAACCAGACGGTCGTCGAAATCTGGGCGGAGGCCCGCTGGGACAGCTACTCCGCCGGCGCGTTCAGCAACTTCACAGACAACGTCAATAAGGTGACGCGCTCAATCTGAGCGGGTGACCGACCACCGACCTGTACTTTCAAAAGAGTCAATAGAGCTCCTTCAGCCCCGACCGGGGGCCGTCTTCGTCGATGGCACCCTTGGCGGGGGAGGACACGCCCGGGCCTTGCTCGAGCGCATCCGGCCGGGCGGCCGGCTGGTCGGGATCGATCGTGATCCCGCCGCCATCGCTGCGGCCAAGATCGCTTTAGCGGGCTTCGATCCGCCACCCATCCTGGTTCACGGCAACTTCGCGGACCTGGACCGCCTCGCTCGCGAGGCGGGCATCGCGGCGGCGGACGGCGTGCTCCTCGACCTCGGGCTCTCCAGCCACCAGCTCGACGACCCGGAGCGAGGCTTCAGCTTCCGCTCCGCAGGGCCGCTCGACATGCGGATGGACACCACCGCACCGGTCACCGCGGCCGACCTGGTGAACAAGCTGGACCAGCGCCGGCTGGCCCAACTCATCTCCCGCCTGGGAGAGGAGCGCTGGGCGGCGCGCATCGCCCAGTTCATCGTCCGCCGCCGGCCGCTCCGAACGACCCGCGACCTGGCGGAGGCTGTGGAAGCCGCGATCCCGCGCGGCGCCTGGCCCAAGGACATCCATCCGGCAACCCGGACCTTCCAGGCGATCCGGATGGAGGTCAACGATGAGCTGGGGAGCCTCGAACAAGGCCTGAAGGCCGCAACCTCGTTTCTTACGCCCGGTGGGCGCATGGCGGCGATCTCATTCCATTCCCTTGAAGATCGACTTGTCAAAGTCCACATTGCAGCCGAGTCGAAAGACTGTGTCTGTCCCCCCCAACAGCCAGTCTGTACCTGCGCTCACCGGGCACACCTTCGGGCCGTCACGCGACGGCCCGTCACACCCTCCCCCGAGGAGGTGGCCGGCAACCCCCGCGCCCGTTCCGCGAAGCTGCGGGTGGCGGAAAAGATCTAGCACTCGAAGAGGAACTGCGTCTTGGTAACGAATCCGAATATCGGGCTCCGGCCCATCCGCCCGCGGGGCTCCGCCCTGGCCGGTGCGGTCCGGCTCCCGGCTCACGCGCAGCTGCGCAGCCAGCGGTCTCGGCGCCGCCGGCGCGAGCGCTTGAGCCTGCCTCAGCCTGCCACGCTCGACCTTGGTCGGCGGCTCCGGCTGGGCAGCTTTGCGCGCGTCTACATCCTGGTCGGAGCCGTCCTTGCCGTGGTCCTGCTCTACCTCCTGCAGGTGGCCACCGCCACCCAGCAGTCCTACGAGATCGGCCAGCTCCAGCGCCAGCAGACGGACCTGCTGGCAGAGCAGGACCAGCTCCGGTACCAGGAGGCGGCGCTGCGCTCGCCGAGCAAGGTCGAGCAGCAGGCCGCCCAGGCCAGCCTGACCCGGCCCGTTCCCTATCGCTACGTCGACTATCGGCCGGTCGACTTGAACCTGGAGGCGCCGCCGCCGGCCGCCCCGGATTCGAGCCCGCTCTGGCAGCGCAGCCTGGCCAGCCTCGATCGCGCCTTCGGCGGCCAGGACGCGCTGGCGAAGGGGCGATAGTGGACTTCGCCCGAGGCAACGTGCGAGCCCGGGCGAGAGAGGCGACCAGGATTGGCCGGCGCGAGCCGTTCTACAAAGCGCGCGTCCTTGCCCTGCTGCTGGTGGCGCTCCTGCTGGCTTCGGTGATCTGGGGCCGGCTCTTCTACTGGCAGGTCGTCGAGCACAAGACGCTTTCCGCCGACGCGGTCGGCCAGTACAGCGCACAAATCGTGCTGCCCGCCGCCCGCGGCCAGGTCTACGACCGTGACCGACTCTCCCTGGCGATCGACGTCACCGTTTACTCGGTCTTCGTGTCTCCTGACCAGGTGCCGGCGCGCAAGCGCGAGCACGTGGCCGTGGCCCTCAGCAGCGTTCTCGGCAAGCCTGTCGGTGAGGTCATGGCCATCCTCGCGAGCCAGGCCAAGTTCGCCTACATCGCGCGCCGCCAGCCCAAGGAGATCGCCGACAAGCTGAAGCATCTCGACCTGCCGGGCGTCGGCCTGGAGGCCGATCAGCAACGCTCCTACCTTCCGGGCGGGTCGGCGAACGTGAGCCTGGCGGCCAACCTGCTGGGCTTCGTGAACTACGAAGGCCGCGGTCAGTACGGCATCGAGGGGTACTACAACAAGACGCTCTCCGGCCAGGCCGGCTACATGTCGACCTACCGGGATATGACCGGCCGGGAGATCGCGCTCGGCAACACCGCGAAGCGCGACCCCGTGAACGGACAGGACCTGGTCCTGACGCTGGACAGCTCTATTCAGCACACGGCCGAAGAGGTGCTCGCCGCCGGCGTCCAGGCAAACCACGCCGAGAGCGGAACCGTCCTGGTGATGGACACCCACACCGGCGGCCTGGTGGCCTGGGCCGATTACCCGGCCTACAACGCCAACGACTTTGCTCATACGGCGGTCGGGAGCTTCATCGATCCGGCCGTGTCCCACCTCTACGAGCCGGGCTCGGTGATGAAGATCGTCACGCTGTCGGGTGCAATCGAGAACCACGCGATCACGCCCCAGACGACCATCTACGACCCGGGCTGGATCAGGGTCCAGGGCGCCACCCTCTACGACTGGGACCGTGCCAACCGCGGCACGGTTTCCTACACCAAAGTGCTGGAATCGTCGCTCAACGTCGGTGCGGTGAAGGCGATGCAGACCGAGGGCAAGGACGCCTATTACCGCAACCTGGTCAACTTCGGATTCGCGCGCCAGTCCGGCATGGATGTCGCGGCGGAGTCGACCGAGCCTCTGCGCGCCCTGGGTGACTTTCGCGAGTCCGAGCTGTCCACGACGACCTACGGACAGGGCATCGACGTCAACCCGGTCCAGATGCTGGCCGCGGTCAATGTCGTCGCCAACGGCGGCCGCTACGCGCAGCCGCACGTGGTCGACCTGATCGGCGGCCGGCCGGCGCCGCTCGCGATCGCGCCCCAGCCGCAGGTGATCAGCCCGGATACCGCTGCGCAGATGACCACGATGATGAAGTCGGTGGTCCAGCACGGCTCCGGCCACGAGACCCGCATCGACGGCTTCCAGCTGGACGAAGCCGGCAAGACGGGTACGTCGCAGATGCTGGTGAATGGCCAGTATTCGCTCGACGTTTGGTCCAGCTACGTCGGGTTCATGCCTGCCAGCAATCCACGGTTCACGATGCTCGTGATCGTCCGCAAGCCGCATAACGCGACCTGGATCCTGAATGACGGATACATCGTCGCGGCGCCGCTCTGGAAGCGGATCGCGCAGGCGATCGTGCTGAACTGGCACATCGCTCCGACGCCCGGGATTGCACCCGTCTAATCGCCGGGTATACCGCAGGTTGCGCTGGCGCGATTTCTTCTAAATGGAGCGGGCCGTTGCATAACCCTTGAGCGAGGGACCCGGTTTGAAGTCGTAAAGGCCCTTCCTTGTAGGCTCGCGCGCCGCAGCGCGCGGCGGGCAGGCCGAGTGGCCTGCTCCAATTAATTAAGAAATGCCCGTCCAAATGCCTGGTAGCAAGCGGCACTTCACGTCTGTGCACACCGATTCCCGAGAGGTGAAGCCGGGCGGCCTCTTCTTTGCGCTGCGGGGCGCCGCCATGGACGGCCATCGCTTTGTTGAGGACGCGGTCGGCCGTGGCGCGGCGGGGGTGGTGGTGGAGCGGCCCGTCGAGGCGGGCGAGGCCGAGGTCATCACCGTGCCAGACACCTGGCACGCGCTCTACGACCTCGCCGCCGAACGCCTCCGGCAGGCCGCCCCGCTCGTGGTGGCCGTGACCGGATCGAACGGCAAGACCTCGACGAAGGAGATGATCGCTGCGGTGCTGGCGGTCAAGCACAAGGTCATCAAGACCGAGGGCAACCTCAACACCGAAACCGGCGTACCTCTCACGATCCTCCGGCTCGAACCAGGCGTTCACGACGCGCTCGTCCTCGAGCTGGGCCTGCAGGGACCTGGGGAGATCGCGCCGCTCGCCGACCTGGCCCGGCCGCGCGTCGGCGTCGTGACAAACATCGGCACGGTGCACATGGAATTCTTCCAATCGCAGGAGCAGCTGGCTCGAGCGAAGGGTGAGCTGGTCGAGCGGCTGCCGCCCGACGGGCTCGCGATCCTCAACGCGGACGACCCCCTGACCCCGCTGCTTGAGGGCCTGGCGACCGCGCCGGTGGTCACGTTCGGGCTCGATGGCGGCGACTACCAGGGGACCGGGTACCAGGCCGGCGCCTTCAACGTCCGCGACGTGCCGGTGAGATTGCGCCTTCCCGGCCGCCACCAAGCGCGCAACGCCCTGGCCGCGCTGGCGGCCGGCGAGTTCGCGGGCGTCCCGCTGGCCGAAGGCGCAAAGGCACTGGAGGATGTCCATGTCGACCGCCGCCTCGAGGCGCGTGCCGCGCCAGCCGGCTTTGCGGTTCTGGACGATGCCTACAACGCGAGCCCGGAGTCGATGCTGGCCGCCTTCGAGGCGGTCGCCGACCAGGCCGCTCATCGCCGCTATGCGGTTCTTGGCGAGATGCGCGAGCTGGGTCGCCTGGCCGACGCCGCGCACGAGGAGGTCGGGCGACGCGCTCGGGAGGTCTTCGACGCCGTCTGCGTCGTCGACGTGGGCCGAGGCCGGCTCCTGGCCGAAGCCGCGGGCGCCGATCTGGTGCCCGATAAGCCGGCCGCGGTGAAGTGGGTCAAGGCCCACGCCGGCGAGGGGGACCTGGTCCTGGTCAAGGGATCGCACGGCGTCGCCCTGGAAGAGGTGGTCGAGCAATTACTTCGGCGATAGCAACAGCCCTGGCCTTCGACGTCCTGACAGTTGCGGTCAGCTTCGCCATCGCACTCGCGCTCTACCCGCCTTTCATCCGGCTCCTGCGGCGCCGCCGCGCCGGCCAGGTCATCCAGGAGGAGCTGCCGGCCGAGCACCAGGCCAAGGCGGGCACGCCGACCGGTGGCGGCATCCTCTTCGTGGTTCTGGGGCTGCTCGGCGGAGTGCTCGCTATCTGGGCAGGCCACCGCGGAGCCGTCCCAGCCCTGGCCGGCCTCGTCTGCGGCGGCCTTGTCGGCCTCGCCGACGACCTCCGCAAGCTCAGGGTCGGCTCCCTCGGCATCCCGGCCCGGGCCAAGTTCCCGCTTCAGTTCCTGCTCGCCGTGCCTGTCGCCTGGCTGGCCTATCAGCCGCACCAGCTGTTGGTTCCCTTCGACCTCGGCTGGCTCTACTGGCCCCTCGCCCTGCTGGCGATCGTGGGAGCCGCCAACGCGGTCAACATCACCGACGGCATCGACGGACTCTGCGGCGGCCTGGCGGCCATCGCGCTGACCGTGCTGGCGCTGCTCCTGCCGGACGGCTCCGCCGGCGAGAAGGCGGTCGCGATGGCCCTGGTCGGCGGCCTCCTCGCCTTCCTCTGGTACAACCGCCGGCCGGCGCGGGTTTTCATGGGCGATACCGGGTCGCTCGGACTCGGCTACGCGCTGGGCGCGATGGCCCTCCAGCAAGGCGTGGTCCTGCTCCTGCCGCTGCTCGGTTTGGTCTTCGTGATAGAGACGCTGTCTGTCATTATTCAGGTCGCCTATTTCAAGGCGACCGGCGGGCGCCGGGTCTTCAAGATGACCCCGATCCACTTCACGTTCCAGCTCGAGGGTTGGTCCGAGGACCGCATCGACGTGGTTTTCTGGACCGTCGGCCTGGTTGTCGCCGCCGTCACGGTCGGGCTCGCCAGGACAGTGATCCGGTGACTGCCCTCGTGGTCGGGCTCGGACGCAGCGGAGTAGCGCTGGCTCGCTTCCTCCGCAATCGCGGCGACAAAGTCCGCGTCTGCGACTTGAAGCCGGCCGAGAAGCTGCGGGAGTACATCTCGAAGCTTCCTGCCGGCTGCGACCTCCACCTGGGCGGCTACGACGAGTCCGTGCTCCGCGGCTGCGACGAGGTTTACGCGAGCCCTGGTGTGCCCTGGAACGCGCCGCTTTTGAAGCAGGCTCGCTTGAAGGGACTGACCGTGAGCAGCGAGATGGACCTCTTCTTCCGCTACTGCCCGGCCCCGATCGTCGGCATCACGGGCACCAACGGAAAGACGACGACCACCGCGCTGACCGCACAGGTCCTCGGGCGCGGCCGGCGGCCGGTGCTGGTCGGCGGCAACATCGGCGAGACTGTCCTCGATCGCCTCCCCGCGGTGACCCCCGACCACTGGGTCGTCCTGGAGCTCTCGAGCTTCCAGCTGGAGACGATCTCCCGCCCCCGCGTGCACGTTGCGGTCGTGCTCAACATCACGCCCGACCACCTCGATCGTCACGGCAGCTTCAAGGCGTATGTCGACTCCAAGGCCAGGCTGGTCGAGCACCAGGGCGCCGGCGACTACGCGGTCCTCAACGGCCGCGACGAGACCTGCCGGCAGCTGGCTCAGCGGACCCGGGCCAAAGTCGTCTGGTTCGACCAGCACGAGCCCGCGCCACCGATGCCAATACCGGGTCACCACAATCTCGAAAACGCGCTCGCAGCGGCGGCGGTGGGGCGCATCGCCGGACTGGCCGACGAGCAGATCAACGAAGCGGTGGCCGGGTTCGAAGGGGTGGAGCACCGCCTCGAGCTGGTCGGCAAGTGGAACGGAGTGCGCTGGTACAACGACTCCAAGGCCACCAACCCCGACGCTGGGCGGGTCGCCCTGGCAGCTTTCGCGGGGGAGCCGCTGGTGCTGATCGCGGGCGGTCACGGCAGCGGCTTCGACTTGAAGCAGTGGGTGGGTGAGATCAAGGAGAGGGCGGCAGCCGTGGTCTTGATCGGCGAGTCGGCCGGGCTCCTCGAAAAGGAGCTCGCGGGCCATCCTTCCCTCCACCGAGCCAGAGACCTGGATCACGCCGTCGAGCTCGCGGCCGCCCTGGCCGAGCCAGGCGGCGTCGTGCTGCTCAGCCCCGGCTACAAGAGCTTCGACTGGTTCACCTCCTTCGAAGACCGCGGGCGCCGGTTCAAAGACTCGGTCCGCCGCTGGAACGCGAGGCGGACGGCGTGAGCGAGGAGGCGGTCAGGACCGCGCACGGCGATCGCTGGCTGCTTCTTGTCACCGTGCTGCTGCTGGCCGCCGGCCTGGTGATGGTCCTGAGCGCGAGCCAGGCCCTGGCCTACGTCGAGCATCGGGCGCCGCTCTATTACTTCGAGCGCCAGCTGGCGTCGGTCGGCCTCGGGGGCGCGGCCATGGTCGTCCTGATGCGTGTCGACTACCGGCACCTGCCGCCCTTGATCGTGCCCGGGGCGGCGATGGCGACTGTGCTGCTCGTGCTGGTTCCCCTGGTCGGCGTCCAGTCCAACGGCGCCCGGCGCTGGTTCGCGATCGGCTCCCTTGTGGTCCAGCCCACCGAGCTCGCCAAGCTCGCCTTCGCGCTCTTCATCAGCTACTGGCTCGTCCGCCGGGGCCCCCGCCTGCGCGAGTGGAAGGCAGGCTTCGTACCCTTCGCGGTGCTCCTGGGCGGCGCCGTCGGGCTGGTCCTGCTCGAGAAAGACCTGGGGACCTCGGTGATCATCGCCGCGATCCTCGTCAGCGCCTATTTCGCGGGCGGTGGGCGCAAGCGCTACCTGGCGGTGCTGGTTCTGGGGCTGGCGGTCGTCTTCCTGGCGGTGGTCCTCTACGAGCCCTACCGCGCGGCTCGCCTGGTCACCTTCACCAACCCCTTCGCCGACCCGCTTGGCGCCGGCTTCCAGTCGACGCAGGCCATTTACGCGCTCGGTTCAGGCGGGGCCTTCGGCGTCGGCCTCGGTCACTCGGTCCAGAAGTTCCTCTGGCTGCCGGAGGCCCACACCGACTTCATCTTCGCGATCGTGGGCGAGGAGACGGGCCTCGCCGGCACCACCGCCATCCTGGCCGGCTTCGTCTTCTTCGCGGTGCGCGGCTACCGGGCCGCGCTGCGCGCGCCGGACGCGCTGGGGCGCGTGCTTGCCACGGCGATCACGACCTGGATCGCGTTCCAGGCGCTGGTCAACATGGCGACGGTCACCGACACTCTCCCCATCACCGGCGTTCCCTTGCCTTTGATCAGCTACGGTGGGACCTCGGTCGCCACCAGCCTGGCCGCGATCGGGATCCTGCTCAGCATCGCCAGCCGGGGGCGGCAGTCCCTTCTCGATTCTTCAAGGAGGTCCGATGCGGCTCTTGATCTCGGGAGGCGGGACTGGCGGTCACCTCTTCCCAGCGCTCGCCGTCGCGCGAGCGTTCCGCGCTGAGAGCCGCTCGGGCGCGGTCCTCCTCGTCGGCCGCGCCGGGGGCCCCGAGGAGAAGCTCGTCGTCGATGCCGGCTTCGACCTGGAGACAATCGTGATCCGTGGGTTCGACCGCGACGCCACCTGGAAGAACCTGGGTCTCCCCGTCGTGCTGCCGGCGGCTCTGGCCCGCGGGTACTCCATCGTCCGGCGCTTCCGACCCGACGTCGTGCTGGGAGTCGGCGGCTACGCGATGGTTCCAAGCGTCGCCGCGGCAAGGGTCGGGAGGGTGCCTTACGTCCTCCACGAGCAGAACTTCCTACCTGGGCTGGCGACGCGGAGCCTGGCCGGCGGCGCGGCGGCGGTCTGCATCACCTTTCCAGGGACCTCGGTGCGCGCCCGTCGGGTGGAGCTGACCGGCTTGCCCCTGCGGCCGGGCTTCTCGCGCCGCACGCCTGCGATCCCTCCCCGGAAGCTGCTCGTGACCGGCGGGTCGCAAGGCGCCCGCCGCCTGAACGAGGTGGTCTGGGAGGCCCTCGAAGACCTCCTCGCCCGCTTCACCGAGGTGATCCATGTGACCGGCAGGCAGGGCGCCGAGGAGGGGCGGCGGCGCGCCCGTCCTCGCTACAGACCCCTGGATTTCACGGCCGACATGGCCGGCCTCCTGGCCGAAGCTGACCTGGTCGTCTCCCGAGCCGGCGTGGGGACCCTGGCCGAGATAACCGCTGTCGGGCTGCCCGCCATCCTCGTGCCGGGAACCTTTGGGGGCGGCCACCAGGAAGCGAACGCGGCGGTGCTGGTCGAGGCCGGCGCCGCGGTCCGGATCGGGGACGACGACTTCGATCCCCAGCGGCTGTTGGCAGCGATCTCCTCACTGGACGATGAGCGGCTGCGGCGCCTGGCGGACGCCTCGGCGAGCCTCGGCCGCCACGATGCCGCTGAGCGCGTGCTGGCCGTGCTGAAAGAGGTTGCCGCAAGGTGAGTCAGCCCGGATGAAGGTTCACCTGATGGGCATCGGCGGGACCGGCGTTTCCTCGCTGGCGCTCGTGCTGCTGCGCCGGGGCGACGAGGTCTCCGGCTGCGATGCGCAGGCCTCGGCCACGACCGAGCAGCTGGCTAAGGCGGGCGCCCGGATCGCGATCGGCCATGACGCGGCGCACGTCGCGGGCCAGGACCTGGTGGTGCATAGCGCCGCCATCCCTGCGACCCAGGAGGAACTGGTCGCCGCCCGTGACGCGGAAATCGAGACTTTGACGCGGGCCGAGCTGCTGGCCCAGCTGATGCGCTCCAGTGACGCGATCGCGGTCGCCGGCACACATGGAAAGACGACGACCACCTACATGCTCGGCCACATCCTGACCGAGGCCGGCTACGACCCGTCGGTACTGGTCGGCGACGGCGCCAACACCCGCGCCGGAGGCAGCCGCTGGCTCGTCGCGGAGGCCGACGAGAGCGACGGTTCGCTGGTCCTCCATGAGCCGCGTTACGCGATCGTCACAAATCTGGAGCTGGACCATCCGGATCACTTCACTACGCTGGAAGCGGTCGAGGAGGTCTTCGCCAGCTTCCTCTCACATCTCCCGAGCGATGGCCTGGCCGTCATCTGCGCAGAGGACGAGAAGCTGCTCACCCTGCCCACGCCGGCGCGCCGCGTCACCTATGGCATCGAGCGGGGCGACTACAAGTGGCGCGCGCTGGGCTTCGAGGTCAAGGTTCCGGGCCGGCACAACGCGCTCAACGCCTGCGGCGCGGCGGCCCTGGCGATCGAGCTGGGCGTGTCGCGGGATGTGGTGGGTCGCGCGCTCGCCTCCTTCAAGGGCGCCCGCCGCCGGCTGGAGCACGTCGGCGCCTGGCGGGAGGCCGAACTCTACGACGACTATGGTCACCACCCGACCGAGGTGCGGGCGACAGTGGCTGCCGTCCGGGAGCTGCAGCCCAAACGAGTGGTGCTGGTCTTCCAGCCCCACCGTTACAGCCGCTACGCGCACTTCCGCGACGACTTCGCGAAGGCCCTCGCGAGCGCCGACCAGGTGGTCGTAACCGAAATCTATGGGGCCGGCGAAGCGAACCCGGAGGGAATCTCCTCGCGCGAGCTGGCGGGCGCCGTGCCAGGCGCCCGCTTCGCGGCCGACCTCGCCGAAGTCCGGGCGCAGGTCGAGAAGCTCGTCCAACCGGGTGATCTGGTCCTCTTCATGGGCGCGGGCGATATCTGGAAGGTGCCCCATCAGCTGGCGGAATAAGTCCAACCTGGCCTGGCTCAGCGGCCTGGATCATGCGGCGCCGGACCGGCCGCTGGACAAGCTCACGTCGTTCAACATCGGGGGCCCGGCAGACTACTTTGTCGAGACCGCCGAACCAGGACCGCTTGTCAGCGGCTGCTGGCAGCGCGAGATCCCGTATCTGCTGCTGGGCGCCGGGACCAACCTTCTGGTCGGAGACGGCGGCGTCGAGGGCCTGGTGATCCGCGACGTCAACCGCGGCTTCAAGCAGGACGGCGACCGGGTCTTCGGCGGCGCGGGTCTCAAGATGATGCGCCTCGCCCGACTGGCGGCCGACCACGACCTGACCGGCTTGGAATTCGCCATCGGCATCCCGGGCACTGTGGGCGGCGCCGTCTACCAGAACGCCGGCTGCTGGGGGTGCGAGGTGAAGGACGTCCTCGCCGGCGCGGAGGGTGACGGCGTCCACTGGCAGCCAGCCGACCTCGGGTTCGGCTATCGCACCTCTGCCTTTCGGGAGGGTGCGCTGCACGGGCACCTCATCGCCGGCGCCTGGTTCCAGCTCCGGCCCGGCGACGGTCACGCCTCGCGCGAGCAGATGGCGACCTGGACCGCCGAGCGCAAGCAGACCCAGCCGGTCGCCACCAAGAACTGTGGCAGCGTCTTCAAGAACCCGTCCGGCGACTCGGCCGGGCGCCTGGTGGAGGCGGCGGGACTGAAAGGCGCTCGCGAGGGCGCCGCGCTGATCAGCACGAAGCACGCGAACTTCATCGAGAACGCGGGCGGCGCCACCGCCGCCGACGTACGAAAGCTGATCGAGCGCGCGCGCGAGGCGGTGCTGAAGCAGTTCGGCGTGGTCCTGGAGACAGAGGTCGAGATGGTGGGCCGGGAGAAGCCCCGCAGTTGAAGGTGGCCGTGCTCGCCGGCGGCCGGTCGTCGGAGCGGGAGGTCTCGCTCCATTCTGGCGCCCAGGTCGAAGCGGCCCTCAAACGGCGCGGCCACGAGGTCAGCGTCCTTGATGTGGATCGCGAGGTCTGGCCGAGACTTGCAGCTGGCGGTTTCGACTGCGTTTTCATCGCGCTCCACGGTCCGATCGGCGAGGACGGCACGGTGCAGGGGATGCTGGAGGTCCTGGAGATCCCGTACACCGGCTGCGGCGTGCTGGCGAGCGCGCTCTGCATCGACAAGGCGATCGCCAACCGTCTGCTGGAGCAGGCCGGCCTGGCCATCCCCGCCTACCAGGATCACGACGTCCGGGAGGGCATCCCGGCCGACCTCGTGGACAACTTGGTGGCGGGCCTGGGCCTGCCCCTGGTGGTGAAGCCGACCCGCCAGGGCTCGACGGTCGGACTCACCGTCGCCCGGAGCGGCGAGGAGGTCGCCGACGGCCTGGTTCTCGCGGGCCGCTACGACTACCGCGTGCTGGCCCAGCGCTTCGTGACCGGCACCGAGATCACCGTCGGCGTGCTGGCGACGCCCGACCTTCAGGTCTTGCCGACCCTCGAGATCGTCAGTGAGAACCCGGTCTACGACTACGACGCCAAGTACACCGCCGGTAAGAGCCACCACATCATCCCCGCCCGGATCTCGGAAGCGGCGCGCCGGCGCGCCTCAGTGGCCGCCGAGCTCGCCTTTCGAACACTGCGCTGCGAAGGCATGGCCCGCGTCGACCTGATCGTTGACTCGGAGGGAGTGCCCTGGGTGCTGGAAGTCAACACCGTGCCCGGGCTGACCGAGCTCTCTCTCCTGCCGGACGCCGCGCGCGCCGCCGGGATCAGCTTCGACGAGCTCTGCGATCGCCTCGTGCACCACGCCCGCCTTCGTGTCGGAGGCAAGGAAGCGTGAAGATGCGCAGCCGGAGGTCGGCGCACCGGGCCGGAGTCGACCACCACCGGGTCCCCGCACGGCGCCAGCCGGGCCCGGAGGCGCCCCGGGAACGGCGGGCGCGCCGGCTCCCCACAGCTTTCTGGAGGCGCGCCCTCGCGATCCTCCTGGCGAATCTCGAGGTCGTCCTGCTCGGCTGGGTGCTCCTTGGGCCCGTCTTCACCGTTAGAGAAGTCACCGTCAGCGGACTGCGCCATGTGACGCGGGCCGAGGTGCTCGGACTGAGCGGTCTCGACCGGCCCGCTTCGATGCTGATCCTGGACGGTGCTAGCATCCGGCGAAAGTTGGGGAGCTCGACCTGGATCCGGACTTCCACGGTCGCGCCAGTCCTACCCGATCGGGTTGAGATCGCGATCGACGAATGGCATCCGGTCGCCGTCTATCGCGCCGGCGACGCCGGGCGCACGTTCTACCTGAGCGAGGTCGCGGCCGCCATCGCTCCCGGCCAGCCGGCGGCCGGGCTGGCGGACATCCACGGGCCGGCCGGGGCCGATCCCAAACCGGGCGAGCACCCACTCGAGGCGCAATTGCTCTCGGCCCTGATCAAGATCCAGGTGGCCCTCCCTTCGATTTACGGACAAGGCGTCGCTCGCTACGACCTCGACTGCCTCGGGAGCCTGAGCCTGACCACCACCCGGGGGGTGAAGCTGTACTTCGGGAGGGTGTTGACGCCAGAAGAGTTCGTCTCCTTGGGCGACAAGCTGGCGGCACTCAAGTCGCTGGCGGCCGACGCCGAAGTGCAGAAGGGCGAGATCGAGTACATCAACCTGGTCAACCCGTTCGCACCGGCGGTCAAGTTCAAGGGCGCGCCGGCCCCAACCACGCCCAGCCCGTCGAAGGCGGCCAAGACCCCTAAGAGCCCGGCGCCGCAGCCGTCGCCATCTCCGTCGCCGGTGGCTCCGGCGGTCGCCGTATGCAAGTAGTCATCGTCGCCCTGGTGGCGGCAGTGATCGGCATCCTGCTGGGCCTTCTCTCGCCCGTGACGATCCCGATCGGATACGCCCGCTACACCGCGGTGGCGCTGCTGGCCGGGCTGGACTCGATCTTCGGCGCCTTCAAGGCCTACATCGCCGGGAGCTACGAGCCGCGCGTTTTCGTAACCGGTCTGGTGACCAACATGGCCCTCGCAGGGGGCCTCACGTTCGTGGGCGACAAGATCGGCGTCGACCTTTCGATCGCTGCCATCGTCGCCTTCGGGGTCCGGATCTTCAACAACCTTGCCTCGATCAGGCGCCACTACCTCTGAGACAGAGCGCATGAGTGAGCGTCCGGCCCAGCATTCCTCCGATATAATCCTGGCGGCCCGCCCGCCAAACAACTTCGTTTCAGGAGGCATCCCAGCACAACCGTTGTTAAGGCGGAAGCGCGTTGTCGGTTTGGACCTTGGCACCAGCAAGGTCGCGGTGGTCATCGGCGAAGCCGACGACTACGGCAACATCAA
>VBGR01000096.1 GCA_005880695.1 Chloroflexota bacterium
GCGGCGGTCAGATGCCTACTGCGCGCTGCTGCCCGGCCGGGTCCTCCGCTTCCGGCTGGGCCGAATGCTGTGGAGAAAGTGATCCGCACCGAGCGACTGCTGCTGCGCCGCTGGCGCGAAACGGACCGCAAGCCGTTCGCAGAACTGAACTCCGACCCGATCGTCATGGAACACTTCCCGGCCAGGCTGACGCGGAAAGAGTCGGACGCCCTGATCGACCGGATCGAGGCCGCCTTTGAGGAGCTCGGCTTCGGCCTCTGGGCAGCCGAGATTGCAGGGGATGGCGCCTTCGCCGGGTTCGTCGGCCTCTCGGTCCCCAGCTTCGAAGCGCATTTCACGCCCGCCGTCGAGGTCGGCTGGCGGCTCGATCACCGGCATTGGGGCCATGGATACGCGACCGAGGCGGCCCGGGCGGCGCTGGCCTATGGCTTCGAAAACGCCGGCCTCGAAGAGATCGTCTCCTTCACAGTCCCCGCCAATCTGCGCTCACGGCGGGTGATGGAACGGATCGGGATGACCCACGAAGAGGCCGACGACTTCGATCATCCGCGGTTCCCCGACGGGCACCCGCTGCGCCGCCACGTTCTCTATCGGGTCAGGCCTCCGCGGCCCGCCGGGGCAACTCCTCCAGCTCGCCGGGCAGCCCGATCATCGGCCCGCTTCCCGACGCGTCGATGATGCCCTGCTCGAGCCACGTGTAGCGACCGGCCAGAACGTCCTGGGCAGCGCCGTAGTTGACCGTATCGTCGTTGTGCCAGAGCTGGTGGAAGAGGACCTCCACCCGCCGCCGGGCACCCTTGCAAAAGACGTCGGCGAGCTCTTCGGCCTCCTTGCCGTTCTCGCCCGCCTCGACCAGCATCCGGGCTCGCACGCAGGCGGCGCTCATCGCGAAGAGCTCGGCGCCGATGTCGACGATGCGGCCCAGGAACGCCTGCCGGTGCTCGAGCCGCGCCTGCCAGCGCGACATTCCGTAGAAGGTCGAGCGGGCCACCTTGCGCGAGGAGCGCTCGACATAGCGAAGGTGCTTGGCGAGCGACCCGAACTCGCTGTAGGCGAGCGGCACCCGCCCCCTGCCGACCGCCAGCTGTGGCAGCCAGCGGGTGTAGAAGCCGGCCGCCCCGAGGGCGGCGCGGGCCTTCTCGGGCGGGGTCGAGTCGGGCTCGGCCAGGTCGCCGGCCGCATGCAGGTGGACGTCGACCGCCTCCCGGGCGATGAACAGCTGCATGATCTCCGTCGAGCCCTCGAAGATACGTGTCACGCGGAGGTCGCGGAGGATCTGCTCAGCGGGCACCGGACGCTCGCCGCGGGCCTTCAGGGAAGCGGCTGTCTCATAGCCGCGGCCGCCTCGGATCTGGACCATCTCGTCGGCGACCCGCCAGGCCATCTCGGAGCACCAGAGCTTGGCCAGCGCGGCCTCCAGCCGGATGTCGTTGCGCTCCTCGTCGGCCAGCTCGCCGGAGAGCTCGACCATCGCCTCCATCCCGAAGGTGATCCCGGCGATCTCAGCGATCTTCTGGGCGACGGCGTCGTGCTTCCCGATCGGGCGGCCCCATTGGACCCGCTCGTTGGCCCACTCGCGGACGATCTTGAGACAGTGCTTGGAAGCCGTGAGGCAGATGGCAGGCAGTGAGAGACGGCCCGTGTTCAGAGTGACGAGAGCGATCTTGAGCCCGCGGCCCTCTTCGCCGATCAGGTTCTCGCGCGGCACGCGCACGTCTTCGAGGTCGATCAGGGCGTTCTCGATGCCGCGGAGCCCCATGAAGTGGTTGCGGCGCACGATCTTGACGCCCTTCATGTCGCGCTCGACGACGAAAGCGGAGATCCCGCCCGGGTGTCCCGCGGACTCCGGCACCTCGGCCATGACGACCATCACCCTGGCGATGGTCCCGTTGGTGGTCCAGAGCTTGACGCCGTTCAGCATGTAAGCGGACCCGTCCTCGGTCGGAACGGCCGTGGCGGAGAGCCGGGCCGGGTCGCTGCCGACGTCAGGCTCGGTCAGGAGGAAGGCGCTCACCTCCCCGGCGGCGACGCGCGGCAGCCACTTCCGCTTCTGCTCCTCGGTGCCGAAATATTTGAGCGGCTTGGGCACGCCGATCGACTGGTGAGCCGAAAGGAGCGCACCCAGCGCCGAGTGCGCCGAGTTGGCAAGCTGCAGCGCCCGGTTGTAGTAGACCTGCGTCAGGCCGAGCCCGCCGTACTCCTCGGGAATGTTCATGCCGAAAGCGCCCAGCTCGGCCAGCCCTTTGACCACGCGATCCGGGATCTTGTCGTCGGCCTCGATCTGGAGGCCGTCGACCTGGGTGCGGAGGAAGGTTTCGAGCCGGCGCAGGAAGGCTTCGCCCTTCTCGACGGCCGCCGGCGTCTGGCGGGGATGGGGATGCACAAGGCCAAGGTCGAACCGCCCCAGGAAGAGCCCGCGGCCGAAGCTCGGCCGGCTCCATTCCTGCTCGCGCGCTGATTCGGCGACCTGACGCGACTTGCGCTCGGAGACTTCTGAGCCCATTGCGCCAGTATATCGTGATATCCGATATATCACCTTCGGTGATGAGACGAAGCCAATACCTCACTCCCCGCGTGGCGGGGGAGGCACGTGGGGGGTCGGGTTAGTGCGGGTGCTCGGCTTTCATCCGGCGCTTCACGTCGCGAGCCTCCGCCATCGACTCCGCGGAGTCCACGTCGGCGACTGTGTGCCATTGGGCTGCCTGCGCCTCCCAGCCGGGCGGCTTGACACCGAACTTCTTGGCCAGCACGGCCACCGTGATCTTGACCTTCATGTCGCCGAACCCAGGCAGCTTCCCGATCCGCGACGCCAGCTCCTTGCCGCTGCCGGCCTCCTTCCAGACCCGGCCGGCCTCACCTCCGTACTCGCCCACGACCGCCCGGCAGAGCTCCTGCACGCGGCGAGCCATCGAGCCCGGAAAGCGATGCAGCGCTGGGCGCTGGCGGAAGACCCGGTCCAGCTCCTCGGGATCCATGGCCGCGATCTTTGCCGCGTCGAGGTGGCCGAGCCGCTGCTTCAGCTCGTAAGGCCCGCCGAACGCCTTCTCCATCTTCACCTGCTGGTCGAGGACGAGGCCGATCAGGAGCGCCAGGGGATCCTCTTCGAGGAGCTGGTTGGCAGCTTCGTTCTGGGTCCAGACGATCGGCATTGTCGTGAAGAATAGACGGGTCATCGACCCGCAGGCAGCCGTTCACGAGCACCTGGATCGCATCAGGCGGCTGAACCCGCGGCTCAACGCTTTCATCCAGGTCGACGGGTCCGCCCAGGCCGGGACGGCCGGCCCGCTGCGCGGCTTCACTGTCGGTGTCAAGGAGAGCCAGCCGGTGCGCGGGCTTTCCTTTACCTGGTCCTCCCCGAAGTTCAGGGGCCAGGTGGCGGATCGCGATGCCGTCCTCGTGCAACGCCTGAAAGCGGCCGGCGCGGCGATCCTCGGCAAGACCAACGCGCCCGAGCTGGTCGCCTCGGTCGGGACCGTGAGCCCGCTCTTCGGCGCGACTCAGAACCCCTGGCGGGAGGGCGTCACGCCGGGCGGCTCCAGCGGCGGCAGCGCCGCTGCGGTGGCGGCCCGCCTCTGCACCGTGGCGACCGGTGACGACTACGGCGGCTCGATCCGGATGCCTGCCTCCTGTTGCGGAGTCGTCGGCCTGCGGCCTTCGCCGGGGCGCGTTCCCGAAGAGCTGCCGGACCCCGCCGGGATCAACTCCCGGGGACCGATCGCCCGCTCGGTCGCGGACGCGCGTGCGACCTACGCCGTGATGGCGGCCGTATCGCCGCACGAGGTCGCCGGCGCGAAGCGGCGCCTCCTGGCGATCACGAGGACCGGCATCGGGATGGATTCGGCCTGCTCCGAGGCCAGCCGCCGGGCTGGGGAGGCGCTGGCGGGGGCTGGCCACGAGGTGGTCTTCGACGCGCTCGAGTGGGATGCTCTTCCGGTTCTCGATGCCTACAAGGTCGTGCGGCGGGTGAGCCTGGCCGCCTGGCCCGGAGACCCCGCCGAATACGGCCCGGGCGTGCGCGCGCTGATGACGGAGGGGCGCGAGATCAGCGGAGCGGAGTTCTTCCGGGCGCACCAGGCCGGGCTCAAGGCCGGCGCCCGGATCCGGCAGGCCTTGGAGGACGGCTTCGACGCCATCCTCACGCCGACGCTGGGCCTGGTACCGATGCCGATCGAAGAGGTGCCGCCCTTCCTGGGCGAGGCTTACAACCGCCACGTCCAGTTCGTGCTCCCGGTCAGCTTCTCGCTGCTGCCGGCGATCTCAGTCCCCGCCGGGCGGGCCGGTGGCCTCCCGATCGGGGTCCAGCTGGTCGGGCACTACCGCCGTGAGTTCGACCTCCTGGATCTCGCCGAAAGCCTCGAATCGGCCCCCGGGTTCGGCTTCGAACCTCCACCTGGCTTCGACTGAGACTTGTACTCGCAAGCCCCACATCTGGGGTTTGCATTTCGACCGTGCGCACCATAGAGTAGCTACCTGGAAGGTGGGCCATTCTCTTCGTAGTTCTGTCCTGACGCGCCCGTTGCGCGAGATCCTCGAACGCGGGCGCCTTGCGCCGATGTGCACAGTGGCGATCGCGATCGGCGTCCTGGACGCTCTGGCTGCGCTTCACCAGGCCGGGGTCTGGCATGGCGCCCTCCACGCGGGCAACGTCCGCGTGGCCGCTGACGGGACGATCCGGCTGGGCGACCGGGACCTCACGGCTCGGGGCGAGCAGGCCGAGTTGAAGCTGCAGGCCGCCGACGTGCAGGCGGTCGGAGCCTTGATCTGCGAGATGCTTCGGATCTCGCCCGATCCCGAGTCCACGAACAGGCCGGCCCGGCCTTCAAGGGCCGCCGAGAGCCCGCTCGGACTCTACGCCCGCCGCCTCGTGCGGGGAACGCGCGGCCGGCGCTCGACGGGCTACGCGACGATCCAGGCCAGGCTGGCCCTCTGGGAGGTTGCCGGCCGGCTGGCCACCCAGCGAATCCAGGCGCAGGCCAGGCAGCGGCTGGGCGAGCTGGTCACAGGCGCGCCGGCCAAAGTGTCGCCACCGCTGCGAGGCCCGGCGCGCGCGAAAGCGCCGGTCAGCCGCATCTCGCCCGCGGTGCCGATCCCGCCGGTGGCGCCAGTTCGGGCCATCGCCCTACCCACGAAGGCCCGATCTGCGGCTCGGCCCGTCCCGACCCTTGCGCTGGCGGGCCTGGTCGGCGCGGTGGTGGCCGCCGTGTTCGCGCTTTCCACCTTGCCGGTCGTCGGCGCCCCTCTCAGCGCCCATCCGGCACCTGCTAACACCGAAAAACCCATGCCCTCCTCCAGCCTGATCGACGAGCCCCTCAGCGAGGCCGCCCTGGCCCGGGCGGCCGGGACACCCAGGCCGCAGGTGCCGATCCCCGCGCTGGCGCCCGCCAGCGCCGGGCAGGTGACCGCGGTCAAAGCCGGCCCGGCGGCCGGCGCCTGCGCTCCGGGCAGCATCTGCCAGCTCCACGTCGAGGTCTGGGTCCAGCCGTCCGGTCGGGCACGCGGCGTGAGCTGGTCGGTGAAATCGGTGGACCTCTGCAGCGGCGCGGTGCAGGATCTCGGGGGCGGCGCCTTCACCGCCCAGCCAGGCTGGACCCACGTGGCCAGCGAGAACGGCTTCGACCTGCCTGGGGTGAAGGCCCAGGCGCTGGTAGTCGTCTCCGAGACGCCGGACCGGGCGGCGTCGGCGCCGCTCGTGGTGGGCAACCGCGGGGCGGCCTGCTAGGGACCGTAGGAACTCAGGCCTCCTCTTTAGCCGCCTCCTCGTGCCCGCGGCGCGCCAGCTCTTCGACGACTGCGGGTTCGGCAAGCGTCGTCGTGTCGCCCAACGGCCGCTTCTCGGAGACGTCGCGCAGCAGCCGTCGCATGATCTTGCCCGACCGCGTCTTGGGCAGCTCGGGTGTGAACACGATGTTGGCGGGAGCGGCGAACTTGCCGATCTTCTGCCCGACGTGCTCGCGCAGCTCCTTCAGCATCTCCGGGGAGCCTTCCCGCCCGCCCTTGAGCGTCACGAAGGCGACGATCGCCTGGCCCGTCTGAGGGTCGTCCCGTCCCGCGGCAGCGGCTTCAGCCACAGCCGGATGCGCGACGAGCGCGCTCTCCACCTCGATCGTGGAGATTCGGTGGCCGGAGACGTTCATCACGTCGTCGACGCGCCCGAGCAGCCAGAAGTCGCCATCGTCATCGACCCGCGCCCCGTCGCCCACGAAGTAGGTGTCCTGGTAGCGGTTCCAGTAGGTCTCGCGGTAGCGGTTCGGGTCGCGGTAGATGCCCCGCAGCATCGCCGGCCAGGGCTTCCGGATCACCAGGTAACCGCCGCCGCCGGGCGGCACCACCTTTCCCTCTTCGTCGTATACCGCGGCGTCCACGGTCGGAAAGGGCTGCGTCGCCGAGCCCGGCTTCAACGTCGTGATGCCGGGGAGGGGCGTGATCATGATCATTCCGGTCTCGGTCTGCCACCAGGTGTCGACGACCGGCGTCCGGTCCCCTCCGATGTTTTCCCGGTACCAGACCCACGCTTCCGGGTTGATCGGCTCACCCACCGTGCCCAGCACGCGCAGCGAGCTCAGATCGTGCTTCTTGGCGTGTTCCGGCCCCCATTTCATATGCGTCCTGATGGCGGTCGGCGCCGTGTAGAGGATGTCGGCTTTGTAGCGCTCGACTATCGACCACCAGCGGTCCTTGTCAGGGAAGTCGGGGGTGCCCTCGTAGATGATGCCGGTCGTTCCGTTACAGAGCGGTCCGAACACGATATAGCTGTGCCCCGTCACCCAGCCGATGTCGGCCGCGCACCAGTAAACGGAGTCGGGCTTGACGTCGAAGATGTAGTGGTGCGTCGTCGCGACGCCGACCAGGTAGCCGCCGGTCGTGTGGATGATGCCCTTTGGCTTTGCGGTGGTCCCGCTCGTGTAGAGCAGGTAGAGGAGGTCCTCAGAGTCCATCGGCTCGCACGGGCATGATTTCGGGTCGTCGCTGGCGCCTTTCAGAATCTCGTCCGCCCAGACATCCCGGTTTTGACGCATCTGCACATCTCCGCCGGTGCGCCGTACGACCACGCAGCGCTTGACCAGCGGCGAAATCTCGAGTGCTGCGTCTGCGTTGCCTTTCAGCGGCACACGAGAGCCGCGCCGCCAGCCTTCGTCCTGAGTTATCAGGAATTGGCACTCCATGTCGTTGAGACGGTCAGAAAGCGCCTCGGCGCTGAAACCGCCGAAGACAACGGTGAAGGGCGCTCCGATCCGCGTGCACGCCAGCATCGCCAGCGGCAGCTCGGGCACCATGCCCATGTAGATGCCCACCGGCGTGCCCTTCTCGACTCCGATCTGTTTCAGCCCATTGGCGAAGCGCACGACCTCGCGCTGGAGATCCGAGAAGGTGATCCGGCGCCGGTCGTTCTCGGGCTCGCCCTCCCAGAAGTAGGCGACCTTGTCGCCCTGCCCCGCCTCGACGTGGCGGTCGACGCAGTTGTAGCAGACGTTGAGCTGGCCGCCGAGGAACCATTTCGCATACGGCGCATCCCATTTGTAGAGGTCCGCCCACGGCGTGAACCAGGACACGCGCGCCTTCGCCTCTCGCGTCCAGAACTCATCGAAGCCTGTCTCGTAAATGTCAGGCTTGGCATTCGCCTGCTTGGCGAACTCGGGCGAGGGCGGATACCGCCGCTCCTCCACCTGCATCGTCTCGATGGCGTGGGCTCCGGATCTGCGCTCGTTCACGGGCGTCTCCTCGTCAACCGACGCTGCCCAAGGCAGACAGGAATGGACTCTCCCTTCAAGTCTTCCAAAAATCGCTGAGGGCTAGCCGCTGGTCTGCGGTCGGGTCGCGGTCCTCGGCATCACGGAAGGCTCCTCCACTGTCCCCGGCTCGGCCCCGAGACCTGTATAGGCGCGGACGTCGATCTCGTGGAACCGCTCCTCCGCCAGACGGTCGGCCTTCACTAGCCCGCCGACCCAGGTGAAGACAACGGCGCAGACGAAGCCGAAGGGGATCGCGACGATGCCGACGTTGCTGAGCGGGAAGGCGGGATTCTTCGGAGGCGCGACGCTGAACCCGGGACCGATCACGTAGAGCCAGATCGCCATCAGCGTGCCGCCTAGGAGGCCGGCAACGGCGCCCCAGGTGTTGAATCGCTTCCAGAAGAGCGTGAAGAGGATCACCGGCAAGTTGGCCGACGCGGCGATCACGAAGGCCAGGCCCGCGACCAGAGCGGCGGCGTTTGTGGTGGCGCCGGTGCCGGAGGCCAGGATGATGGAGACGATGCCTACGGCCGCGGCCGTGATGCGGGCGACGCGGACCTGCTCGCGCTCGGTGACGTCGTGGCCCGCGCGAATCACGTTGACGTAGAAGTCGTGCGAGAAGGCGCTCGCCGCTGCCAGGGTCAACCCCGCCACGACGGCCAGGATGGTCGCGAAGGCGACCGCGGCGATCAGAGCAAGCAGGAACTCGCCGCCGAAGGTGCCGAAGAACTCCTTGCCAAGGGTATTGGCCAGGAGCGGCATCGAAAGGTTGTTGTTGAGAGCGGCTGTCGCGCACTTGCCCGCTGCGTCCGGCTTGGCGCAGATGTGCGCCTTGCCGACTAGCGAAGCGGCGCCGAAGCCGAGGAAGCTCGTCATCACGTAGAACGACCCGATCAGGCCCATCGCCCAGGCGACCGAGGTGCGGGCGGCCTTCGCGTTAGGCACGGTGAAGAACCGCATCAGGATGTGGGGCAGGCCGGCCGTACCGAGGACGAGCGCCATGCCCAGCGAGATGTTCTCCAAGAGCGCCTTGTCGACGCCCCAGACGCTCTTCTCGCCGTACTTGTAGAGGATGCCGGGGCTGGTGAACGGAAGCTGCGTCTTGGCGTCCTTCACAGCCGCCGCGTGGTCGAAGAACGAACCGATGTTAAAGCCGAAATGGATCAGCACCAGCAATGTGAGCAGGATCGCGCCCCCCATGAGCATTACCGCTTTCACGATCTGGACCCAGGTCGTCGCCACCATGCCGCCGGCGATGACGTAGATCATCATCAGCACCCCGACCATCGCGATCGAGGGATCGAGCTTGAAGCCGAGTGAGGTCGACCATGCGAAGTAGGGCTTGAGGGTGGCGTCGAGCGTGGGGATCAAGATCTTCACGAGGCTGCCGGCGCCCACCATCTGGGCCATCATGTAGCCGGCGCTGACGGCGATCGTGGCGACAGCCGCGGCCGAACGGACCGGCACGGCCCGCATCCGATAGGCCAGGGTGTCGGCCATCGTGAACTTGCCGGTGTTGCGCATCGGCTCCGCGACGAGGAAGAGCACGAGCAGGTACGCGACGAGCCAGCCGACCGAGTACATGAAGCCGTCGTAGCCGTTGAAGGCGATCAAGCCGGCGATGCCGAGAAAGGAGGCGGCGGACATGTAATCGCCGGCTATCGCGAGGCCGTTCTGCCAGCCTCTGATGCCGCGGCCCGCGGCCCAGAACTGGATTGTCGTGCTGCTTCGCCGCGCCGCCCAGCCGGTGATCAAAAGCGTGATCGCGACAACGAACAGGAAAAGCGTCAGCGTGATGTTCATGACCCGATCTCCCGGCGGCGGGCCAGCTGCCGAACGCGTTCGGCGAGCGGGTCGAACACGTGGTTCGCCTGACGGATGTAGAGCCCGGCAAGAACCCAGGCCATCACGAACTGCGAGAGCGCGAACAGGTAAGCGACGTTGATGTTGCCGATCACGTTGGTCCGCATGAAGCCGGTGGCGGTCCCGTTCAGGACCGGAAGCAGGAAGTAATAAACGAGGAAAAAGACGGTGGCCGGCCCGACGAATCGCCAGCGCGCGCGGACAAGCTGCTTGAACTCTTCGGTCTGCTCCATCCCCTCCCACGCCTCGCGCGGCCCGGCGGCAGCTTCGTGACGACCCGGCTCTACCCCTGCCCCACTCATTGTTGACCCCCTGAGAGATCCCACAAAAGTGGCCCTAACGGGCCTCAAGAAATCAAACATGTCACCACGGCATGTTCGGTGTCAATCGCGCCCGCGAAATTCTACTGGCGGGTCGCTTCGGCTATGAAGTCGCCGACGCGCGTCAGCGCTTCGCGAATGTTGTCCTCAGAGTTCGTGTAGGCGAGGCGCAGATAGCCGCGGCCACCCTCTCCAAAAGCGGTCCCGGGGAGCACAGCCACGCCGACCTGGTTCAGCAGGCGATTGGCGAGGTCCTGCTCGTCGAGCCCGGTCTGGCTGATGTTCGGGAACGCGTAGAAGGCGCCCTCCGGCTTGACGCAGCTGACGCCCGGGATGGCGTTCAAGCCGTCCACCATGATGTCCCGGCGGCTCCTGAACTCGGCCACCATCCGCCCCACCGCCCGCTCCGACTCGGGCGACGTGAGGGCCTCGATCGCCGCCATCTGGGTAAAGGCCGCGGCACAAGAGGAGCTGTTGATCATCAAGGTCTCCATGCTGGCCGCGAGCTCGCGCGGCGCCACACCGTAACCGAGCCGCCAGCCGCACATGGCGTAGGCCTTCGACATACCGTCCAGCAGCACCGTCCTCTCCTTCATGCCCGGCTGGGAGAGGAGCGAGGTGTGCTGGAAGCCGTCGTACACGATCTGCGAGTAGATCTCGTCGCTCAAGACGAGCAGGTCGCGCTCCTGCGCGAGCCGGGAGATGAACTCGACGTCTTCGCTTGTCAGCACCCCGCCCGTCGGGTTCTGCGGGGTGTTGACGATCAGCAGCCTGGTCTTGTCCGTGACCAGCGACGCGAGCTCTTCCAGGTCCATCCGGAAGCCCCGGTCCTCGCGCAGCCGGATCGGCACCGGCTTTGCCTCGATGAAGCTGACCAGCGACGAGTAGACGGGGTAGCCGGGATCGGGCAGGATCACCTCGTCGCCCGGTTCGACACAGGCGAGGAGGGTGAACAAGAGCACGTTCTTGGAGCCGGGAACCAGCACGACCTCGCCAGGCTCGACCTCGACACCCAACCGCTTGGAGACGAACCCCGCGACGGTTTCGCGCACCTCGCCTATACCGCCCGCAGGCGTGTAGTGCGTGTAGTCGCTGCGGAGCGCGCCGATCGCCGCCTCGATGATGTTGTCGGGCGTCGGGAAGTCGGGCTCGCCGATCTCCAGATGGACGACGCGCATGCCGTGCTTCTCGAGCGCCTTGGCCCGCGCCAGCACTTCGAAGGCGCCCTCGGTCCCGATCCGGCTCATGCGCTGGGTGAATTTCAAGGCCATCCTTCTAGGCGTAGAACCTTGTGCTGCCACCGTCGATCACGATCGTCTGGCCCGTGATATATCCGGCCTGCGCCGAGCAGAGGTAGGCGCAGAGCCCGCCCACCTCAGAAGGGTCGCCGTAGCGCTTCATCGGCAGCTTCGAGGCGCTCCGCTCGAGCTGTTCCTCGAGGCTGATGCCGGCGTCCCCCGCCGGGCCCGCTGCCAGTGAGCGGGTGCGGTCGGTCAGGATCGCATTGGGCCCGATGCAGTTGACGGTGACGCCGAGCGGCGCCAGCTCGTGGGAGAGCATCCGCGCCACCGCCGTGACGCCGGGGCGGAAGGCGTTGGAAAGCATGAGGACGTCGCTCGGCTCCTTCACCAGGTAAGAGGTCAGGTAGACGATCCGGCCCTGCTTCGACTTCTTCAAGTGGGGCAGCGCGTTGCGGACGAGCCAGGTCGCGCTCATGGTCGTCAGCTTGAAAGCGTCTTCCCAGGCGTCGTCGCCGACCTCCTCCAGGCTGCCCGCCGGCGGCCCCCCGGAGTTGACGACCAGGATGTCGAGGCCTGCCAACGCGCCGGCTGCGGCGCTGACCAGAGCCTCGACGTCAGCGCGCTTGGTGAGGTCGGCGGCCTGGTGGCCGGCGGCTCCGATCTGGCCGGCCAGGCCGGCCAACGCGCCCGCATCCCGGGAGGAGATGAAGACCTCGGCGCCCTCCCGCGCGAGCGCCTCCGCGCAGGCCCGTCCGAGGCCCTTGCTGGCTGCGGAAACCAGGGCCCGCCTGCCTTTTAGCCCGAGATCCACAAAGGGGCAGGATACCCGCCGTCCCGCGGCTGCTGCCGGTCTAGCCGAAGTTCAATGTCCGGCCACAGCCCCCGAGCACGACCTGGAGCGGGCCGTCGGTGGTCACGTTCAGAGTCACGTTGCAGTCCAGGTGCGCGCGCGCCACAGCGATGACCACCCTGCTCAGGTTGCTCGCCTTGAGGTCGAGGCGGTCGGCCACCGGCGCAGCCGGCGGCGATCCCCAGGCTTGATACTGGCGCGTGTACGCGAGCGCGCCGAGCGTCCCGCCCGTCAGCGTCCCGGCACCGGCTTGAGTGCCGGACGCCGCGGCGTCACCTACGCCGAAGCCCTCGGAGCGGACGTCGATCAGGCCGAGCGGAGCCGGGCCTGACGAGTCACGCAGAGCCAGCCCACCGAGCCAGTAGGCATGATCTGCGACCAGGCCCACATCCGAGAAGCTCATCTTCGGGTTGAGCGCGTAGCTGACGTGCGGTGGATTGGTGTCGACCGTCGCGCTGCCCAAGTAGTCGGCGGCCGGCTGAAATTGGTCGTTGATCGCCAGGGTCAGATGCTCGGCCGGGGCATAGGTCCAGAACTCGTAACGCCACCCGAGCGCGTCAAAGCGGCGGGCCTGCAGCTGCGTGCCTGAGATGGGCACCAGGTCATCGGCAGAAGCGACCCACATCATCATCGGCAGGTTCCGCAGCGATTCCAGCTGGTAGTAGGTGTTGCTGGCCCGGCCGCCGGGCTGGACTTCCGCGGGCGGAGCCCAGATGCCCACGCCGGGCGGTCCCACGGTGGGCTGGCCGCGGGCGAAGAGGTCCGGGTAGAGCGTCCCGAACCGGAAAGTCCCGTAGCCCCCCATCGAGTAGCCGGCGATGTCGGTCCGGTTCGGGTCGAGCAGGTAGCGCGCAGCAACCTCAGCCCAGGCCTCGAAGGTATCCGCGCCCGCGTACTCGACATACCAGCCGTCCGGCCCCCGCCCTTCCGGCGTCAGCACCAGCGAGCCGCTGCCGCGGTCGCCGAATTGGGACTGGTTACGGGTGCCGAAGTACTGGTTGTAGTTCGCCGCCAGCGAGTGCAGCAGCAGGGTCAGTCCGTAACCGTGCACGGGCGCGGCCTGCGCCGGGACATAGAGGGAGTACGGCTGAAGCCGGCCGCGGAGCTCGCCCTTGCAGCCCTGGTTGCCGCCGCAAACGGTCGTGTAGTCGGTGCCCTGCTCCGTCTCGAACTGGCTCGCCAGGATGCGATCAAGAGGCCCGGTACGGGGTACCCCCGAATCATCGGAGACGCCTGAAGCCAGCTTGGCGAAGTCGATGTCGTCGTGAAAAGGGGTGAGGTCGCCGGTCCGCAGCGCGGCGCCCTGGGCGGCGTCCCGCCACCAAGCCGGCGTGCCGCCCACGCCACCTGACGCACCGAACGGCTCCGCGAACCTGAAGGCGAGGTTGAAGAAGGCGCTGGCGGTGAGCGGTGAAAGCACGCCCAAGCCGCCTGGGTGGGAGCTGTCGGAGACCTGGCGAGGGACCAGGTAGCGGCCGGACGGGCCGTCGGGCGTCGAGGTGTCCCAGAGCCCGGTCCCGGCGCTGATCCTGGCCATGCCCCGCCAGGGCACCCAGAGCTGGTGTGGCACATAAACCGTGATCTGCCGGCGGCCCACGTCAAGCCGCGACGTGAGTGGCACCGGCACGGCGCCCGACAGGGCCGACAGGAATTCCGCCGAAGCTCCATGCAGGGTTACGAAGGCGTCAGCCTGGGCGCGGGCGTTGGCGCCGTGCGGGAAGGCCGTGATCGGGGACCCCGGGCTGCCGAGCGCGATGGTTGCCGCCGCCAGGGTCGAGTCGACCATCGTGTTGAACGTGACCCTGAATGCGGTCTCGTTGGCCAGCGGGCGCAGGCGGAGCTCGACGAGGTCGGCCGCATTCCCCGCGTAGCGCGGGTCGGAGGGATAGGTATAGGTGCCGTTCGGCTCCGAAAATGCGTCACCGTTGAGCCGCTTGTCGTTCGGGTCGCGAGCGCCTCCATTCGCACCGTGGTCGTCGTAGAGGAAGTCCTGGTAGAGGTACTCCCCGGCGCGGTAAGCGCTGGCGCCTGAGACCAGGATCGGCGGCGCGTTCCAGATTCCGGTGTTGGTCAACTGCGCTGCACGCGCTGGCGCCGCGTAGAGGATGTCGGGGCCCGGCCGCGGCAGCGGGCCGCTATAGAGGCTCGGGTTGGCGGGCTGCGCGGCGACCGCGATGGCGTGGGAGGCGAAGAACCCGGCAGCGCGAGGAAGGAGGATGGGCAGGACCACCACAAGAGCGAGCGCTATTGATAGCGCCCCTGTGCGCTTCCCCAACAGCCTCAGCGTATACCGACGCGACCTACTTCGTTGTTATGTACCAGTCCGTGACGTACTCGAAGCGGTCGCCCGGCTCGATCACCGGGTTCATGTGCAACCCGTGGACGCGGCGGCTGACCGCGTACTGGTAGTGCGGCTCATAAAGGAAGATCGCGGGGGAGGCTTCGGTGATCAGCTTCTGGAGGTCGGCGTAAGCCGCCATCCGCCCGGCAGCATCCGTACGGGCCCGCCCGTCCTCCAGCGCCTTGTCGATGAAACCCTGCCGAGGCAGGCCGGAGACGTTGAGCGGGTATTGCTTCATGCTCGAGTGCCAGAGGCTGAACTGGTCCGGGTCCGGCCCGTTGTCAAATGACGCGATTGCCATCTGGTACCCGTGGCCGACCAGGTAACGCGTCACGAGCTGGGAGACCGGCACGTCCTGCACGGTCACGCGCACGCCGACCCCCAGCAGCTGGCGGCGCACCGAGTCGGCGACCTCCCGGAAGGGATAAGCGTCGGCGGCCACGAGGCTGACCGTGAAGTCGTGCCCCGCTCGGGTCCGGTAGAGACCCTGGTCGGGGAGCGTCCAACCCGCATCGGTGAGGGCTTTCGCGGCAGCCGCCGGGTTGTAGTCGATCCCGACCTCGCGTGAGTAGGCCCAATCGCTGGGCGGAATCGGACCGGAGACGGGATCGGCGCGACCCCCCAGGGCGTCAGCCACCACCCGGCGCCGGTCGACCGCCTGCGCGAGTGCCCGCCGCACGGCCGGCGCGACGAAGTAGCCGATATCGCTGCTGATGTTCAGGAAAACCGAGGTGAAGCTGAACGTGCGCACGTCGCTGATCGCGAGCGAGCCGCCCTGGAGCTCCTTCAAGAACGCGGGCGACTGCATCCCACCCACCGCGTCAGCCTCTCCGCCGGCGGCCGCGCGCACGGCCAGAGCAAGGCTCGCGTAGCTCCGAAAGACGATCCGGTCGAGCCAGGGCGCCGGCGTCGCATGGGGGTTGCGGCGGAGCACGACCTCAGTCCGGTCGGCCGAGATCGTATCGACCATGAAGGGTCCGGTCCCGAGGGCGCGCCGGCCGCTGAAGGGGCTGCCGGGCATGGCGGCGACGTCGGCGCTGAAGAGGTGCTTGGGGAGGATCCCGGTCAGCAACGAGAGCGGGAAGGCAGCGCTTGGTGAGCGCAGTGTGAAGGCAACGTCAGCGTCCCCCACCTTCTTCACCGTCAGTCCCTTCCAGACCGACGCCGCGGGACGGTCGTAGGCCGGGTCCTGGAGCACCCCGAACGTGAAGAGGACGTCGTCGACGCCGAAGGCGGCGCCGTCCGCCCAGCGGACGTCGTCGCGGAGGTGGGCCGTGTAAGTGAGGTGGTCATCCGAGAGCTTGACCTCCTTGGCCAGGAGCGGATGCACCTGCTGGTCGGGGCCGACCCGGACCAGGCCCTGATAGATCAGGTTGTCGATCTCGCGCGAGTTGTCCTCGTCGCTGAAGAGCGGGTTCAGGAAGCCCGGGGTGCCGACGACCGCCTCCGTGAAGGTGGCGCCCTGAGCCGGCTTACCCGAGGCGGGCTGGCCGGTCGGCAGCGGCATCGCCGGAGCCGTCCCGCCTGAGCACCCTACGAGGATGCCCAGCAGAGCCACCAGCAGGAGCCGCCGCACTAGGCGGACCCCTTCACTATTTCGCGTTGGCGACCCAGATGTTGGCGAGCGAGACGAGAAGGAAGGCCACGACGAGGACCCAGGTCGTCCAGTAGATCTGCCTTTCCAGGCCACGTCGCGTCCGGTAGCCGCCGCCGAGCCCGCTATCGCCGCCGCCGATGCTGCCGCCGAGGCCGGTCGCCTTCGGCGTCTGGATGAGGACGCCCGCCATCAGGAGGACCGAAACGACCAGCTCCATGATCACGAGCGGAGTTTTGATCTTGTCCACGACCGCTGAGTCTAGCCGAGCCAGGAAAGGAGCCGGTTGCCGGCAACTTCGCGGCCCTTGAACCAGACCCGCTCCGGCCGGACCTGAAGGCGCAGCGCCTCCTCCCAGCTCGGCGCCTCGAGGAGGATCAGGTCGGCCCTGGCCCCGGGCCGGATCCCTGGCTCGCCGACGTTCCAGGCTCGGGCCGGGTTCTCGGTCACCGCGGCCAGGACGAATGCGATCTCGTCGTGCGTGGCCAGGTGCGCCGCGTGGGCGGAGATCAGCGCTACCTCCAGCATGTCGCCCCGCCCAAACGGATAGAAGCCGTCTTTGACGCAGTCCTGCCCGAAGCAGACGTTGACCCCCGCCGCGCGGAGCTGGGCGACCCTGGTCAGCCCCCGCCGGATCAGCCCGCGATCGCCGCGGCCCTGGATGACGAGGTTGGTCGCGGGGTTGGCGACGACGGTCATGCCGGCCTCGACGCATTTCGCGATGACGCGCTCCGCGTAGGTTTCGTCCGCGGCCGCCAGCGAGCAGACGTGACCCACGCAGACGCGGCCGAGGTAGCCGCGCTCGAGAGCCGCGTCAGCCACCATCTCGAGAGTTCGAATAGAACCGTCGTCCGTCTCGTCGACGTGCAGGTCGAGGTCGGCGTCGAACCGCTCTGCCAGCTCGAAGCAGAGCCGTACGTGCTCGCGCTGGTCGGCCTCCGACGTCTCCCAGTGGGGCATGCCGCCCACCACGTCGCAGCCCGCCTCCATGGCCGCTCGCATCAGGTCCAGGGCGCCCGGGTCGCGAAGGATGCCCTCCTGCGGAAAGGCAACGGTCTCAATCTCGGCGTAGCCGGCGCAGTCGGCGGCAGCCGCAAGCACTCCCTGCAGCGGCCGGAGCCCGCCGATCGTGTCGACGTCCACGTGCGAGCGGAAGCGGGTCGTGCCTGCCAGCACCCCGCTTTCGATCACGGCTCGAGCCCGGCGGCGAACGTCCTCGACGTCGTAGGAACGCTTGCGCGCCTGAATGGCGCCGATCGCGCCGGAGAGCGTGCCGTCGTGCTCCGGCAGCTCGTCGCGGATCAGCGCCTTGTCGAGGTGCACGTGGGTGTCGACGTAGGCAGGCAGCAGCAGCTTGTCAGTGTCGGAGCGCGCTGCTTCGACGCTGGCGATCAGCTCGCCGTCAAGTGTCACGTCCACAACCGCGCCCGACGCCAGGCGCACACCTTCAACTCTCGCCACGAACGGACCTACGATAACGGCGCTCTTCGTCCGCTTTCGTCAAGGGGGTGCGCATGGCTGCTGTCGCCGCGCGCGAGCGCGACCTCGTCTATCCCGAGGAGAGGCTGCCCTGGCCGCAGACGATCCTGATGGGCGTCCAGCACGTGATGGCGATGTTCGGGGCGACCGTGCTGGTGCCGCTGATCCTGGGCTTCAACCCGAACACCGTGATCTTCTTCAGCGGCATCGCGACGCTGGTCTTCCTGCTCGTCACCAACCGCAAGGTGCCGAGCTACCTGGGGTCCTCTTTCTCGTTCATCGGGTCCGTCCTCGTCGTGCAGGGGGCAACCCATCCGAACCATGGCCTGGCCTTCGCCGGCATCCTGGTGGCCGGCGTCATCTACTTCATCATCGGGGCGCTCGTCCACTTCGTGGCGGGCGTCGACCTGATCCGTTTCCTGATGCCGCCGGTCGTCACGGGCACGGTCGTCGCCGTGATCGGCCTGGCGCTCAGCACGGTGGCGGTCGGCAGCGCCCAGAAAGAGCTCTTCACCGCGTCGGTCACGTTCCTGGCCGCGGCTCTCGCCAGCGTCTATCTGCGCGGCTTTCCCAGGCTGCTGCCCGTCTTGATCGGCGTCGTGGTCGGCTACGTCGTCTCCCTCGTCGACCCCGTCTGCTACAACGCCAAGGCCGCCTGCCACGTCGACTTCAGCGGCATCGTGAAAGCGAGCTGGGTGGCGCTGCCGCAGTTCAGCTTCCCGGACTTCAGCAACTTCGGCCGCACGGTGAGCCTCTTCTGGTTCATCCCCATCGTCCTGATCGCCGAGAACACCGGCCACGTCTACGCGATCGGAGGGATCATGAAGCGCGACCTCTCCGGTTACCTGGGCCGCACGTTTATGGGCGACGGCCTGGGCACCACGATCAGCGCGCTCTTCGGGGGCACAGGCGAGACCACGTACGCCGAGAACATCGGCGTCATGGGCGTCACCCGGGTCTTCAGCATCTGGGTCTTCGTAGTGGCCGCGATCACGGCGATCCTGCTCGGTTTCATCCCCAAGTTCGGCGCCCTGATCCTGAGCATCCCTCTCAGCGTCCTGGGCGGGATCGAGCTCTACCTGTTCGGCCTCATCGCGGTGATCGGCGCCAAGATCTGGGTCGACGGCCGGGTCGACTTCTCGAAGCGCGCCAACCTCGCTGTGGCTGCCATCCCGCTGATCCTGGCAGCCGGCGGCGCCGACCTGAAGATCGGAGCGTTTGAGATCAACAACCTTGGGCTTGGCGCGTTGGGAGCGATCGTGCTCTACCAGATCCTGCGGCCGGGACACTTGCGTGACGAGCTCTCCGAGCCGGCCGCAACGATGCCTCCGGAGCCACACGAGCACGGCCGCCGGCGCCGCCGCTGACCCCGCACCCCCGTGCCTCCCCCCGGGCCGGGGGGAGGCACGGCACTTACGCGCTAAAGCGCTTGGCGACCTCGTCCCAGTTGATCGTGTTCCACCAGGCCGCGACGTAATCCGGCCGCTTGTTCTGGTATTTCAGGTAGTAGGCGTGCTCCCAGACGTCGACCCCGAGGAGGGGCGTCAGGCCCTCCATCAAGGGGCTGTCCTGATTGGGCTTGGCCACCACCTGGAGCTTCCCCGACCCGTCTTTTACGAGCCAGCCCCAGCCGCTGCCAAACTGGCCGATCGCGGCCTTCGAAAGCGTGTCCTTGAAGGACGAGAAGTCGCCGAACGTGGATTTGAGAGCGTCGGCGAGAGTGCCGCTCGGCTCCCCGCCCCCACCGGCCTTCATGGTCACCCAGAAAAGCGAATGGTTGGCGTGGCCGCCACCGTGGTTGCGCACCACGGTGCGGACGTCGTCCGGGACGCTGTTGATGTCCCGGAGCAGCTCGTCGACGCTCTTGCCTGCCAGCTCCGGATGCTTCTCGATGGCGCCGTTCAGGTTGGTTACATAAGTCCCGTGGTGGCGGTCGTGATGGATCTCCATCGTCTTGGCGTCGATGTGAGGCTCGAGGGCGTCAAACGCGTACGGCAGCGGCGGAAGTTCAAATGCCATCTTGGTCTTCTTTTTCCTCCTTCAGGTATTCGCCAGCTCTATCAACTTAGGAACCAGCTCCGGACCGCGGCGTCTTCCAAGCTGCCCCTTCGCGCACTCCGACTCGCCGAACTGCAGGGCGCCCTCCGGCTCCAGCCCGCCGCTCGAGATGAGCAGCGGCACCGGGTCCGCCGAGTGCGCCTTGATCTCGCAAGGGGTCGAGTGGTCAGCCGTGACCGCGATCACGAAGTCGGGCAGGGTCAGGGCCTTGACGATGGGTCCGAAGTAGCGGCTGTCGATCAACTCGATGTTGCGCGCTTTGCCTTGCGCGTCGCCATCGTGGCCGAACACGTCGGGCCCTTTCAGGTGCACGTAGAGACCGTCGAAGTGGTCAAGCCCGGCGAGCGTCTTGTCCGCCCAGTCGGCGAAGCCGCGCTCCGGGTCGGCGCCGGTGGACATCACCGGAACCTCGCCCATCCCCGTCAACCTAGCGATCCCAACCTCGACCGGCATCTCCACCAGGCTGCCGAAAGTCGTCCCGTAACGCTGCTGGAACGAAGGCAGCCGAGGCAAGGAGTCGCCCGCGTCGCGGACCAGGATGAAGTTACCCGGCATCTTGTTCGCAGCGCGGCGCCTCTGGTTCACCGGATGCCGTTCCAGCACCTCGTAGGACTGGCGCATGAAGTCGTTGGTGAGCTCCGCGCCGATCCTGGCTGAAACGCTGTCCTTGAGCGGCTTCGCCTCCACCACCCGGTCGCCGGGGTTCTCGAGCGCGACGGAGAAGACCCCGTGACGCGCGTACGCCGGGTCGCAGTTGTCGACGTCGCCGGAGAGCCGATGCTGGAGCGACTGGATGACGAGGCAGGCCCGGTGGCCCAGCGTGTGCTTGAAGTCGAAAGTCGCAGCCGGCAGCTCAACCTGCTCTTGGACGGCGGCCGCCAGCTCGCCCGCCTCCTCGTCGGCCAGGTTGCGGCCAACCCGGCGGTCGACGATCTTCCAGTCTTCGTCCACGGTCGCAAAGTTGCACCGCCAGGCTAGGCAGCCCTCCGGGACCTCCAAGCCGGCGCCGAACGACTCCAGGGGGCCCCTGCCCGTGTAGTACTCCTCGACCTCGTAGCCGAGGATGCTCATCACGGCGGCGTCCGATTCCGGCGCGATGCCGGGGCCGATGGTGTCCATGAGGCCGGTCTCGCCCTTTTGCGCCAGCTCGTCCATAAAAGGCGTGTCGGCAGCCTCCAGCGGAGTCTTGCCGCCGAGTGAAGCGACCGGCCGGTCGCCCAGGCCGTCCAGGACCACGTAGAGGATTTTTCGCCGCGTCAAACGGCGCCCGCGGAGTAGACGGCGGCGGTCAGATTGATCATCTTGGAGAACTCGTCAGCCTTGAGGCTGGCGCCGCCCACCAGGCAGCCGTCGCACTCCGGCAGCTCGACGTAGGTCTCGATGTTCTGCGAGTTGACGCTCCCGCCGTAGATCACCCGCAGCCGCTGACCCGCCTTCTGGCCGATTAGGTTGCCCGCGGCTTTACGGATCAGCCGCATCGTCCGGTAGGCGTGCTCCGGGTCGGCGTTCTGGCCCGTGCCGATCGCCCAGACCGGCTCGTAGGCCACGACCATCCGGTCGGAATCATCGGCTGCCACCTCGGCCATCGCCGCCTTGACCTGGGCCGCTACCACCTCCGCGGCCTTGCCGCCGCTGTGCTGCTCCTGGTTTTCGCCGACGCAGATGATCACGTGCAGGCCGGCGGCGAGCGCAGCGCCCGCCTTTTTGGCGACCTGGTCGTCCGTCTCCCCCATCTCCCGCCGTTCGGAGTGGCCCACGATCACCCACTTGCAGATGCCGGCGAGCATCGCCGCCGAGACCTCGCCTGTGTAGGCGCCGGAGGACTTCCAGAAGCAGTTCTGGGCGCCCCGCTCGACGTTCGTGC
>VBGR01000048.1 GCA_005880695.1 Chloroflexota bacterium
AGCTCTCACTGGCAGGCATGCGCTTGCAGGCGCTCTCGAAAGCGGGGGATCCGCTGGCTCTGCGGATCGCCGGCCCGGACGGTCGCGCCTTCTGCGATCTGAGCGAGCTCGACCCTGAAGCGCAGGCCGAGGCTGCGACGCGTCTGCGCGGACGCTGCGACTATCTGCTCCTGCCCGCGGGTGGGCGGACGGCACCCGCCCAAGAGTTCCTGGCTCGGGCCCGGCCGGGCGAGCTCATTGTCTCGACGGCCGCCGCCCGGCTCGCCCGCGGCATCCCTCCGGGCGTGGTTCGTCGGACCGACCAGGAGGGAGCCATCGAGCTTCCGCTATGAGCGGGCGGAGCCCTCCGGCTACGATGCGCGGGATGCCGGCAAGGCCCAGCGACCCGCAAGCCATGCTCCTGCATGGCGAGGAGACGTTTCTCGCCGACGAGGAGTCCAGGCGGGTCCTGGAGGCCTGGCGGCGCGATCTCGTCTCAGAGTTCGGAGAGCAGAACCTGGACCCGGGCGGCGTGACTGCGGCGAAGCTCCAGGACGCCATCCTGCAGGCACCCTTTCTGGACCCCTACCGCGTGGTGTCCGTGCGGGGGCTGGCGCCGCGCAAGGCCGATAGCCTCGCCCCGGCCCTGGCGGGCCTGCCCGACAGCACCCGGCTCGTGCTGACAGTAGCCGGGCGGCTGCCCGCTTCCAGTCCGCTGCTGAAGGCCGTGCAGGCGCTGCCGGCCGGCCTGGTTCGCGAGTTCCCGAAGTTGAAAGCTCGCGCACTGAACGATTGGGCGAGTCAGCGGGGGCGCGATCTCGGCCTTCCGGCCAACGCCGCCGCGCTGGTCGCTCGCTCCAGTCCTGCCGATGCCGGCGTCATCGACTCCGAGCTGCGCAAGCTGGCCGCCTATCGCGAAAGCGGCTATCCGCTCGACCAGGCAGCGCTGGCCGCGCTCATCGCGGGTGGCAAGGAGGACGAGATCTTTCGCCTCTCGGATCACCTCCTGCCCCGTCCTAGCGGCGAGGCCTGGCGCACGGCGCGCGGGCTCTTGAGGTCGGGCTGGCAGCCCACCACCGTCGCCTATCGGCTCGCCCGTCACATCGCGCTGGTGCTGGAGGTGAAGGCACGCCGTGACCGCGGCGAGAGCCTGGCCGAGGTCCAGGCCGCGCTCTCGGAGCACCCGTTCGTGGTCCAGAAGGCGTACGAGACCGCGGGGTCGGTGGGGGAAGATCGGCTCGAGGCCGGGCTCAAGGTGATCCTCGCCTATGAGTGGGAGGTCAAATCCGGCCAGCTCGACGCCGAGCTCGGGCTCGACGGGGTGCTAGCGAAGCTCTAGCGCAGCGGGGCCGCTCTTCGCTTACTTCTTCTTAGCCGGTGTCTTTTTGGCCGCCGCCGGCTTGGCGGTGGCCTTCTTGGCCGGTGCGCCTTTCGCGGCCGGTGCAGCCTTCTTGGCCGGTGCGGCCTTCTTGGCGGGCGTGGCCTTCTTGGCGGACCGCTTGGCCGCGGTCGCCGCCTCCGGTTCGGCCGCCACAACCGAGTTCAGGAGCTTCATCAACCGGGACTTCCGGCGGGCGGCGTTGTTGGGATGCAGGATTCCCTTCTCGGCGGCCCGGTCGAGTCCGGATACAGCCGCCAGGCCGATCTCGCGCGCTGCGTCAACGTCATGCTCGGCGACAGCGCGCCGTGCCCGCGTGACCCGTGTCTTCACGGCCGACTTCACCGAGCGGTTGCGCACCGCGCGCCGGGCGCCCGCGCGCGCCTGCTTCTTGGCGGAGGCGGTTCGCTTAGCCATAGGTCATCGGTCTGGCAGGAGAAGACACGGCCTACGATTGTACGGGATGCCGGAATTCGAGTTCGAAGGCAAGCGTCCGCGGGTGCATCCGGACGCTTACGTAGCGCCCACGGCGGTCCTGATCGGCGACGTCGAGGTGGCCGCCGGAGCCAGCATCTGGTTCGGCGCCATCCTCCGGGGTGACGACTCCCGCATCGTCGTCGGCGAGGGCGCCAACATCCAGGACGGCAGCATGATCCACTGCACCCACGAGCTGCCCACCCTGATCGGGCGCAACGCTTCGGTCGCCCACATGTGCTGCCTCGAGGGCTGCGTCGTGGAAGAAGACGGGGTCGTCGGGACGGCTGCCGTGATGCTCCAGCGGAGCCGCGTGGGGAAGGGTGCCATGCTGGCCGCCGGCTCGGTGTTGAGCGAGGGCGCCGAGGTGCCCGCCGGCCATCTGGCGGCCGGGGTTCCGGCCCAGGTCAAGAAGCCCCTCTCCGGCGCTTCGGCGCGCTGGGTGGGGGACGGCGGGCCGGCCGCTCACTACCAGCGGATGGTCGTGGCTTACAAGCGGGGCTTGCTGGCCAGAACTTGATCCGGGCGCTCCCTGCCCGGGCGAAGGTCAACCTGGAGCTGAGGGTCGTCGGCCGGCGGGGTGATGGCCACCACGAGGTCGACACACTGGTCCAGGCGGTCAGCCTGCACGACCTTGTCGAGCTGGAGCCGGCGCCAGAGTCGAGCCTCGAAGTGACCGGGCTGCGAGTGCCGCTCGGCGCTGACAACCTGGTCAGCCGGGCCCTGGCGGCGGCCGGCGCGACGGCGCGCGTGAAGTTGACGAAACGGATCCCGCCGGGCTCCGGGCTGGGGGGTGGCAGCTCCGACGCGGCGGCTGTCCTGCGCCTCTTTGACGCAGGCGACAAGGCGCCCAACCTGGGCGCCGACGTCACCTTCTTTCTGCGCGGCGGCACCGCCCGCGCAACCGGCCGCGGGGAGCGCCTGGAACAGCTGCCGGACCGCCCCGGCTGGTTCGCGCTCGCCTGGCCGGGCATAGAGTTGTCGACCGCATCGGTCTATCGGGCCTGGGACCGGGTCGGCGGCGAGGGCCGCAACGAGCTCTTCCAGGCGGCCGCCTCCGTCGAGCCGGCGCTCCAGGACTTCGCCCAGAAGCTTGGCGAAGGATGGGTGATGACCGGCAGCGGCTCGGCCTTCTTCCGCGAGTTCGGCGATCCGGACTCAGCCGGCGCGGCGGTTGCCGGACTTGACTGCTGGACGGCGGTCGCTCGGGCGGTGGGCTGCTGGGCGTAGGGCCAGCGCCTCGTCCAGGACGTCGTCCAGGGTCTCGACCAGCACGATCTCGATGTCGTCCCGGAGCTCTCTCGGGATGTCGTCCAGGTCGGCGTCGTTGCGGGCCGGTACGAGCACTTTGCGAATGCCCGCCCGGTGGGCGGCGAGCACCTTTTCCTTCAGCCCGCCGATCGGGAGGACCTTGCCCCGCAGGGTGATCTCACCGGTCATGGCCAGGCCGTCGCGCACGCGCTTGCCGGTCAGGACCGAGGCGATGGCCGTGAGCACGGTAACGCCCGCGCTCGGGCCTTCCTTGGGCTGGGCTCCCGCCGGGACGTGGACGTGGATGTCCACAGTCTCCAGCCGCGCGGTGTCGATGCGGTAGCGGTCCGCGTGGGTCTTGAGGAAGCTCAGGGCCGCCTGGGCCGACTCCTTCATGACCTCGCCCAGCTGCCCTGTCAACCGCAGGTCGCCCTTGCCGGGCATCTGGGTCGCCTCGACGAAGATGATCTCGCCGCCCACCGGCGTCCAGGTCAGCCCCACCGCGATGCCCGGACGGTCGATCCGCTCCGCCGACACGTCGTAGAACCGCCGCTTGCCCAGCGCCTCGCGGACACGGGCCGGGTCGACACAGAAGGCGCCGTCACGGACACCCTTCTCCGCCACCTCGGCGGCCGCCCGGCGCAGCACGCCGGCGATCTCGCGCTCCAGGTTGCGGACCCCGGCTTCCCGCGTGTACTCGCGGATGATGAGGCGGATCGCTTCCTCGGTGAACTCCACCTCCTCCGGCAGCAGCCCGTGCGCCCCGAGCTGCTTGGGGAGGAGGAACTTGATGGCGATCTGCAGCTTTTCGTCCTCGGTGTAGCCGGGCAGCTGGAGCACCTCGAGCCGATCTCGGAGCGCCGCCGGCACGGTGTCCAGGGTGTTGGCGGTGCAGATGAAGAGGACGCGGGAGAGGTCGAAGGGGACGTCCAGGTAGTTGTCCCGGAAGTCCTTGTTCTGCTCCGGGTCGAGCACCTCCAGGAGCGCCGAGGAAGGATCGCCGCGCCAGTCGGAGGCTAGCTTGTCCACCTCGTCGAGCATGAAGACGGGATCGTTGGACTCGGCTCGCCTGATCGCCTGGATGACGCGGCCCGGCATGGCGCCTATGTAGGTTCTGCGATGGCCGCGGATCTCAGCCTCGTCGTGGACGCCGCCGAGTGACGCCCGAGCGAACTTGCGGCCCATGGCCCGCGCGATCGACTGCCCTAGGGACGTCTTGCCGACGCCGGGCGGGCCGGCGAAGCAGAGGATCGGCTCCCGGCCCCGGTCCATCAAACCGCGCTGCTGCTTCAGCCGCCGGACCGCGAGGTGCTCGACGATCCGCTGCTTGACCTTGTCGAGGTCGTAATGGTCCGCGTCCAGGACCTCGCGGGCCTTGCCGACGTCCACTTCGCCGCCGGTCGAGACGTTCCAGGGCAGTCCCACCAGCAGGTCCAGATAGGTGCGGATCACCGAGGACTCGGGTGACGCGGAAGGCACCCGCTCGAGCCGGATCAGCTCTCGCTCCGCCTCCTTGCGCGCCTCGGCGGGCAGGCCAGCCTTCTCGATCCGCTCCCTGAGCTCGGAGACCTCGCCGGCGTCCTGGTCCAGTTCGCCGAGCTCGCGCTGGATGGCGCGCAGCTGCTCACGCAGGAAGTACTCCCTCTGGGCCTTGCCCATCTGCTCTTCGGCCTTGGTCTGGATCTTCCGGCCAAGCTCGAGAACCTCCAGCTCGTGCGCCATGTGGCCGAGCAGCCGCTCCAGCTTGGCGCGCGCCGTGGGCAGCTCCAGGATCTCCTGGCGCTGGTCGGTCGCCAGCTTGACGTGGTTGGCGATGAAGTAGGCGAGGTGCAGCGGGTCCTCGATGTTGATCGCGGTCGGCAGCAGCTCGCCAGGCAGGTAGGGCGCGATCGCGACCAGCTGCTGGAAGCTGTCGACTGCGCTCCTGTAGAGCGCCTCCATCTCGATTCCGCCCCCCTCGTCGGCCGGCTCGGGGTGGGGCTCCACCGCGACTGTGAGAAAGGGATCGTGCTGCGTGGCCTCCAGCAACCGGAGGCGGGCCAGTCCCTGGACGGCCAGCTGGTAGGTGCCATCCGGCAACTTGATCAGGTGCTGGATGCGGACCAGCGTCCCCGTGTGGTGGACGTCGTCCCAACCAGCCTCCTCCACGTCCTCGTCGATCTGGGCGGACATGGCCAGCAGCCGATCGCCGGCCGGGAGCTGCTCGATCAGGGCCAGCGAGCGGGGCCGGCCGACCGCCAGCGGCACCAGGACGTGTGGAAAGACCACAGCGTTCTTCAGCGGTAGCAGCGGCAGGGTGCGCGTCTGCTTGGCTTCGGTCTTGGCGGCCATCGAGCTCATTCTGCCCCGAAAGGCTCAGGTGAAGATCAGGCTTTCGAGCATCTGTTCGAAAAGCGGCGAGTCTGCAGCGCTTTGCTGCCTGAACACGAACTGGTACGCACGCCCGGGCACCCACTCCAGCGACGTGGCCAGCTCGTAGCGGCCGCTGTCCAGGTGGTAGTAGGTGATCACCGGGCTCTTGCCGAAGACATCGATCGGTCCCTTCTCGCGTTCGGACTTCCCGGCGGCGCTGGGCACGGCCGGCAGCTTGGAAAGGTCGCTTGCGGTCTGCACCAGCAGGCTCAGGTCGGCCGTCCCCGTGTACGTCTGGAGCGTGGGACTGGTCGGCGCGAAGGTCCAGCTCTGGGGGAAGAGGATCGAGTAACCCAGGGGGCTGTCGACGTGTTGCTGCATCGGGATGTCGGTCACGAGCAGGGGATCGTTGAGCGCCCAGCCGTCGATATCGGGAGAGCCGTGAGCGTGGGCGTGCAGCCAGGTCTCGCTGCCGACGGGCCGCGTCTCGGTAACGTCGAGCTGGGCGCCCTGCCGGATCACCGCGGCCGTGTCGGCGGAGCGGTCGGGGGACGCGTGCAGCCGGAGACCGACCGGCGGGATGACCCAGATGGAGGCCGGCCCGCTCGGGGACGGGCTGGAACCGAGAGTGGGCGAGGAATGGGGCGAGGGATGCGGCGATGGCTTGGGAGTCTGGCCGCCACCCCCGCCAAGTCCGCAGGCCGCGAGCAGGAGGGCCGCCCCGGTCAGGGCCGCCGCTCTCCCCCTACGATTAGGACTTCCTGTTGAGCCAGCGACCACTTTCGGCTGTCATCCTAGCCGCCGGCCTCGGCACCCGCCTCCGATCCAAGAAGCCGAAGGTCCTCCACCCACTGGCCGGCCGGCCGATGATCGACCTCCTGCTCGATGCTTGCGCTGAGGCCGGAGTGGACCGGCCGCTGGTCGTCCTGAACCCCGCCCAGCGCGCTGTCGCCGAACACGTCCAGGAGCGCTGCGAGGTGGTCTGGCAAGCGGCCCCGCGGGGAACTGGACATGCCCTCTCGATGGTGCCTCCCGAGCGCTTGCGGGGTGACATCCTGGTCTTGAACGGCGACTGCCCACTGGTTCGCGGCGAGACCTTGAAGCGGCTCTACGCAACCCACCGCTCGGCGGGTGCAGCGACCACCATCGCCAGCGTCGTCGTCCCGGGCCGGCACGACGGTCGGGTCATGCGCGACGGCCAGGGCAGGTTCCACCGGATCGTGGAGGAGAAGGACGCCAGCGCCGCCGAGCGGGAGATCACCGAGATCAACGCCGGCCTTTACTGCTTCCGGGCAGAGGGCCTGGCCGAAGAGCTGGCCAGGCTCCGGCCGGACAACCGCCAGGGCGAGTACTACATCACCGACCTGGTCGCGAGGCACACGCCCGTCGAGGTGGTCCGCCTGGAGGATCCCGACGAGGCGCTCGGGGTCAACGACCGGGTCCAGCTGGCCGCGGCCGAGCGAGCTCTCCGCAGCCGCATCGTCCGCGACCTCATGCTCGGCGGCGTGACGTTCACCGACCCGGCCAGCTGCCTTGTCGAGGTGGGCGTCAAGATCGGCGGCGACACTGTAGTCGAGCCCTTCACGATCCTGCGTGGGAAGACCGTGATCGGCGAGGACTGCCGCATCGGCCCTTACGCGGACATCGCCGACTCCGAGGTCGGCAACGCGTGCGTCGTCGACCATGCCTGGCTCCGCGAATGCCGCCTCGGCGACCGCTCCGACTGCGGCCCCTTCGTCAAGCTGCGGCCCGGCACGGAGGTCGCGGACGACGTCCACATCGGCAGCTTCGGCGAGATCGTTCGAAGCCGGATCGGAACCCGCAGCCGGGTGCCCCACTTCGCATACGTGGGAGATGCGGTGATCGGGGAGAACGTCAACATCGGGGCCGGAACGGTCACGGCCAACTACGATGGAACCGCGAAAAACCAGACGGTGATCGAGGACGACGCCTTTGTCGGGGTCGATACGCTCCTGCGAGCTCCGGTCAAACTTGGCCGCGGCAGCAAGACCGGCGCCGGGTCGGTTGTGCTGAGCGACGTTCCCCCCGGTGTGACCGTGGTGGGCGCGCCCGCAAGAGCGATCCCACGCAAAATCGGGAGAAAGCGATGATCGGCAGGGTGCAGACCGCGGTCGAGTACGCCAGCGAGGAGGCCTCGCCCTGGGGCGCCTTGAAGCTGATCTCGGGCGACGCCAACCCGCAGCTGGCGGAGCGGATCTCGCACGAGATCGGCGTGCCTCTCACCGACCCGAAAGTGCGGCGCTTCTCGGATGGTGAGATCGACGTCAAGATCGCCGACTCGATGCGCGGACACGACGTCTTCGTGATCCAGCCCACCTGCCACCCGGTCAACGAGAACCTGATGGAGCTGTTCATCATCCTGGACGCCTTGCGCCGGGCGTCGGCCGGCCGGGTGACGGCTGTGATCCCTTACTACGGATACGCGCGCAAGGAGCGCAAGTCGCAGCCCCGGGAGCCGATCACGGCGAAGCTGATCGCCAACATCGTCACCCTTGCCGGGGCCGACCGGGTGCTCCTGCTGGACCTCCATACCGAGGCGATCGAAGGCTTTTTCGACGTGCCGACCGACCACCTGACCGCGCTCAAGATCATCGCCGCCTACCTGGAGACCAAGAAGACGCGCGACCTCGCCGTGGTCGCGCCGGATGTCGGCGGAGTGAAGCGCGCGCGCCAGCTGGCGACTATGCTGCACGCCTCCCTCGTCATCATCGACAAGCGGCGACCCGTCGACGAGGAGACGGAGGTGCTGAACGTGGTCGGCGAGGTGGCTGGCAAGGACTGCGTCGTGGTCGACGACATGATCACGACCGGCAATACCGTCTGCGCGGCTGCGCGAGCTCTGAAGTCGGCCGGCGCGGGCTCGATCTATGCGGCCGCGTCCCACGCCGTGCTGACCGGGAACTCGCTCGAAAACCTGCGCGGCGCGCCCTTCGAAGAGGTCGTGCTGACCGATTCCATCCCGGTCCCTGAAGGAAAGCGCGGCGCGCCGTTGACCGTGCTCTCCGTCGCTCCCCTGCTGGCCGAGGCGATCATCCGCGTGCACGAGAACCGGAGCGTCTCAGAGCTCTTCAGATAGCGATGAACGCCCAGTCTTGGGGCGAGGCGACCATCCTCGTCGTCTGCATCTTCGCCGCCGCGCTGGCTTCGGGAACGGAGACCGCCCTGACCTCCGTCAGCCGGCTCCGCGTCCGTCACCTCGCTGAGGAAGGGAGCCCCAAAGCGGCCACCTTGCAGCGCCTGCAGCAGGACCCGAACCGCTTCCTGGGGACTGTGCTGGTGGTCAACACCTTCGCCCTGATCCTGGCCTCGGCCTCGGCCACGCTGCTCAGCCTGCAGCTGATCCATCCCGTCCTGCCCCTCACCCTGCGGACGGCGACCGACTTCCTCGTCAGCCTGCTCCTCTCGGTCTTCCTGCTGATCTTTGCGGAGGTGACGCCGAAGACTCTGGCCGTCCGCCACGCCGACCGGGTCGCGCTCCAGGTGGCGCCGATCGTCGACGCGCTGGCGACGGTTTTTTCGCCGATCCTCTGGTTCGTGACCGCCGTCAGCCGCGCGGTGATTCCCGGCGCGCAGCCGCGGCCATACGTCACGGAGGCGGAGCTGATGACGCTCCTTCACGTGTCCGAGGAGCAGGGCGTCATCGAGGAAGAAGAGCGGGAGATGATCGACTCCATCATCGAGATCGGCGACATGCTGGTCCGCGAGGTGATGGTGCCGCGGACCGACGTGATCGCCGTCGACAAGAGCGCTTCGCTGGAGGAGATCCAGCGCCTGATCGCGGCGCACGGGCACACCCGCCTGCCCGTCTACGAGAAGGACATCGACCACGTCATCGGCTTGATCCACGTCAAGGACCTGCTCCGCTTCTACTCGCACGGCGGGCGCGACTTCCAGATCCAGAAGGCGCTGCGGCCGATCCGCCAGGTGCCCGAGCAGAAGAAGGTCGACGAGCTCCTGCACGAGATGCGGACGTACCGGGCGCACATGATGGTGGTCGTCGACGAGTACGGCGGAACGGCCGGCATCGTGACGCTCGAAGACGTGCTCGAGGAGATCGTCGGCGAGATCCGCGACGAGTACGACCAGGCGGAGAAGGAGCTGCTCCAGTTCGTCTCCCAGACCGAGGCGCTGGTCGACGGCAGCTACCCGATCGACGAGCTCTGCGACAAGCTTGGGCTGCGGCTCGGCGAGAGCGAGGAGTACGACTCGGTGGGCGGCTACGTCAATTCGGTCCTCGGCGAGATACCCAAGGCGGGCGCCACCTTCGAGGCGGACGGCTCGACCTGGACCGTGGAGGCGATGGACGGGCAGCGCGTGCGCCAGGTCCGCATCCAGTCTTCGGAGCCCTGGCCGATCGACACCCTGCTCGACGCCGGCCTGATCAAGCGCGAAGAGGCTCGCGAGCACCTGGAGAACCTCGAGCGCGAACGCTCCGAGGAGCAGGCCTGAGCACTTACCGGGACTCCGCGGTCGTGCTCCGCAAGCTCGACTACGGCGAGGCCGACCGCATCTTCACGCTGCTCACAAAGGAGCACGGCAAGGTGGGCGCCATCGCCAAGGGCGTGCGCAAGACCTCGAGCCGCCTGGCCGCGCCGCTCGAGCTCTACGGTCACGTCGACGTGCTCCTCGCCCGGGGGCGCAACCTGGACGTGATCGCCCAGGTCGAGCGCAAGCCCGGTCCCCGGATCCCGGCCGACCTCGACCGGACTGCTTACGCCGCGCTGGTCGCGGAGCTGGCCGAGCGTGTGACCGAGGACCGCAACCCCGTGGAGAACCTTTACGAGCTGACCGCCTGGGCGCTGAACCAGCTGGCCGCCGATGACGACCCCCGGCGGGGATCGGCTTACTTCCTGGCCGCCGCACTGGACCTGATGGGCTACGCGCCACAGCTGGCGCAGTGCGCGCGCTGCGAAGGGCCGCTTCCCGATGCCCCGGCGCCGTTCTCAGCGGCCGCGGGCGGCTTTCTCTGCCCGCGCTGCTCGGACCCCGCCGAGCCCGTCTACGAGACAGGCGCGATCAAGGTGCTGCGGGTGATCTTCGCCGGCGACCTGGCGCTCTACCGGCGGCTCAAGCTAGGCCCCGGCATCATGGAGGCTGTGGAGGAGGTCCTGGCCAGCCAGCTCGAGTACCACCTCGACCGCCGGCTCAACTCGCTGCGCTTCCTGAGGCGGATGCGTACAGCCGGTTAGTCCGTAGCGGCCGTTACAGTCCACTGGTGGCGATCACCCGCGACGACCTCATGGAGAAGGTCACCGCGCTCTGCAAGCGGCGCGGATTCATCTTCCAGTCGAGCGAGATCTACGGCGGCCTCTCCGGGTTCTACGACTATGGCCCCTACGGCGTGGCGCTCAAGCGCAACATCCGCGAGCTCTGGTGGCGGCACCTGGTGGAGCTGCGGGACGACGTGGTCGGGCTGGAGTCGACGCTGATCATGCACCCGGAGGTCTGGAAGGCCTCCGGCCACGTTGACAACTTCGTCGACCCGCTGGTGCAGTGCCTGGGCGAGTGCAAGCGTCGCTGGCGTGCCGACCAGCTGCAGGGCGGGCGCTGCCCGAACTGCGGCGGCGAGCTCAGCGAGCCGCGGCTCTTCAACCTCATGTTCGCGACTCACGTGGGCCCGGTCGCCGATTCCGCATCCGAGGTCTACCTCCGGCCGGAGACCGCCCAGGGCATGTTCGTGGACTTCAAGAACGTGCTCAACTCGACCCGCGTCCGCATCCCCTTCGGCATCGCCCAGCAGGGCCGCGCCTTCCGCAACGAGATCACACCGGGGAACTTCGTCTTCCGGCTGCGCGAGTTCGAGCTGATGGAGATGGAGTACTTCGTCAAACCCGGCGATGACGACCGCTGGTTCGAGTACTGGCGGGCCGAGCGGATGCGCTGGTACCAAGAGGTGCTCGGCGTCAGGGCCGACCGCCTCCGCTTCTTCGACCATCCAAAGGAGAGCCTCTCCCACTACTCGAAGCAGACCACCGACATCGAGTACGACTTCCCGTTCGGCTGGGGGGAGCTGGAGGGTGTGGCGGACCGCACCGATTTCGACCTTCGCACGCACCAGGAGCGCTCAGGCGAAGACCTGAGCTATCTGGACCCGGAGACGAATGAGCGCTATCTGCCCTGGGTGATCGAACCCGCGGTGGGCGCCGACCGGATCGCCGTCATGCTGCTCCTCGACGCCTATGACGAGGATGAGGTCAAGGGCGAGACGCGGGTCGTCCTGCGCTTTCACCGCAACGTGGCGCCGGTCCAGGTCGCTGTGATGCCTCTTTCCAAAAAGGAAGAGCTGATCGGACCCGCCCGGGAGATCGTGACTGCGCTCCGGCCGCACTTCCGCGTCGAGTACGACCAGACGGGCGGCAATATCGGCCGCCGCTACCGCCGCCAGGACGAGGTCGGCACGCCGTACTGCGTCACAGTCGACTTCGAGTCCCTGCAGGATCGGGCGGTCACGATCCGGGAGCGCGACTCGATGGAGCAGGTCCGCGTTCCCATCGCCGACCTCGCCCAGCGGCTCCAGGAGCGGTTCCAGCTCTAAGTCGGCCCCCCGCCGGTTAGGCACCTGTCTCCCCCACTCGGGGGGAGATCAAGAGGGGGGCGGGGAGAAAACCTTCGCGCCCTGTCCTTCAAACTTATCAACCGAGATGGGGCAGACAGCAGCGAAGACGAAGTGGGTGTATCTCTTCAAAGAGGGTTCCAAGGACCTCCGCGACCTCCTCGGCGGCAAAGGCGCCGGGGTCGCCGAGATGACGCGCGCGGGGATGCCGGTGCCTCCCGGCTTCACGATCACCACTGAAGCTTGCCGGCAGTACTACGCGGACGGCCGCAAGTTTCCGGAAGGCCTCTGGGAGCAGGTGACCGAGGCCTTGAGGGAGGTCGAGAAGCAGGCGGGGAAGGGCTTCGGCGACTCTTCCAACCCCCTCCTGGTGAGCGTCCGCTCGGGCGCCAAGTTCTCGATGCCGGGGATGATGGACACGGTCCTCAACCTGGGCTTGAACCAGGCCACGCTGACCGGTCTGCAGCGCCTCACCGATGACGAGCGCTTCGCCCTCGACGCTTACCGCCGCTTCATCCAGATGTTCGGCAAGATTGTGAAGGGCATCGAGGGCGACCTCTTCGAAGACGCTCTTTCCGGCGCCAAGAAGCTGGCCGGCGTGAAAACCGATCCCGAGCTCAAGCCGAAGGAACTGCGCGAAGTGGTCCTGGCCTTCAAAGGCCTCTACAAGAAGCACACCCGCGAAGCCTTTCCAGAAGACCCGCTCGAGCAGCTGCGGGCCGCCATCAACGCCGTCTTCAGCTCCTGGAACACCGAGCGCGCGGTTGCCTACCGGCGCGCGGAGAAGATCCCGGACGACCTCGGCACGGCGGTCAACGTGCAGACCATGGTCTTCGGCAACATGGGCGACGACTCCGGGACGGGCGTCGCCTTCACGCGCAACCCGATCACCGGCGAGAAGGAGCTTTACGGCGACTATCTTCGCAACGCCCAGGGCGAGGACGTCGTCGCCGGCATTCGCGACACCGAGCCCATCAGCGGGCTGAAGAAGCACAACCCCGAGGTCTACCGGCAATTCCAGGAGTACGCCGAGAAGCTCGAGAAGCACTACCGCGACGTGCAGGACCTGGAGTTCACGATCGAGCGCGGCAAGCTCTACATGCTCCAGACCAGGGGCGCCAAGCGGACGGGCGAAGCGGCGGTCCGCATCGCGGTCGCGATGGAGGGTGAGGGTCTCATCTCCCGCGAGGAGGCGGTCGCCCGCGTCGAGCCCCGCCAGCTCGAGCAGCTGCTCCATCCGCGCGTCGACCCGCACGCCAACGCCAAGCCCATCGGCAAGGGCGTCCCGGCCTCCCCGGGTGCGGCCACTGGCCAGGCTGTCTTTGACCCTGATACCGCGGAGGAGTGGGGGAAGGAGGGCAAGGCGGTGATCCTGGTCCGCGTCGAGACCAACCCCTCCGACGTGCACGGGATGATCGCCGCCAGGGGCATCCTGACCTCGACCGGCGGCACCGCCAGCCACGCGGCGCTGGTCGCCCGGGGTATGGGCAGACCCTGCGTTGTGGGCGCCAACGAGATCGACGTCGACCTCCGGCAGCGCAAGTTCAGCTCCAACGGGACGGTGGTCAAGCAGGGCGACACGATCACCATCGACGGCACCAATGGGGCCGTCTACTCCGGCCAGGTGAACACCATCGAGCCGAAGCCGTCGGCCGACCAGAAGACCCTGCTCGGCTGGGCTGACGCGATCCGCCGGCTCGAGGTCTGGGCCAACGCCGACTATCCGCGAGATGCGGAGAAGGCGCGCGAGAACGGCGCCCAGGGCATCGGGCTCTGCCGCACCGAGCACATGTTCATGGAGGAGGACCGCCTGCCCATCGTGCAGGCGATGATCCTGGCCGACTCGACCAAAGAGCGCGAAAAGCAGCTCGAGAAGCTGCTTCCGGTCCAGCGCTCCGACTTCGAGGGCATCTTCAAGGCCATGCACGGGCTGCCTGTTGTGATCCGCCTGATCGACCCGCCGCTCCACGAGTTTCTGCCCAACTTCGAATCGCTCCTGGTCCAGGCGACCGAGCTGCGGATCAAAAACCCGAAAAGTCCAAAGCTGAAGAAGGTCCAAAAGCTGCTCGACCGGGTCGAACAGCTGCGCGAGGCCAACCCCATGCTGGGCTTGCGCGGCTGCCGGCTCTCGATCCTGTTCCCCGAGATCACCCGGATGCAGGTCCGGGCCATCATGGAGGCGGCCTGCAACCTGAAAAAGAAGGGGGTCGATGCCAGGCCCGAGATCATGATCCCGCTGGTCGGCCACGTGAACGAGCTGCGGTTCGTGAAGCACGAGCTGGAGCCGGTGGCTCGGCAGGTCCAATCCGAAAAGGGAGTCGAGGTCGAGTACAAGTTCGGCACCATGATCGAGATCCCGCGGGCGGCGCTGACCGCCTCCGAGATCGCGCGCGACGCGCAGTTCTTCTCCTTCGGCACCAACGACCTGACGCAGACCACCTTCGGCTTCAGCCGCGACGATGCCGAGGGCAAGTTCATCGGCCGCTACGTGGAGCAGAAGATCCTGCCCCAGAACCCCTTCGAGACCCTCGACCGCAATGGCGTCGGTCGCTTGATGGCCATCGCTGTCGAAGAGGGCCGGAAAACCAGGCACGATCTCGAAGTAGGCATCTGCGGCGAGCACGGCGGCGACCCCGATTCGATCCAGCTCTGCCACGAGCTGGGCCTGGACTACGTCTCCTGCAGCCCCTACCGGGTCCCGGTCGCCAGGCTGGCGGCCGCGCAGGCGGTGGTGGCCGAGGGCTCCACGACCAAGTAGCCTTCCCCGGGAATGCCGGGCGGGGACGACGCCAAGGAGCAGATCCGGACTCGTGCCGATCTGGTGGAGATCGTGCGTGAGCACGTCCGCCTACGTCAGGTGGGCGGCCAGTTCACTGGCCTCTGTCCCTTTCACACCGAGAAGACGCCGAGCTTCCGGGTCACGCCGCAGACGCAGACCTGGCACTGCTTCGGCTGCGACCGGGGCGGCGACATCTTCACCTTTGTGGAGCTGATCGAGAAGATCGACTTTCGCGGGGCGCTGGAGATGCTGGCCGAGCGGACCGGCGTCGAGCTCGTGAAGGAGGCGCCCGGGACGCGCGAGCGCAGCCAGCTGCGCAAGCGGATCCTGGAGCTGAACCGCCTGGCCGCCCAGTACTACGAATACGTGCTCCACTCGACTGAGGTGGGGCGGCCGGGGCTGGAGATCCTTGCCAAGCGAGGTGTCTCGCCGGAGACCGCGCGGCGCTTCCAGCTCGGCTTCGCGCCGCCTGGCGGCCAGAGCCTGCAGCAGTTCCTTTCCAGCCGGAAGCACTCGCTGCCCGACGCCGACCAGGCCGGCCTCGTCCGGCGCGGGCGCGACTTCTTCAAGAACCGGCTGATCATCCCGATCCGGGACGAGCGTGGTCAGACGGTGGCGTTCGTGGGCCGGGACGCTACCGGTACCGATGACAGGAAATATGTCAATTCTCCTGACACCCCAGCGTTCTCAAAGAGTCGTGTTCTCTTCGCCCTCGACCTCGCCAAGGAGGAAATCGGGCGCCGGGGCCACGCGGTCCTGGTGGAGGGCCAGTTCGATGTGATCGTGGCCCACCAGTTCGGCGTCGCCAACGCCATCGCGACCTCCGGGACGGCCCTGACCGAGGAGCAGGTCAAGCTGCTGAAGAGGTTCACGGAGGAGGTCATCCTGGCCTTCGACGGCGACCCGGCCGGCAAGGCAGCCGCCTATCGCGCGATCGAGACCTGCAGCGCGGCCGGGCTGCGCACGCGAGTTGCCTCGCTCGGCGAGGCCAAGGACCCCGACGAGTTCCTCCGCGCGGGAGGTGACTGGTCGTTGGCCGCCGCCGCTGCCCCGCCGGAATGGGAGTTCTGGATCCGGGAGACCATCGCCGGGCTCAACCCGACCCGGCCGCGCGATCTCCAGGTCGGTCTGGAGAAGGTCTACGGCGTGCTTCTCAAGATCGCCGAGCCGGCGGTCCGGGAAGCCTATCGGGTGAAGGCCGCCGAGTGGCTGGGCATCGATCAGCGCCTCATGCGGCGCAACGGGCACCCCGCTCCGGCCCAACCAGGCGGTTTGGAGCCGGCGCGGCCGGGGAAGAAGCTCTCGGTCGGCCAGCACATCCTCTCGGTGATCGCTGTACGCCCGGAGGCCCTTGACAGGGTCGAATCGTCCGCGCTTCCTGACGACTTCAACGAGGAGGACCGGCGAACATTCGGCCTGATGCGGCAAACTTTGCAGGCCGGTGGATTGGATGCCCTTCGCGACCGGCTGGGGAGCTTCGGGGAGCAGGAGCAGGATCTGATCAGACGCGCGTGGGCGAGTCCGCCCCCTCGAACCGATGACGAGTTCGTTGCCGAGCTGACCTGGCGCCTGCGCCTCGAATCCCTGCAGACTCGCTTGGGCGACGTCCGCCGCCGCCTGGGAGAGGCGGAGCAGAGAGGCGACCGGGACCAGGTCGCCCTGCTGGAAATGGAAGATCGTCGGTTAGCGCGGGAGGTCCAAGCGTTTAAGACCCGGAAGGATCGGGAGAGGAGCTAGTTGGCCAAAACGCAGGAAAAAGTCGAATCCAAGCTCGAAGACGAACTGATCCAGGTCGCGGAGGCCTTGATCGTCAAGGGCAAGGAGCAGGGCTACATCACGCCCGACGACATCCTCGAAGGCTTCCCCGAGATGGAGGCCGAGCCGGAGCAGGTGTTCCGGGTCTTCCAGGCCTTCAAGGAGATGGGCATCGAGGTCACCGACGGGGAGAAGGACTTCGAGGAAGTCGAGCAGATCGACGACGAGCTCCTGATGGACATCGAGATGATGGACTCGGTCTCCCTCGACGACCCGGTCAGGATGTACCTGAAGGAGATCGGCCGCGTCAGCCTGCTGACCGCCGCCGACGAGGTCGACCTCGCCAAGGCCATCGAGGCCGGGGGCGCCCACGAGGCGCTGAGCCAGCTGACGATCCCGGAGAAGGACGCTTTCGGGCACCTACGGCTGATCAACGAGACCTTCCCCGAGGCGATCGAGAAGCTGCACCGCGCCGCCGACGGCGAGCGCAAGAAGTACGGCGAGCCGCTGCTCGGCGACGACCTCCTCGAGTTGACCCGCCTGAAACGGGGCGCCGAGATCTACAAGGAGGTCGGCAAGGAGGCCGACCGGCTCTGGCGCCTCTGCAACCGTAAGGACGGAGCCGTCCCGACGGACATCGCCGACACCAACGCGGCGCGCCGCTACGGCGAGATGAGCGCCAAGGACATCGACTGCTACCGGGCCTTCTACCGCGCGAAGGAGAACCTCTCCGAGCGCTTCTACCACTCGTATGAGGCCAAGCAGCGGCTGACCGAGGCCAACCTCCGACTGGTTGTCTCGATCGCGAAGAAGTACATCGGACGCGGGATGAGCTTCCTGGACCTGATCCAGGAAGGAAACATGGGCCTGATCCGGGCGGTCGAAAAGTTCGACTACCACAAGGGCTACAAGTTCTCCACTTACGCGACCTGGTGGATCCGGCAGGCGATCACGCGGGCGATCGCCGACCAGGCCCGCACCATCCGCATCCCGGTCCACATGGTCGAGACGATCAACAAGCTCGTCCGCGTCTCCCGGCGGCTGCTCCAGGAGCTCGGTCGGGAGCCAGCCGACGAGGAGATCGCCGAGGAGATGGGGATCACGCCGGAGCGGGTGCGCGAGATCATCAAGGTCTCCCAGGACCCGGTCTCGCTGGAAACCCCGATCGGCGAGGAGGAGGACTCCCACCTCGGCGACTTTGTCGAGGACAAGGAAGCCACCTCGCCTTCCGACGCCGCCTCCTTGACGATGCTGCGTAACGAGGTGGAGGACATCCTCGACACTCTCACCCCACGCGAGCGCCGCGTCCTCCAGCTCCGCTTCGGCTTGATCGACGGGCACCAGCGCACGCTGGAGGAGGTCGGCAAGAGGTTCGGCGTGACGCGAGAGCGCATCCGGCAGATCGAGGCCAAGGCGCTGCGGAAGCTCCGCCACCCCTCGCGTTCAAAAAAACTTCGCGACTACCTCGAATAAGCGGCTGTAGGCTTCCGTTCGATGGCCGCCATCACGATCGGCCGCCAGTTCGGAGCCGGGGGCGAGAAGGTGGGCAGGGTGGTCGCCGACCGCCTCGGCTGGGAATACCTGGACAGCAACATCATCGACGAGGTCGCCCGCCGGCTCCGGCTCGGCCGCGACGTTGTCGAGGCCTATGACGAAAAGCGGGGCTCACTCCTCGACCGGCTCCTCCGCCAGCTCGCCACCGTCGACCTCTCGACGCCTCAGGACGTGGCGGCCTGGACGCCACCCTATTCGGATCCTGCCTTTGACCTGAGCCGGTCGGTGCTTCGGCTGACCCAAGAGGTCATCAAGCAGGCGGCGGAAGGCAACGCCGTGATCGTCGGGCGCGGCGGTGCCTACATCCTGCGCGACCGCCCGGATGCGCTGAGCGTCTTCCTCCTGGCCGGCGAGGAGTTCCGGGTCCGGGAAGCCATGGCGTTGCTGCAGCGGGGTGAGCCAGAAGCTCGCAAGCTGCTCAAAGAGACCGACGCCAACCGAGCCGCCTACGTGAAGCAGGTCTACGGCCACGACTGGCTGAAACCGGGCCATTACGACCTGGTCGTGGACACCGGACGGCTCGGCCACGCGCGGGCGGTAGAGGCAATCCTGGCGGCGGCGCCTCGCTAGAGGCGTTCCAGCCCGAAGCTGCCCGTTAACCTAAGCCGGACGTGATCCTCAACTCCCGGACCTCGCACGTCGACGGGTCCAGCGAAGGCGGTCGCATCAACACCGAGAGCCAGGTCATCACGCTGGCGCTCTACGGCGTCGCCCTGATGGACGCCGTTCGGGCGCGAGGCCACAAAGGCAAGCTCCGGGTTGAGCCGCGGCAAAAGGACGGGGAGTGGCTTCTGGTCGCGACCTACGCAGACGAGAAACCAAAGTGGCTGCCGGAGCGCTGGCACGGACGAAAGGTCGTTGCTGAAAAGGAAGCCCCGCCGCCCAGTGCCTGAGTATTCGCGCCACTCCCGCATCGTCGACGTGGTCGATCGCCTGCCCCATGGTCGCGACGCTCTCTACAAGCATGGTTATCGCCTCGGGGACGGGTTCGTGGATGTCCTCTCCCAGTACGTGACGCTGGAGGAAGCCGCGCGAGAGGGCCGGCTGCGGGATCTTGAGGGCTTAATTAAAGAGCTCAATTCCTCCGTTCACTGATAGCCCTGCCGGAGTAGAATCCCGCCAGCCCGCATCCCTGTTCAGTAAAGGCCGGAGTTCACGTTGTCGAAAAGGAAGAAGTCGGGAGCGGAGTCCCCAGAGTGCGTCTGTGGACGCAAACGTTCTGACGCGGCTATCTACGTGCACCAGTCGTACAGCACCGTCTACGTCTACCACCGCTGCGAGTGTGGCAGCGAGTGGACGGAAAGCCGGAGCAAGGTCGACCGGAGCCAGCCGATCACGACGGACGAGGTACTCGAGGTCTACCAGCGCTTGGAGGCTTTCGAGGGCTCCCTTTCCGACCTGCTACAACCGATCGCGGAGCAGAAGCCAGAGCCGAAGCCCGACAAGTAGGCTGGCGCCGAGGCGTCAGCTGATGTCGAGGATGACGTTCTTCAGCTCGGTGTAAAGCTCGAGCGCGTACGGGCCGAGTTCGCGGCCCCAGCCGCTTTGCTTGTAGCCGCCCCATGGGTTGGCGGGGTCGGCGACGTTGTAACAGTTGACCCAGACGGTCCCGGCGCGCAGCGCGTGGGCCACCCGGTGGGCGCGCTTTACGTCCTGGGTCCAGACCCCGGCGGCGAGGCCGTACATGCTCTCGTTCGCCTTGGCGACGAGCTCTTCCTCGCTGGCGAAGGGTATCGCCGCCAGGACTGGTCCGAAGATCTCCTCCTGAGCGATCCGCATCGTGCCTTTCACGTCGGCGAAGATCGTCGGCTTGACGAAGTAGCCGTTGGCGAGGTCGCCATCGGCGCGGGTGCCGCCAGTGACCAGCCGAGCGCCCTCCTCATTGCCGACTGTGATGTAGCCCATGACGCGGTCGAGCTGCGCCTGCGAGACCAGCGGTCCCATCTGCGTCATGAAGTCGATGCCAGGGCCGAGCTGGATGTCGGCGGCGGTCTTGGTCAGCTCCTCGAGCGTCTGCTCGTAGACCTGCTCCTCGACGAAGAGGCGCGAGCCGGCGGTGCAGACCTCGCCCTGGTTCACGAAGATCCCCATGAAGGCGCCGCTGGCGGCGCTCTGCAGGTTGGCGTCGGCAAAGACGATGTTGGGCGACTTGCCGCCCAGCTCCAGGCTCACGCGCTTCAGGTTGCCGGTCGAGGCCTGGACGATCTTCTTGCCCACCTCGGTGGAACCGGTGAAGGCGATCTTGTCGACGTCGGGGTGCTCGGCGAGCCGGGCTCCGGCGGTCTCGCCGAACCCGGGCACGACGTTGAACACGCCGGCCGGAATCTCGGCCTCCTGGATGATCTCAGCGAGGAGAAGGGCCGAGAGGGGCGTCTCCTCGGCCGGCTTGAGGATCATGGAGTTCCCGCAAGCGAGGGCGGGGGCGACCTTCCAGGAGGCCATCATGAGCGGGAAGTTCCAGGGCACGATGGCGCCCACGACGCCGACCGGCTCGCGCAGCGTGTAGCTCAGGTAGCGGCCGGGGAAGGAGAGCTGGTGGGTCTCGCCCTGCAGCTTGGTCACCCAGCCCGCGTAGTAGCGGAAGGTGGCAGCCGCGATGGGGGCGTCGAAGAGGAGCGCCTCGTTGATCGGCTTGCCGTTGTCGAGGCTGTCGAGCTGGGCGAACTCAAGCACGCGCTCCTCGATGAGGTCGCCGACCTTCCAAAGCATCTTGGCGCGCTCGGAGGGTGGCAGGTCCTTCCAGACGCCGGCCTCGAAGGAGGCGCGAGCCGCCTTCACAGCGCGGTCGACGTCCTCCCGGTCGCCTTCGGCGACTTTGGCCAGGATCTCGCCCGTGGCGGGGTTGATCGAGTCGAAGGTCTTGCCGGACGCGGCCTCCACCCAGCGGCCGCCGATGAAGAGCTTCTTAGGCTGGTCTTTCAGGTAGCGGGCGATCTCGAGGTCTTCGGCGATGGCCATGCCCCCAATGGTAGGGGCGCGAGGCGGCCCGGGTAGAATCGAGAGCTTGCCGCTCCGGAGTAGCTCAACGGTAGAGCAGGCGGCTGTTAACCGCAAGGTTCACGGTTCGAATCCGTGCTCCGGAGCCAAGCAATTGTGCAGTTTGGGCTGAGGCGCGCCAAAAGGCCTTCGGCTGATGCACGACAGATCTTCGGTTGATGCGCGACACCTACTTCGGTTGAGCCGCGACACTCCCGGCTGTGAGGGAATTGAGCGTGGCTGAGCAGAGGTACCAGGCGGTGCTGGCAGTGGTTGCCGAAGGAAGAACGGTGACCGAGGTGGCCGGGCGGTGGAGGGTGAACCCGTCAACGCTCCATAGGTGGCTGGCGCGCTACGAGCTGGAGGGCCTGGAGGGACTCGGCGACCGCTCCCACAGGCCCCAGAGCTGCCCCCACCAGATGCCCGCCGAGCTGCAGGCAGCGGTGCTCGAGCTACGCCGGCAGAGGTCCTATTGCGGCCCGCGGAGTCTGGTCCTGCAGCTGGCCAAGAAGGGGGTCGAGCCGCTGCCGTCGGAGTCAGCGGTATATCGCTGCCTGGTCCGAGCCGGCGTGGTCGAGCAGGCTCGTCGGCATCCTCGCCGGGACACCTGGAAGCGCTGGGAGCGGGGCCGGCCCATGGAGCTCTGGCAGGTCGTGCGAAGGTACGGCGTCCCCGAGCAGGTGCTGACCGACAACGGCAAGGTCTTCACCGGCCGCTACGCCCAGCCCCCAGTGGAGGTCTTATTCGACCGCATCGGCCGCGAGAACGGCATCGAGCACCTGCTCACCCAACCTCGGATGCCGACCACAACCGGGAAGGTCGAGCGCTTCCACCGCACGCTCCGGCTTGAGTTCGACACCGCCAAGGTCTTCAGGAACCTGCAACTGGCCCAGTCAGCGCTCGACGAGTGGGTGACCTACTACAACACCGAACGGACCCACCAGTCGCTCGGCGACGTCGTCCGACTTACTTCAGTGGGTTCGGCGAAATCTGGACCAGTACGACTCTGCCTATCGCGACCTCGCTGACAGGTGACCGCGCCAGCTGAAGCGCTGGTCAGCCTGGCCGAGTTGATGTTCATCCACACAGTCATGATCGATCGCTACGGTGGGCATATCGGCGTGCGTGACGCTGGTCTGATCGAATCCGTGTTGGCTGCACCGCTGGCAAGCTTCGGGCGCGACCTTTACCCCAACCCATTCCTGCGAGCAGCAGTTCTTTGGCATGGCCTCATCAAGAACCACGGATTCGTCGATGCCAAAAAGAGAACGTCGACCATGGCCATGCAGAGATGGCTCCACCGCGAGGGGTTCGACCTGTTCGTGCCGCAGTCCGATCTGGTCGTCATGGCAGTCCGAATCGCGAACTCCGGGATTACGGTCGAGGAATTGGCCAACTGGCTCGAGGACAATGCCCAGCCGGTTGTGGGTTAACCGAGGACTGACGGAGCTGGCGCGCCGACCAAGCGGGCTAGCCGACGACATGCTCGCCGAGGCCGGCCGTGAGGCCTACGCTCGCTAGGCTTCCCGTATGACTTCGGACGCGGTTCGGACCTTCAGGGCGCGCGCCGACGGCACGGCGTCGGGCGGCGCCGTGATCGATCTGCCTTTCGATCCCCGGAAAGCCTGGGGCGCCCGCCCTCGCTACCACGTCACTGGGACCGCCGACGGGATCTGTTTTCGGACCACGCTCGCGCAGCGCTGGGGTGCCTGGCGCATGGCGTTCGGACCGAAGTCCTCGGCGTGTCGCCTCGCCGGTCGCGAGGCGGTTGACGTCGAAGTCTGGCTCGAAGGTCCGCAGGCCGACGACCTAGCGCCCGACATCGCCGAGGCGCTGGCGTCCCGGCCGGCGGCGCTCGCCGCATTCTCTGGACTGGCGACCTTCTATCGCAAAGGCTGGCTGCGTTGGATCGACGCCACCAAGCGCAGGCCGGAGGCTCGCTCTGCGCGGATCGCCGAGATGCTCGACCTGTTGGAGGCAGGCCAGAAACAGAACCGCTGAAGCTCGGAGCGCTAGGTTGACCGTCGCCAGAACTCGTGAGCCATTCAGCCTAAGCGACGCGCTCGAACGCGGCTGTCTCCCTCGGCCAGTCGCTCCCCGTCTCAGCCTCTTGCAGTTGTCGAAGCCTGGGACATGATTCCCAGCTGCTCCATCATCTCCATTCGGTCCTGGTAGGCGTGCGACTTGACGATCTTGCCGTCACGCCCCTCGACGTAGACAGCCGCCCGAAGCGAAACACGCTTCCCGGTCGCTGGGATCTCAGGTCCATCCGGCATGCGAAAGGGCGCGGATTGAGTGCCTTCCAGCGTGGCCTCGAAGAAGGCCTTGTCTCCCTCGGCCATCAAGTTCTCCAACCTCGACCGCATATCCGGGAATGCAGCGTGCATCAGCTTCAGAAGGGCGACGAAGTCCTCGCGGCCTTTGCCGCTTCGGCCGGGGTCTGTGAATTCAACGTTAGGGTCGTGCAGCGACGCGAATTTTTCAAGATCGTGGTCGTTCAGAGCCTGCGTAGCCTCTTCGATAAGAGCCTTGATGTCCATTGCCCACCTCCACTCACCAAACAGGACGTCGGTGCCCTTCAGAGATTTGTGACGCAACGGCCGCCGGATCCTTCGCAGGTGCCGGCACCAAGAACTTCGCCAGTCTACGCCCCGGCGCAGCCGCCGGCTGAATTAATCGGGCCCTCTCGTCTCCGCGCAGACCACCTCCACTCCACCTGAGGCGCCGCCGACGCGTGACCTGCCGGGTTATTACCTCAATGGGCGCTTTTCAGCCAGTTGGAGGTAAGCAGATGAAGAAAGCAAGGTGGTGCCTGATCTCGGCGACCGCCCTTTGCGCCGGTGCGGCGATCCTCGGCCTCACGACGGCGAGCGCCGACCCCGGCACCGTTCTCAAGTTCGACACCATGGCTCCTGTCACCGGGCCCTACGTCGGCAGCGCCAACCCGATCCGGGGCCTGAACGGCGGCGGCCTTCCCTGGATGATCACCGCCGGAAACGGAGTCCTGAAGCAAGACGGGCGCCTGGTGCTGCACGTTCGCGGCCTGGTGTTGGCGAATCATGCGCCGGTCCCGCCCGCGCTCCAGGGCACCAATCCGATCACCAGCTTCCGCGCCATCGTCAGCTGCCAGACCATCTCGTCCGGATCGGCCGCGGTCAGCAACGTGCGAACCGACCCGTTCCCCGCCAGCTCCGAGGGCAACGCCGACGTGGAGACGGCGGTGGCCCTGCCCAGCCCTTGCATCGCGCCGATCGTATTCGTGACCTCACCCGGCGGCGCTTGGTTCGCGGCCACCGGCAACTGAACCCGGGGGAGGCCGGAGGAACGGGCGCCCGCCTCCGCCTCCTCGAGGAACAAAGGCAAGGCGAGGGAGCGGCGAGGTATTTGCGGCATGGTCGACCCTGCGAGCCGTTCGGAAAAGCAGGGAGGCGAGGGAACGGCGGGACCGTCGGGGACGCCGCAAGGTTCATGGTTCGAATCCGTGCTCCGGAGCCACCTAATTCAATACCGGGTCGGCATCTTCGGACTAGCTGCTGGAAGACGTTATCGGCGGGGCTTGGTCACAGAATGGTCACAGGGCGGCCGGTCTGGCCATCCGCTCTCAAAGACGGAGCGAGAGGATCCAGCGAAGTGCGCCCGCCAGCGCGACCTGGAACCAGCCTGACGACCGCTGCGTCCTCGGCGCGGGCGCTTTCGGGGCGGGGTGCTCGACTGCCCACGGGATCGCCTTCTTTTCCACCGGCTGCGCACTGTGGTTGCTGTCTGCGCCGTGGATCGGGGGCCCCACCTCCGTCCCGAACACGGGCGCCACTGCCACGCCGGCCGCGCCGGCCAGCGGCTGCACGGAACGCGCCATCGCCTGGCTGACGACCTGGATCATCTCCGGCCAGGGACAGCTGAAGTCGGAGGCTGCGCCGCAGGCGTAGAGGCCGTAGTCACCGTTGCCCTCGCGCATTACGAAGTGCGTCCAGTGCACCCCGTCACGCGCGTAGCGCAGCATCTGCGCCGCCACCCAGGCTGGCGCGTCGGCGCTTTTCGGTTGCGCGCCGAACTCTCCCACCCAGAGCGGCACCTGGCCCGACCAGGAGGGCGGGTAATTGTTGCCTTCCTGGTAGTGGTGGACCGACCAGACCATGTTCGCTCCGCTGACCGCGGGCACGTCCCATCCGGCGGAGGAGATCTCCACGGCGACGAAGTGGTTGGGATCGACCGCGAGGATGGTGTCGTGCAGGCGCTGTGCGAGCTGCTGCCACTCACCCTGCGAGGGTGGGGCGGGCTCGTTGAAAAGGTCGTAGCCGGCCACGGCCGGCTCCCCCGCGAAATGGGCCGCGATCGACCGCCAGGCGGTGTTGAGCGCGTCCTGGTTGTGTTGCGCGGAGCCGCAGTCGCTCCAAATGCAGTAACCCTTGCCGGCTGACTGATCGTAGCCGCCGGAGCTGCCGCCCGGCGGGATCATCATCGTGACGATCAACCAGAGCCTGTGGGCCCGCGCCCAGGCGACATGCTGATCGGCGACCGCGAAGAACCGCGTCCGGTCGCTCGCCCACCAGGCGTAATCCATGCTCCAGCGGATCACGTTGCCGCCCCAGGCCTGGACCTTGGCGTAGTCGCTCTCGCCGTAGTTGATCGCCCCGATGTCCGGTCCGCCGCAACAGCTCAGCGCGGGCTCGTTGTTGAAGTCCTCTCCACGCAAAACGACTGTCTGGCCCGCGTAGGTGAAGTTACGGCCGCTGACCTGCAAGTAGCTCCCTGCCGCGGCCGAGCTGACCGCTGGGGGCGCCAGCCAGAGTGCGCTGGCAAGGGCCATGGCCGCCAGTCCGAACCTGTGACTCGGGCGCATGAGCGAACCGCGCCACCGTGAGAGCTCCGGTCAGGGCGCGCGGCGGCGCCCCGGTTAGGTTTTGGTAAAGATTCGGCGGCGGCCGATTGAGAAGACGAGCCCGCCCAGGAGGATCAGCAGGCCGCAGGGCTCAGTCTGGGGTGGGGAATTTCGACACCGGCCCCCTCGTCCAGCCGTGGGCTACATTGGCTGATCGCCGGCCGGAGACGATGTTCGCGACGATCGTGACGATGAAGCAAGCGGCGCCGACCCCGATGGCCAACGGCTGGGAGGCACCCAGGGCGATGCACACCATTGCACCCCAAGCCCCAGCTACGACCGCGACGATGATCAGCATCATGCCCGGCACGATCGTCACCGTGTGGCGGAGATCAGAAAGCAGGTGTTGGCCGGGCTCGCTGCCTTTGATGCCGAGTGTCGTCATCACGCCGCGCATGTCGTCATGTGGTGAGGTGATGAAATAATCCTTCAGCTCGGGGTGGAGCTCCAGATAGGCATGCCGGATGCGGTTCATCCCGGTTACCCAGAGACTGTCCTGATAGTTGAGCTGGCCGATGCGCGAGATGGTGGTCAGTCCGACGAATACGACGATGCCCAGAAGTACGATCGCGGCAACGTTGAACGTCGCGCCGAAACGACCGGCTTGAGCGATGAGGGCCAGCGCGATAACGGTGCCTGAGAGAACAGAGACGAACATGTTCGCCCGGCTGTAGATGTCGGTGTAGCCCAGCGATCGGGTTGCGAGCAAGCTCCAGTGCTCTGTGGACAATATCTGCATGCTGACGCCGGCTGCTGAACCTGACCCAAGGCCAGCGACCGGCCTCTCGCCTCCGCGCGTTTGTTCGACGCCCATGTTTTGCCTCCCGTCTTCATTCAGCGGCCGCCTCGCCGGTCGGACCTTGCTGCCAGGGTAGCCTTGAGGGCCATGCCTGCCGACCCCCTGGATCGATTCCACGAGTTGGTCGACGATGCTCGGCGGGAGATCGCGTCGGTCTCCTCAGACCACTCAGGCCGGACGCCCGGCGCCAGCGCCGAGGCCGTTGAGAGGCTGGGGTTGGCCGAGGGTAGAGTCCTTGGCTACCTCGAAGCGCTGAGCGTGGTCCGGCCGGACCTCGCGCGCCTGGCAGTGGACGTCGCCGAGAAGCTTACAGCGGAGGTCGGCGCGCTTCGGCTGACATTGGCGCGAGGCGATGGTGAGCCGTTTCCCGAGGAAGACTGACTGGAAGCCCGCGGGGTCGCCCGGCTAAGAGCCGGAGGAAGCGATCCGCGCCAGGCGCCAGCGGCTGTGGTCGGGAATGTCGGTGAAGCGGAGCCCCGTCTCGCAGCCAGGCCCGGAAGAAATCGCGTCCGGATCTGACCAGGCCACCTCGGCCCAGATCTCGATCACGACCCCATCTGGGAGCCGGAGTTCGAGCGGCAGGCGCTCGCCGGCCTCCATGCAGTCGCGAGCGATCACGCGGATGCCTCCCGGGCTGATGTCGATGACCATCTCGAACCGAGGAGCCTGCGGCGGGCGGAACTCGACCGGGGCCCGAACCCGATTTGTAAGGCGACGATTTCGCTGCTCCACAGTTCCACTCCAAAGAACGCGTGTGTGATCTGCCAGGGTCACTTGAGTTCCGATGCAATCACATCCACCGGGCCCGGAGACTGTAGCAGCCCCACTGTCGGGGCGAGCTAGAGTGGATCGGGTGCCGCGCCGGAGGAAGGGAATGATGGCCGTCGCCGGAGGCGGCGATGACGGCACGACGGGCCTACTCGGCGGTGGACGCGCGCGTAAGGACGACCCGCGGATCGAAGCCGCCGGTGCCGTCGACGAAGCCTCCAGCGCGGTTGGCCTGGCCAAGGCTCTGACGCAAGACTCCCGCGTGCGCGAGGTCTGCGAAGAGCTCCAGCGCGGCCTCTACAAGCTCGGGGCGGAGCTCGGCACCAACCCCGAGCTGGCTGGCAAGTTCGGACTCATGGAAGAGACGGACATCGCGCATCTGGAGGAGATCTCGAACGAGCTGGAAGCCGAAGTGCCGATGCCCGAGGGCTTCATCCTGCCCGGGTCGACTCCCGGGTCGGGCGCGCTCGACCTGGCGCGGGCTACGGTCCGGCGGGCTGAGCGCCGCTGCCTGGCCCTGGGCGACGCGCACGCCGGCGCGAGGCGCTACCTGAACCGCTTGAGCCTTCTCTTGTTCATGCTCGGGCGCTTCGAAGAGCAGCGCGCCGGCGTAACGGCGAAGATGGCCCGCTCCTAGACTTAGGGCACCCATGGTCCCGCTCGTGCTCGCGGTGGTGCTCGGGCTGGTGGCGGCTTACCTGGCGGTCAGCGCCGCCCTCTACCGCTACCTTTTCGTACCCGCAGCCCGAGGCATGCAGGAAGACTTCCTCTTCACTCCCTGGGAGTTCCAGGCGGACTACGAAGAGGTGGAGTTGGTGACCGCCGACGGGATTAACTTCGGCGCCTGGCATTTCCGCCAGCCCGGTTCGCCCCAGACGGTGATCATCAGCGGCGGCCACAAAGGCCAGCGCCAATCCCTGCTCGGGATCGCGATCGGGCTGTGGCGCAAAGGCTTCAACGTCATCCTCTACTCCTATCGCGGCTACCCTGGCAGCGACCGCGCGCCGGTGACGCTCGGCATCGACGAGGTCAAAGAGCTGCAGGCCGTGATCGCCTTCGCCCGCCAGCGCATCAAGCACGCCCGGATCGGTCTTCTCGGCAATTCGATGGGGGCCGTCGTCTCGCTACTCGGGGCGGCCGGCGAACCCGGTGTCGAGGCGCTCGTTCTGGACAGCCCGTTCGCCGACCTCCGGCTCCTGCTGAGAGACGCCATCTGGCGCCTGGCGCACCTCCCCGGCGCGCCGTTCATCTTCGCGGTCGGGCTCCTCTTCCGCCTGCGGACCGGATCGAGCCTCGCCGAGGCCAGCCCGCTCTCGGTGCTGAGCGCCCTCGAGCCGCGGCCGCTCTTCTTCATCCACGGGGGGGCGGACTCGCTCATCCCGGTCAGCCACTCCCGACTGCTCTACGACGCCTACCGCGGTCCGCGCGAGATCTGGATCGTGCAGGGCTCGCCCCACTGCGGCGCGTACGTGGCCGACCGGGAGCTCTACCTCGAGCGGCTGGCCGGATTCTTCGGCCGCCACCTGGGGCTCAAGGGAACCGGCCAGCTGCGACTGCTCGAAGAAGGCGAGGAAGTCTCCTAAGCGCCCCCTAGACGCAACGCAGGAGAGAAAGAAAGGCGGCAGACGATCCGGCTCGCGCGATCTTTTCTTTCCTCTTATCTAGTAGATGAAGGCGATCAGCGGAACCTGGCCCGGCTTGATCGTGCGCCTGCTGACCACGCCAAAGCCGACGAAGTTCATCTCTGAAACCGTCCAGGAGCCGTCGGCGTTTACCGCTTCGACATAGGCCACATGACCAAGGCTCGACTCCCACGTCGCCATGATCGCGCCGGGCTTTGGCGTCATCCCGGTCTGGTAGCCCATGGCCCGCGCGTTGTCCGGCCATTGGTAGGCGTTCCCGATCCAGGGAACCGGGCGCTTGGAGGCGACGTACCAGGTGCAGTAGCCCCATGGGAAGCGGCCGTTGGAGTAGGAACCAGGCGTGTCATAGGCGCGGCTGACTATCGGGCGACCGTACTGGATCGGCTTGAACTCCGGCCCCACGCCGTTCGGGATGACCAGGAGCATGCCGGGAGTGACTTCGGTCACTCGGTTGTATTCGACGATGACGTCGGCGTCGACGTGGTAGGAGGACGCGATCGAATCCATTGTGTCGCCCTTGCCGGCGGCATAGACGACGCCGGCCACGGGCGGGATGTTGAGGTGCTGACCGGCGCCCACCCAGTCGTAGATGAGCGGGTTCGACCAGCGCAGCTGGTCAACGCTGATGTTGAACTTCTGCGCCACCGACGCGACAGTGTCTCCGTCCGAGACCGTATAGCTGATGACGCTGTGGGAAGGTACAGCCGAGCTCGGGATCGCAAGCGGCTTCACGATCGTGCTGAACCGGCCCAGGTACACCTCCGAGATCTGCCCGCCCTCGTTCATCACGAGCGCGTTGGCATCTACGGAAGAGGAATTGAAACCGGATTGGAAATGACGACCAACTGTCGCGTACCCCGAAATCGTGACCACGATCACGAGCACGACGGCATGCGTGAGATAACGGCTAAGTACCGTCAGTTTCCAGCTACCCCCGCTGTAATAAAAGGCACCCCTACTGGGCACCAATGAACGCCGGGATACTAGCAGAGGATTTCACGGGTTGTCAAACGATCAAAAGTTCCGCCTCTTGCGAGGGGCCTGGACGCCGGCCCGAGTTCAAAAGGGGAATTCGCAGTATCGCTTTCTATAATCGATGCGTGGCGGGGACGGGATCTTGAAGGATCGATCCGAGCGAGACGCTGGGCTCGACTCGGTCCGCACGGTCGCCGACGCCACGCTCGCCAACGTCAGCCGGGCAATCGTCAACAAGGAATACGAGATCCGACTCTGCCTGGCGACGCTGCTCTGCGAAGGCCATCTGCTGATCGAGGACGTGCCGGGCGTGGGCAAGACGATGCTCGCCAAGTCACTTGCCCGCTCACTCGACTGCACCTTCCGCCGGATCCAGTTCACGCCCGACCTGCTGCCGTCCGATGTGACAGGCGTGACCGCCTTCAACCAGAAGACTTCCGAGTTCGAGTTCCGGCCCGGCCCTGTCTTCGCCCAGGTCCTCCTTGCCGACGAGATCAACCGGGCCACCCCGAAGACCCAGGCCGCCCTCCTGGAGGCGATGGAGGAGCGGCAGGTGACTGTCGACGGCGAGACCAAGCGCCTGCCGAACCCCTTCGTCGTGATGGCAACTCAAAACCCGATCGAGTACGCCGGCACCTTCCCGCTCCCCGAAGCCCAGCTGGACCGCTTCATGATGAAAGTCAGGCTCGGCTACCTGAGCCTCCAGGAGGAGGCCAACCTGATCGGCCAGGACAAGGTCGAGTCGCCCTTCGAGGAGCTCCAGCCCGTCGTCTCGCCGCACGAGCTGATCGCCGCCCAGGAGGCTGTCCGGGGGATTTTCGTCAAGCCGAGCCTGCGCGAGTACATGGCGCGCGTCGTCGACCGCACCCGGAGCCATGCAGACATCGCCCTCGGCGCCAGCACCCGCGGCACCATCAACCTCTACCGGGCGTCCCAGGCGTGGGCCGCCATGCAGGGTCGCGAGTTTGTCGTGCCAGACGACGTGAAGGAGCTGGCCGAGCCGATCCTGGCTCACCGCCTGATCCTCCGGCCGAACGCCGAGATGCAGGGCCAGACGCCCCGCAAGATCCTCACCCAGCTGCTGGAACGCGAGCCGGTCCCGCAGCTGACTGGTGATGAGTAGGCTCCTTCTCGCCGCGGGCCTCGGCCTGCTTCTCGTCTTCGCGTACCTGACCGCGATCCACTCCGCTTTCGTCCTCTTCTACGGCCTCGCTCTGATCGGGCTCCTGGCCTGGTTCTGGGCCCGTCAGGCCGCCCGAGGGCTCCAGGTGGACCGCTCGATCGAAGCCGGCACGCCGACTGTCGGTGAGGCGTTCGAGGAGTCGTTCACAGTGAGCAAGTCCGGATGGGTGCCCGCACCCTGGGTCGAGGTCAGCGATCTCAGCGACCTGCCCGGCTACCGGCCCGGCCGGGTGATCTCGCTCGGCGACCCGGTGACGTGGAACGCCAACGGCACCTACCGGCGCCGGGGCTGGACCGTTTTCGGCCCCACCCGGGTCAAGGTCAAGGAACCCTTTGGTCTCTTTCACCGAGAGGTCAGGCTCCCGGACCGTCATCGCATACTCGTCTACCCGCGGATCCGGCCCATGCCCGACTTCGTAATGCCCGCCCACCAGCACTCGGGCGACGCCCAGCGCCTGGCGTCAGCCTGGGCCGACTACCCGCCCGAGACCGGCGGCGTTCGCGAGTACGTCGACGGTGACTCCTTCGGCCGCGTCCACTGGCCGCTGTCGCAGCGCTACCAGCGGCTGATGTCGAAGACCTTCGAGCAGGCGCTCACCTCCGACCTCCTGATCGTCCTGGACCTTCAGCGCAAGGTCCACTACGGGGAGGGCGAGGAGTCGACGCTGGAGTACGCCATCAGCCTGGCCGCCTCCATCAACGCCCAGGTCCACCAGCAGGGCCGCCAGGTCGGATTGGTCGCCAACGACAGCCGCGGCACTGTCCTGTCGCCCCACCGAACGGTCCGGCTGGAGCGCTCGCTCCTCGAGTACCTGGCCGTTGCCGAGGCCGACGGCGAGCTGCCGATCTGGGCGCCCCAGATCTGGGAACGGGTCCGTCGCATTCCTGGCCGCATGATCGCGCTCATCACCCCCAGCACAGATGCCTCCTGGATCGCGAACCTGGAGGCGCTGCCCGGCCGCCGCACCGCCCGGGTCGCCTTTTACGTTGACGCTGCCAGCTTCGGCGCGCCCGAGCCGCATCTGACGTTCGAGCTTCACACCGACGTCGAGCTCTATGTCGTCCGCAAAGGCGACGACTTCAGCCGCTTGATGCGAACCCGTCAGGCCGCCCGCCTGGTGGATGCCTGAGATGAGCGACCGCCTCCGCCGCTGGCTGCCGGTCTCGGAGATCCCGACACTCGTCCTGGTCCTGCTGCTGGTGATGGTGCTGGCCAACTCGACAGTCGCGATGGAGTGGGTGAAGGGCAGCGAGCTCTGGGTCCAGGTCGCCATCTGGGCCGCCCTTGTGATGGGTCTTCTGGCGCTGGTGCGGCCGTTGCCGGCGGCCGTCTCCTTGACCCTGGGGCTGGTCGGAGCCGTCCTGGTGCCCTATCTGCTGAACGCCCACGCGCTGGTCCTGGCGCATCCGAGCGATCCCTTCGGGATCCCAAGCCCGGACACCTGGATCGCTCGCATCAACGCGAGCGACCAGCAGAGCGACGCCTCGCTCTTCCTCTTCGTCGGCAGCGCCGCCTTCTGGGTCGTCGGCGGCTGGCTTGCCTGGTGCGTCGTCCGCTGGCGCCGGCCCCTCGTCGGCCTCTATCCGGGCACGGCCATCCTGGCCACCAACATCCTCAACTCGAGGGATGAGCAGAACGGCTACACCCTCCTCTTCCTACTCATCACGTTCGCGCTGCTGCTCTGGAACAGCTACCGCGCTTCGCTCCTGACCGCGCTCCGCAGCGGCCTCAAGCTCAGCTCGGACTCCCGTTGGGATTTCTGGGAGACCGGCGTCGCGGCCACCGTCGTGGTCATGCTGGTGGCGATCTTCCTGCCGCCGCTGAGCTCCCAGGACGCCACAGTCAACGTGGAGAACGGGGTCTTCCGCGACTGGGCCCAGTTCCAGCAGAACCTGAGCCGCCAGGTCCTCATCGGCCACGGCGGGACCGCGCCGCTTTCGATTGGCTTCGCGCTTGAAGCGGGGCTGGCGGGACCCCTGAAGCCGAAGGGCAACGTCGTCTTCACGTACTCGGTAAGCAGCCAGTACACAGGCCCGCGCTATTTCCGGGGCGTCAACCTGGATACCGGGCTGCGGCGCTATGAGTGGTCGTACATCCCGAACCCATTCGGCTACCAGACTTTCGTGGCCAAGAGCGAGGCCATCCCTTACGCCGACCTCGCCTTGCTCTCGCAGCAGACCGGCACCTTCGACATCACGATGGACCGGCCGCCGAACGTAGCTCCAGACGTCCTCTTCTATCCCGGGCAGCTGCTCAAGATCAACCGCGACGTCACCGTGTTCGAGTCCTTGCGAACGAGCGCGCCGCCCCCGCTGGTGAACATCGACCGTGTCTCCAGCACGCATCCGCCCAGCTCACTGGGCAAGTACCGGGTGAACGTCCAGTACCCGAACCCAACCGAGGCCGAGCTCCGCAATGCGGGCACCGACTACCCGAGCTGGGTGGCGCCTTTTCAGGCGATCTCCGGTGTGGCGCGAGTCCAGGCCGCGCCCGGCGTTGTGCCCGCGCCCGCGGCCGGGCCGCCGGCCGGGCCCTTGGACCCGTTCCTCCAGAAGATCGCGACGCTGGCAGGCTCCATCACGCAGGGCCTCGACAACCCGTACGACAAAGCCACCGCGATCGAGACCTACCTGCGCAGCAACTACAACTACACGCTCTCGCCTCAGCCCGTTCCTCCGGGGGTCGACCCGATCGACTTCTTCCTCTTCAGCTCGAAGGCCGCCTACTGCCAGTACTTCGCCAGCGCCATGGGCGACCTGCTTCGCGCATCGGGCATTCCTGCCCGGCTGGTGAACGGCTATGGAGCAGGGACCTACGACTCTAAGACGAAGCAGTACGTCGTCCGCGACCTCGACGCCCATACCTGGGTGGAGGCTTACTTCCCGCACCTCGGCTGGGTCCCCTTCGAGCCGACGCCGGACATCCAGGGCGGCTACTTTCCGATCCCCCGGGCCGCCACCGACCAGGGCTGCAGCAGCGACGCCCAGTGTTCGGTGCAGGCAGGTGCGGTCCCGAACGCCGAGACGGGCAGCCTCGCCCGCAGCGGGAGGGGCTTCAACGAGCCGGACATTCCCGAGCAGGCGAAGGCCAGGCAGGCCAACACGGCGTACTGGCTGGCCGTACCGTTGGTGGGGCTCCTCCTGCTTCTACTCGCCCTGGTGCTGGTCTCGCGGTACCTGCGGCCGCGCGACCCTGGCCGGATCTGGCACCGTTTGGCGCTCCTGAGCCGGCTCGCGGGCCACCCTCCGAGGGAGGGGGAAACGCCTACCGAGTACGGCAGCCGGCTGGCGGCCGCCATGCCCGAGGCAGCGTCCCCGATCCGCGACCTCACCGATAATTTCGTCGTGCTTGCCTATGCGCCGGAGGCGCTCTCCCGCACGCGTCGCGGGGCGATCGTCGAGATCTGGCGGCAGTTGCGCCCGCACCTCCTGCGCCGGATGGCCGGGCGGCTGCGGATGGCCTGGTGACGGGCTCCCCAGAATCCTCGGCGCGGCGGGGAACCCCTTGACCAAGCTGCGTGTCTCACCGTCGGGACAGGTCTACGTCATCGACCTTCCCCAGATGAAGGTCACCCGTGACGAGGGCGGAGGCTGGTATCTCCACGGCCAGGGCCATTTCCTGCACTTCGACGACCTCGAGACGGCGATGGCCAAGAAACGGGAGATCGACGTGTACGGGGCGCTTGGTGGGAGTCGCGGGTAAAAGTTATCCGCCGGTCGAGCTGACACTCGAGGCCGAGCAAGTGGCTGCCTTCGCGCGCGTCATTGGCGCCGATCCGGGCGCCGGGGTGCCGCCCACCTACGCCGCGGTGTACGCCCTCTTCGCCACCTTTCCGCAGCTGCTCCAGGATTCCGAGGCCGCGGTCGACTTCGCCCATCTCGTCCACGCTGAGCAGGAATTCAGCTGGGAGCGCCATCCGGAGGTGGGGGAGACGGTGACCGCGGTCGGAACCGTCACCGGCGACGATTCGCGGCGGAATCTGCGATTTTTGAAATATGAGACGGCCGTCAGCGCTGAGAGCGGGCCGGTCTGCGCCTCCAGGATGACCAGCGTGATCCGCGCTTGACCCGGCTGCCGGCCTACAGCTGGAAGGTGACGCGGGAAGACATCACGGCCTATGCGGAGGCTTCCGGCGATGGCAACCCGATTCATCTCGACGACGATTTCGCGCGCTCGGTCGGCCTGCCCGGCGTGATCGCCCACGGCATGCTCGGCATGGGGCACCTGGCCACCTATGTGACGCGCTGGGCGGGGGACCACCACCGACTTCGGCGGCTGCGCTGCCGCTTTGCCGCGATGGTGCTGCCCGGCGACGTGATCCAGTTTTCGGGACGAGTCGCGGGCGAGGCGGGAGGCCTGCTCCAGCTGGAGCTGGAAGCCGTCAACCAGAAAGGTGAGATGGTCCTCAGCAAAGGGTTTGCCGAAGTTACCGCCTAGTTCGTCACCTCACTAAAGGGGGCACGCATGTACGACCTATCAGGAAGGGTTGCCGTGATCACCGGCGCCTCGCGCGGTCTCGGCCGCGAAGACGCTCTCACGCTGGCGCGCAGCGGCGCCGACGTCGTGATCACCGACATCCTGGTCGAGGACGACCCCAATCTCCAGAAGGCGGCCGAAGAGTCGGGCAGCGTGCTGGCCCAGGCCGCTGTCGGCCAGGGCTGGGTCTACGCCAACCAGACGGCTGACGAGATTCGCAAGATGGGCCGCAAGTCGATGGCCATCAAGATGGACGTCACCAACCGCGACCAGGTCAAAGAGACGATGGCCAAGGTCAAGCAGGAGTTCGGCCGCCTCGACATCCTGGTCAACAACGCCGCCACGCTCGACCACGTGGCCACCATCCCGAAGCAGTCGTACGAGCTCTGGGACCGCGACATCAAGGTCAACCTCACGGGCGCTTTCAACTGCACGAAAGAGGCCTGGCCTTACATGGTCGAGAACAACTGGGGGCGGATCATCTTCATGTCCTCGGTCGCCGGCACCCTCGGCGGGTTCGGCCAGGCGTCCTACTCCTCCTCCAAGGCGGCGGTCATCGGACTCGCCAAGACAGCGGCGTTGGAAGGCGGCCGCTACAACATCACCGCCAACGCGATAGTCCCGGGCATCATCGGCTCCGAGGCGGCCAAATCGGCGATGCAGATGCAGGAGGCGATCTACGAGCGCTTCAAGGCGCGGACCGTGTTCAAGCGGTTCGGAGAGCCGGCCGACATCGCCAACACGATCGCGTTTCTCTGCAGCCAGGAGGCCGGGTACATCACTGGAATCGCGCTCGAGGTTGCGGGCGGCATCCCGCTTTTCACGGCCTAGCCGTGGGGGAGTGCGTCGACGTCAAGCGCGCTGGCGCGATCGCCACTGTGGTGATGCACCGCAAGGGCAACAACGGGATCGCCCAGGACCTTTCGGATGAGTTGAAGGCCGCCTTCGAAGGGCTCGGGCGCCACGCCGAGGTTCGCGTCGTCGTCCTCGCCAGCGAGTACGAGAAGTACTTCTCTGTCGGCGCCGACCTGACCGAGATGGGCGGCGTCGACCGGGAGGCGCCCGACGCAGCGGACCGAATTGTCGACTTCGTGACGCGGTCGCAGGCGGGCTTCAACGCGATCGAGGCCTGCCCGAAACCGGTGATCGCCCGCATCAACGGCCACGCGCTGGGTGGCGGCTGCGAGCTGGCGCTCTGCTGCGACTACCGGATCATGGTCGAGGACGGGCGTTCCCGGATCGGCCAGTCGGAGGCGCCGCTCGGCATCATCCCGGGCGCCGGCGGCACCCAGCGCCTGCCCCGCTTGATCGGCAAGGCAAAAGCCCTCCCGATGCTGCTGGAGGGGAAACGGCTTTCGGCCAAGGAAGCCGAGGAAGTCGGTCTCGTCAACCGGGCAGTGGCTCCCGACGAGCTGGACGCTGCGGTGGACGAGCTGGCGCAGCGGCTCGCCAAGGCGGCCACCGTGGCGCTCGGCCTCATCAAGGACGCGGTCAATCGCGGCCTCGACCTACCCTTGCCGGAGGCGCTCGAGATCGAAGCTCGCAACTTCGCCAAAGCGTCCCTGAGCGAGGATGCGGTGATCGGGATCATGAGTTTCCTGTCGAAGCAGGAAGCGGAGTTCAAAGGCAGGTAACGTGGTAAGGCGCCCCGGAGTCCCCGCGAAATCGCAGATTTCGTCGGGTGGGAAGCAGGAAGCGGAGTTTAAGGGCAGGTAACGTGGCTAAGACCGCACCGCGCACCGAGCTGAAGCCCTCCGACTTCCTGGACCTGGAGTCGCAGCTCCACGATGAGGAGCGGCTGATCCGAGACACGGTCCGGAAGTTCGTCCACGACCGGATCCTGCCCGGGATCGAGAAGTGGTTCGAGGAGGGCACCTTCCCCAAGGAAGTGGCGCCCGAGCTGGGCCGGCTCGGCCTGCTGGGCATGCATCTGCAGGGCTACGGCTGCCTCGGTGCCAGCGCGACCAGCTACGGGCTGGCCTGTCTGGAGCTGGAGGCGGGCGACAGCGGCTTCCGCTCGTTTGTCTCCGTCCAGGGCTCCCTGGCCATGTTTCCGATCTGGAAGTACGGAACCGAAGAGCAGAAGCAGGAGTGGTTGCCGCGGATGGCGGCCGGGGAGGCGATCGGCTGCTTCGGTCTGACCGAGCCCGACGCCGGCTCGGACCCGGCCTCGATGCGCACGTCAGCGCGGCGTGCCGGCGCGGATTGGGTCCTGAACGGCAACAAGCTCTGGATCACAAACGGCGGGATCGCCGATGTCGCGGTGGTCTGGGCTCGGGCGGACGACGGCGTGCGCGGCTTTCTCGTGCCGAAGGGGACGCCCGGATTCAGCACCCGCGACATCCACCGCAAGCTGTCGCTGCGAGCCTCGATCACGTCCGAGCTGATCCTGGAGGACGTCCGGCTGCCGGAGGCTGCCCTGCTGCCAGGCGTGACCGGCATGCGGGGACCGCTCTCCTGCCTGAACGAGGCGCGCTACGGGATCCTCTGGGGCACGGTTGGTGCCGCCCGCTCCTGCTTCGAGGCGGCGCTCGGGTACTCGAAGTCGCGCAGCCAGTTCGGGAAGCCGCTGGCTTCCTTCCAGCTAACCCAGGAGAAGCTCGTCAACATGCTGCTGGAGCTCAACAAGGCAGCTCTGGTCGCGCTCCATCTGGGCCGGATGAAGGACGAGGGCCGGATCTCGAGCGAGCAGGTCAGCTTCGGCAAGCTCAACAACGTGCGGGTAGCCCTCGACATCGCCCGCTCCGCGCGCACGATCCTGGGGGCCAACGGGATCACGCTCGAGTACCCGGTGATCCGGCACATGAACAACCTCGAGTCGGTGCTGACCTATGAAGGCACGAGCGAGATCCACACGCTCGTCCTCGGCGAGGCGATAACCGGGGTCCAGGCCTACCGCTAGCTTCGGGATGCTGGGTCAGATTGGCGGCGGCAGCGAGACCAGCAGGCTTGCAGCCAGCAGCACGGTGGCGACCGCGATCGCTTCAGCGCGCCGGCGGCCGGCGGCGGCCAGCCCGACGGCAGCGGCGAGCAGGCCGATCTTCAGCAGCAGCGCCCGTCCGAAGTCGCTCCCGAAGAGCTGAGCCGGCAGCCCGTGGAAGAGGGCGAGCAGGATGCCAGTCGTTGCGGCGGTCCCGAACGAAAGCAGCGCCAACCGCCCGAAGCGGCGATCGGGAGCCACCAGGTAGGCGACCAGGCCGCCCGCCCAAACGCCCATCGCGCCGACGTGGGTCGCGTCGAGGGCCGGCCCCAGGCCCGGAAGGCCCGGTATGGCATGACCGCCGGCGCCATCGACGAGGGCCAGCACGGCCCCCAAGGCAAGGATCGGCCAGGGTGACTCCAGGGCCAGCAGCGCCCAGAGCATGAGTGCCCCCGCCAGCCGGAGCCCGAGCAGCCGGCCGAACCCGGAGCTGAGAACCCCGAGGAGAGTGTCTGCGTCAAAGGAGAGGCTCGCCAGCTGGGCGACCAGCGCCAGCGGCTCGGCCACCAGCAGCAGCGCCAGGCCGGCTCGGATCAGCCGTTTCAGCCTGGGCTCGCGCCGGACCAGCGCGAAGTAAGCCGCGACACCGAACGCCAGCGCATAGCCGGCGAAGTGAAGCCAGTGGGCGAAGGCTTGCAGGACGAGGCCGAGCGGTGAGGTGGTGCCGATAGCCGCCCCGTTCAAGAGGCCCGCATACGGGTTAGCCGTGCGGCTGCCGACGCTGAAGCTGAAGGCGCCCCGCGACGGATGTGTGTCCGCCGCCTCCACCTGCCAGAGAACCACATAAGTGCCGCGCAAGCCCTGCGACTCACCCAGCGAGGCGACGAGGCGGTTTCCAGCGCGGCGGGTCTGGCCTGCGACCTGCCCGCCGGAGGGCGAGTAGACGCGGATTCCCGGCCCAGCCGGGGTCACCGGCTCGTTGAACGCCAGGCTCACCTGGACCGGCAGCGTTTCGAGAACAGCGTCTGGGGCCGGGTCGGAGCTCACGAGCTGGGCGTGGGCGAAGGCCGTCGTGGGCAGGAGAGCGAAGGCGACGGAGAGGGCGACGACGAGAAGCCGCCGCGCCAAGGTCAGGAGTAGACGGGCTGCTCGATGGCGACCGGCACGGGAGGCGCGGCGGGCGTGAATCGGGCGATCCGGAGGACGAGGCCCGCGGCGAGCAGGCAGAGCAGACCGGAGAACATGAAGGCGAGCTGGTAGTCACCGAACACCGTGCGCACGGCCCCCGCCGCGAAAGCGATCGAGGCGGCGCCGAGCTGGTGGGCCGCAAAGATCCAGCCGTAGACGACGGGCATGTTGCGGGCCCCGAAGACCCGGCGGGCGAGCTGGACGGTGGGCGGCACGGTCGCGACCCAGTCCAGCCCGTAAAAGACCACGAACAGGACCAGCCCGAAGTAGCGGGAACCGAACGCGTAGGGCAAGAAGAGAAGCGAGAGTCCGCGCAGGCCGTAGTACCAGAAGAGCAGCCAGCGCGAGTCGAAACGATCGGTCAAGTAGCCAGAGGCAAGCGTGCCGACCACGTCGAAAACGCCGATCACCGCGAGCAGGCTGGCGGCTGTCACCTCGGCCAGCCCGTGGTCCATCGAGGCCGGGATCAGGTGAGTGCCGATGAGACCGTTGGTGGAGGCGCCGCAGATGAAGAAGCTGCCCGCCAGGAGCCAGAAGTCACGGGAGCGGACGCCGAGCCGGAGACCCCGGAAGGCGTTCAGGATCGGACTGCCGCTGGGGGCCGCGGGAACCTCGTCAGGCGCCGTCTCGCCGTAGGCGCGCAGTCCCACGTCGGCGGGCCGGTTGCGGAGCAGGAGGGCCACCAGGGGCGCGACGGAGATCGCGGCCAGACCGACTGTGATCGCCGACCAGCGCCAGCCCACGTACTGGGCGAGCCAGCCGAGCCCGGGCAGGAAGATCAGCTGGCCGGTCGCTCCGGCGGCGGTCAGCGCGCCTAACACGAGCCCGCGGCGCCGCACGAACCAGCGGCTGGCGACGGTCGCCGCCAGCACGGAGGCGATCGTGCCGGCCCCGAGGCCGACGACCACGCCCCAGAGCAGGAAGAGCTGCCAGGGGGAGGTCATGAAAACCGTCAGCAAGGACCCGCCGGAGATCAGGACCAGGGCGCCGACCACGACCCGGCGGAGGCCGAAGCGTTCCATCAGTGCCGCGGCGAAAGGCCCGGTCAGGCCGAAGAGGACGAGGTTGATCGAAACGGCGACTGAGATCAGCGCCCGGCTCCAGCCGAACTCCCTCTCCAGAGGGACGATCAGGACCCCCGGCGTCGAGCGGAAGCCCGCCGATGCCAGGAGCACCAGGAAGGTGACGCCCGCAACGATCCAGGCGTAGTGCAGGCGCCTCATCTCTTGCCTGAACCGGGCGCCCGGCGCCTTATCTTCCGCGACAGGTTTAGCTGACGGGTCCGGTCGCCATGATCGCCTTGGCCTCCTCGAGGCTCATGTCCTCGCTTGGGACCACGATGTCCGACTTGACGATCTGGTCAGGCGGCAGCTTCTGGCCGCGGTTGCGGACGAACTCGAGAAGGTGGGTCAGGACCCCTTTGAACGCGGCTTCGTCGCCGCCGTTGATGGCCGCCACCAAGTCCTTGTCGAAGGCGTCCAGCTGGGCGCGATCGGATTCCGCCAGGCGGAACTGGTCCTCGCCCTGGATGCGCACGACCGTGCCCGACGGCAGCTGGCCGGCCATCTGGGCCTTCATGAGGGCAAGCTGGGCGTCGACGTTGGAGGCTGTCGTGGCGGTGTCAAGCTGGCGCTGGATGTCGTCGGCGGAGCCGGCTCCGATCTGGTCCAGGGTGCCCGTGTCCACCAACTGGTCGATGGCGGCGGCTCGCGCCTGCATCTGGGTGGTCTTCTCCTGGGCACGGTCGACCATCATCGAGACGTCGGCCATCTGCTCGGAGAGCCCGGTCACGGCCTCTCCGATCTTGGTCGAGGCCTGGGCGGCGGAGTACTGCGCCTTGATCGTCTCCTTCTGGGTCCGGAAGGCTTCGACCTTGGCCTGCAGCTTCTGCGCTGTCAGTTCCAGCTTCTGCTCCTGCTCCTTCATCTGCTCGATCTGCTGGTCGAGCCCGCCGAGCTGTACTTGCGCGGTCTGAGCCCGGGTCAGGGCCAGCCGGGCCAGGTCCTCCCGCCCCTGCTGGAGGGCTTGCTGAGCTTGCGCGTTGAGCTTGTCGGCGCTCTGCCGCAGCTGGGCGGCCTGGAGCTCCAGCCGCTTCTCGGCCGTGAGCACGTCGGCCACATTCCGGCGAACCTGCTGGAGGGCTTCGATCTGCTTCTGGTAGGCGAAATCGAGCGCCTGGTTTGGGTCCTCGGTCTTGTCGAGGACGGCGTTCAGCTTTTGCTGAACCACGTCTGACATCCGCTTGAAAACGCTCATGATTTTCACCCCTCCTGGGCCGGCAGAAAGCGCACTAAGCCAGCTCTGCCATCACCTGGTCGAACTGCTCCCGGCTGAGCCGCAGGTCCTCTTCCCGGAGGTCGCGCAGCGGCTTCTCGGTCAACTTCTCGCGCGTCGCGAAATCCTCCGCCTCGGGCTCCACGTAGAGCAGGCCGGTCACCAGCGTTCCAGTCTTGTGGCCCTCCTGGATGATCTTCATCGCGGCGCCCCGGTCGGACGGGTCGTGCTCGAGCTCGTGCAGCTTCTTCAGCACCAGGTGGGAGCCGTCGTGGAGCTTTACGTCCACCGTGGTCCCGGGCTCGTAGTCGACCTGGACCTCCTCGTAGTAAGGAACGAACGAGGGGTCTTGGAGGACCTCCTCGTGCTCCTTCACGTAGTCGTAGCTCTTCGTCGAGCCCTCGTGGTCGTTGAACGTGACGCAGGGGGAGATGACGTCCAGCAGCGCGACGCCACGGTGGCTGATGGCCGCTTTCAGAAGTGGCACCAGCTGCTTTCCGTCCCCGCTGAAGGACCGAGCCACGAAAGTGCCCCCGAGCGTGATGGCCAGGGCGCAGAGGTCGATCGGAACGTAAGTGTTGACAGCTCCGCGCTTCTGCACAGAGCCGACGTCTGCGGTCGCGGAAAACTGGCCCTTGGTGAGGCCGTAAGTTCCGTTGTCTTCGACGATGTACGTGCAGTCGACGTTGCGGCGAACCATGTGCGCGAACTGGCCGAGCCCGATCGACGCGGTGTCGCCGTCGCCGCTCACGCCGAGCAGGACGAGCTCGCGATTGGCGAGCTGGGCGCCGGTCGTTAAGGCGGGCATGCGACCGTGGACGCCGTTGAAGCCGTGGGCCTGCTCGACGAAGTAGGCCGGCGTCTTGGAGGAGCAACCGATGCCGCTCATCTTGGCCAGGCGGTGTGGCGCCACGCCGAGCTCGAACATGGCTTTGATCAGGTGGTTGGTGATCGAGTTGTGGCCGCAGCCCGCGCAGAGGGTGGTGGCGGCCCCCTTATAGGCATCGCGGGCGAGGCCGATTCTATTCACGGTCGTGCTCATGCGGGGATCGTCTCCAGCTCGAGGATTGGTCGGGTGATCGCGTCAGCCGGGATCGGCTGGCCGTCGTAGCGGCGGATCGAGGTGAGCCGGGCGGCGAGCTCGGGAGGCAGGTGGAGCCGCAGCAGGTCGTAGAGCTGGCCGTCCCGGTTTCCCTCCACCACGTACACCCGCTCGTGGTCCCGCACGAAGTCCTTGATCGACGCGGCCAGGGGCAGCGCCCGGACCCGCAGGAAGTCGGTCTCGAGCCGCGCCTCGCGCAGGCGAATGCGTGCTTCCTCGACCGCGGTCCAGGTCGACCCGAAGGCAATGATCCCGACGCTGGCGCCGGTTCCTGACGCGACCGGCCGGGGCATCGCCTCCCGGGCGGTTTCGAACTTGCGGTTCAGCCGGTCCATGTTGCGGGCGTAGACGACGCCGCTCTCCGTGTACCTGGCCTCCTCGTCGTGTCCGGAGCCGCGGGTGAAGTACGCCGCCAGCGGGTGGTCGGTGCCCGGCAGGGTCCGGTAAGTGACGCCATCGCCGTCCACGTCCCGGTAGCGGCCCCAGTCTCCCTTCAGCTCCTCGACCTGGGCGGCGGTCAGCACCTTGCCCCGGTCGAATGGCTTCTCCGGGTACTTGAAGGGCTTGGTCATCCAGAGGTTCATACCCAGGTCGAGGTCGCTGAGAACGAAGACCGGCGTCTGGAAGCGGTCGGCGAGGTCGAAGGCGTCACGACCGAACTCGTAGCACTCCTCGACCGTGCCGGGCAGCAGGACCAGGTGCTTGGTGTCGCCGTGGGAGAGCGTGTAGGCGAACTGGAGATCGGCCTGCGAGGTGCGGGTGGGCAGTCCTGTCGAGGGTCCGATCCGCTGGATATCGAAGATCACCACCGGGACCTCCGAGTAGTAGGCCAGACCGACGAACTCGGCCATCAAGGAGATGCCGGGACCGGAGGTCGAGGTCATCGCGCGTGCGCCGGCCCAGCCGGCACCGATCGCGATGCCGACGGCGGCCATCTCGTCCTCGGCCTGGACGACGGCGATCCGGCGGCCGCCGCCCTCCGCATCGCTGCGAAAGCGGTCGGCGTAGCTGCCGATGTACTCGCAGAGGCTGGAGGAGGGGGTGATCGGGTACCAGGCGGCGACCGTGCAGCCGCCCATCAGCGCGCCCAGCGCGGCGGCCTGGTTGCCCTCGACCAGGATCATCCCCTCGGTCTTGCCGGTCATCGGACGCAGCACGTAGGCGTCCTGCTTGGCCAGGTTCTGGTCCCAGTAGTCCATGCCGACCTGGACCGCCTGCAGGTTCAGCGGCAGCGCCTTCGGCTTGGCCTGGAAGTGCCTCCGCAGGCCGTGCTCGACGGCTTCCAGGGGAATCTCCAGGAGTCGCGCCACCACTCCGACATAGATCATGTTGACCAGCTGCTTGCGCAGGGTGTCGTTCTCGATCTTGGTCTTGCCGAGCTGCGCGAACGGCACCGGGTAGTAGTGGACGTCCTCCCGCACGTCACCAGTCGCGTAGGCGGCCTCGTGGATGACCGCGGCGCCCGGCCGGACGCCCTTCAAGTCTTGCGCCCAGGTCGTCGGGTTGAGCGCGACCAGCACGTCCGGGTCACCCTTGCGGGCCATGTAGCCCTCGGGGGAGATGCGGATCTGGAACCAGGTGGGCAAGCCTTCGATGTTCGAGGGGAAGATGTTCTTGGGAGCCACCGGGATGCCCATCGAGAAGATGGCTCGCATGAGGACCGAATTCGCCGATTGGCTGCCCGAGCCGTTGATTGTGGCGGCCTGGAAAGTGAGGTCGTTGACTATTTGTTCGGACACGGGAGCTCTCTACGTTACATCCTGACAACTCCGATCGATCGGGACCTGTTCGCTAGTTCCAGAGGGCTCTTCTAGTACCCTCACCAGCGGTGAAGATCGGCGTTCCCAAGGAGACCGCCCCGGGTGAGCTGAGGGTGGCCCTGACCCCTAAGGAAGCGGGGCGCCTGGCGGCCTCCGGCCTCGAGGTCCTGGTGGAAGCCGGGGCCGGCCACGACTCCTTCCCGGATGCCGCCTACCGGGAGGCGAAAGCCCAGATCGCCAAGGGCCCGAAGGAGCCGTTCGGCGCCGAGGTCGTGCTCAAGGTGCGCAAACCCTCGGAACCGGAGGTGGCCCTTCTGCGCTCCGGCGGGGCCCTGATCGGGTTCCTGCAGCCCCTCACCAGCCACGAGCTGGTCGAGAAGCTGGCCGCCCGCGGCGTCCTCAGCTTCAGCCTTGACGCCATCCCCAGAATCACCCGGGCTCAGTCCATGGACGCGCTCTCCTCGCAGGCGACGATCGCCGGCTACAAGGCAGTCCTGATCGCTGCCGGCAGCCTCGGCAAGATCTTCCCGATGCTGATGACCGCCGCCGGCACGCTCAAGCCGGCCCGGGTGTTCGTGCTCGGTGCGGGCGTGGCCGGCCTCCAGGCGATCGCCACGGCACGCCGCCTGGGCGGACAGGTCGAGGCCTTCGACGTGCGGGCCGCCGCTCGCGAAGAGGTGCACTCGCTCGGTGCTCGCTTCGTGGAGCTGCCCCTGGAGACGCAGGAGGGCGCCGGCGGGTACGCGCGCGAGCAGTCCGAGGAGTACTTGAAGAAGCAGCGCGAGCTGCTGGCCGACCACTGCGCCCAATCCGACGTGGTCATCACTACCGCCTTGATCCCGGGCCGGCCGGCGCCGGTCCTGATCACGAAGGAGATGGTCGCGCGCATGCAATCGGGCTCGGTGATCGTCGACATCGCGGCCGAGGCGGGCGGCAACTGTGAGCTGACCGAGCCAGGCAAGGTGGTGAATGTGCAGGGGGTGGCGATCCACGGCGTTTTGAACCCGGCCGCCATGGTCCCGATTCACGCTTCGGAGCTCTACGCCAAGAACATCACCAACCTGCTCGCGCTGCTGGTCAAAGACGGCACGCTCCAGCCCGACTTCGAGGACGACGTGGTCAAGGGATGCTGCATCACGCGCGACGGGAAAGTCGTCCACGAACCCACGCTGAAGTCGATGGGAAGCGGGGCGGTCGCAGGGGGGAGGCCCGGGGGAAGGGCTGCGCCCGGCCGGGCCGACGGGGGGAGCCCCCCCGCAGCATGAGCGCTCATCTTCTCGCCGAGATCACTGTCCTTGTTCTCGCGGCGTTTGTCGGCTTCGAGGTCATCTCGAAGGTGCCGACGACGCTGCACACGCCGCTCATGTCGGGCACCAATGCGATCCACGGCATTGTGATCGTCGGCGGAATGCTGGTCGCGGGCTCCTCGCATGACTGGATCGGAATCGTGCTGGGGACCATCGCGGTCACCTTCGGGACAATCAACGTGGTCGGCGGCTTCCTGGTCACCGATCGCATGCTCGAGATGTTCAAGGGGCGCCGGCCGGCTCCTTCGGACGAACAGAAAGCCGCCTAGTGGACCGCCCCGGGGTGATGGCCGGCATCCGACCGCTCAGATCCGCCGGGCGCCTCACGGCGCTGATGCCGGCGTCTGGGGGCCCGGCGCGCGTCGTCGCGCATCTTTGGATGCACTGCCTAGCACGCCACCCCATCCTGGGCACCGACGGCCTGAACGGCCGGGTTTCACCCCTCCGGGCTGCTGGGCCTCACCCCGGAGCGGTCCCCTAGCCGTGCCCCAGATCTGGATCGACGCGGCTTACCTGCTGGCGGCCGTCTGCTTCATCCTCGGGCTCCGCTTCCTGAGCCACCCGCGCACGGCCCGGCGCGGAAACCTGGTGGCGGCGGCCGGGATGGGTGTCGCGCTGATCGCGACCCTGCTCGACGCGCACATCACGAACTACACCTGGATCGTCGTCGGCGTCGTGATCGGCACCGCTGTCGGAGTCGCCGGCGCACGGATGGTGAAGATGACGGCCATGCCGCAGATGGTGGCGCTCTTCAACGGCGTGGGCGGCGGCGCCGCCGCGCTGGTGGCGTCGAGCGACTACCTGCGGGGCGGGGCCACCGGACCCGGCGACCTGGTCCCGGTCATCTTCAGCGCCGCGGTGGGCTCGATCTCCTTCGCCGGCTCGATGATCGCTTTCCTCAAGCTCCAGGAGTGGATGACCGGGCGGCCGCTGACCTATCCCGGCCAGCAGGTGGTCAACGCGCTCGTCGCTCTCGGCATCCTGGCGATCTCCGGCTACCTGCTGGTCACGGCCAGCGCACCCCTTTACGTGACGCTGGTGGTGCTCGCGCTGCTGCTCGGCGTCGCGTTCGTGCTGCCGATCGGCGGCGCCGACATGCCAGTCGTCATCTCGTTGCTGAACGCCTTTACCGGCCTTTCCGCGGCGGCGACAGGCTTCGTCCTCAGCAACACCGTGCTGATCGTCGGCGGCACTCTAGTCGGGGCGTCCGGCACGCTGCTGACCCTGATGATGTCGCGCGCGATGGGCCGCTCGATCGCCAACGTGCTCTTCAGCGCGTTTGGCAGCGCGGTGCTGGTGCCGGCGGCGCGCGGCGGCCCCTCGCAGGACGGCCGGACAGTGCGCAGCGGCTCCGCTGACGACGTCGCGGTGCTGCTTGCCTACGCCAACTCGGTCGTGATCGTGCCCGGCTACGGACTCGCGGTGGCGCAGGCACAGCACGCGGTGCACGAGCTGGCAGAGCTGCTCGAGAAGCGCGGGGTCGACGTCAAGTACGCGATCCACCCCGTCGCCGGGCGCATGCCCGGCCACATGAACGTGCTGCTGGCTGAGGCCAACGTGCCCTACGAGCAACTGGTCGAGATGGACGAGATCAACCCCCAGATGGAGCGCACCGACGTGGCTCTCGTCGTGGGAGCGAACGACACCACCAACCCGGCGGCGAAGAACACGCCAGGCAGCCCGATCTACGGCATGCCGATCATCGAGGTCGACGAGGCGCACAACGTCGTGGTTCTGAAGCGGAGCCTGGGCGCCGGTTTCGCGGGCATCGACAACGAGCTCTACTACAACCCGAAGACGACGATGCTCTTCGGTGACGCCAAGAAGTCATTGAGCGAGCTGGTGAGCGCTGTCAAAAACGTCTAGTTAGCCGTTGTCGACGCGGAAGATCGCTTGCGCTGCAGGTACCACTCGGTGAATTCGCGGCAGCGATCCTGGTCGTCGAATCGCATCACGAAGAGGTTGCGGTACTCGCGTTCAGGCTGCTCGCCGCTTCCTCGATACCGCGTCCATCCTCGACCGATGCCGAGGTCGCCCATCACGGCCAGCGCCGTATAGCGGCACTCCCAGCTCTCCGGGTCGTCAGGCTTCTCGAGCCAGGCGCTGACGATGGCGTCGCGGCCCCGGACAGGGCCCTCGTCGAAGGGATCGAACGCGTACACGGCATCGTCGCTGAAGAGCCGCCCGATCACCTCCGGCTGGTTCAACCGCCAGGCTTCGACGTAGGCGTCGAGCCACTGCTGGAGCCGGGCCATGGTCAGCATCGCGGCCGGCTCAGCTCGAAAAGCTTGAGCGGCGACAGCGGCATCTCGGTGATCCGCACCCCGAGCGCGTCCTCGACGGCCGAGGCGACCAGCGCCCCGACCGGGATCGTGCCGGCCTCACCGGCGCCCTTGATGCCGAGCGGGTTGAGCGGAGAGGGAGTCTCCTGATGGTGGATCTCGACCTCCGGGACCTCGGTCGCATACGGCATCAGGAACTCCATGAATGACGCGTTACGCAGCTGGCCGTCCGCGTCGTAGGCAAGCCGCTCATAGAAGGCACCGCCGATGCCCTGGGCGACGCCACCCTGGATCTGTCCTTCCAGGACCAGTGGGTTGATGACGCGGCCACAGTCGTGCGTCACGACGTATTTCAGGAAGCGGAGTCGGTAGGTATCCGGGTCCACCGCGACCCAGGCCGCATGACATCCTGCCGCCCAGGTTGAGCCCAGGGGCGGGCTGTAGTAGCCGGTGGCCTCCAGGCCGGGCGCCTCACCTTCGGGCAGCGGCGGTCCGGGGCGGGGACGCGCCTGAAACGGAGTCGCGATCTCAGCACCACCTCCAAACGCGTAACGCAGCGGGTTGCTCAAAATGGCGACCGCGGCCAACGGCAGCCCGCGGTCAGGCGCGCCTTTGACGCGCACCATGCCGCCAGCCAGCTCCAGGTCTTCCGGGTCCACCTCCAGCTGCTCGGCCGCGATCCGCCTCGCTTTGAGCGCGACGTTGCGTGCCGCCACCGCCATGGCGTTGCCGGCGGTGACCGCCGCCCGCGACGCGAAAGTGCCGACCCCCCACTGGAAGCGGCGAGTGTCGCCCGTGGTGACCGCCACCTGCTCCGGCCGCACGCCCAGCTCGTCGGCGACCACCTGCGCGAAAACCGTCTGATGGCCCTGGCCTTGCGTCGGGATCCCGGTCGAGGCGACCACCTCGCCGCTCACCAGCACCTGCACGTGGGCGCCTTCGTAGGGGCCCACGCCGGTGCCTTCCACGTACATGGCGAGACCGAGCCCGACCTGCTCGCCCGCCGGCTTGGGGCCGAGGTGCTGCAAGGTCGTTTCCAGCAGCGCCGGGTAGTTCCCGCTGTCATAGACCACGCGCCCGCCGTCCTGCCAGCCGACCCCGACCTCGTGCGGGAAGTCACCCGGCTGGAGGAGGTTGCGCCGCCTGACCTCGGCCCGCTCGAGGCCAAGCTCGCGGGCGATGGCATCCAGCGTCCGCTCCATCACGAAGCAGGCGTGCGGCCGGCCTGCGCCGCGATAAGGGGAGGTGGGGGTGGCGTTCGTGTAGAGGGCTTTAAAGCGGACCCGATAGCTCGGCACCCGGTACGGTCCAGGCACCTGGGCCGCGGTGATGATCGGCAGGATGATCCCGTACGGCGTGTAGGCGCCGGCATCGTGGATGAAGTCGACGTCGAGCCCGAGCAGCCTGCCCTCGCCGTCGTATCCCACCCTCACGTCGTGGACCTGGCCGCGCTCCTGGTTGACGGCCGTGAAGTGCTCGCGGCGATCTTCGGTCCACTTGACCGGGCGGCCGAGCTGCATGGCTGCGAAAGGCACCAGCAGCTCGTCCGGGTAGAAGAGCATGATCTTCGGCCCGAAGCCTCCACCGACGTCTGGTGCGATCACCTCCACCGAGGTCTCGGGCAGGCCGAAGAGCACCGCCAGGCCGCCCCGGATCGAGGTGGGCGACTGGGTCGAGTCATAGACCGTGAGCTTGCCTTCGCGTTCCAGCCACCTGGCCCAGACCGCTCGCGCCTCCAGCGGGTGGGCGCCGCCGCGCTCGAACCGCAGTCGCAACCGCAGGTTATGGGGAGCCTTTGAGAGCGCCACCTCCACGTCGCCGCTTTCCTGGCGGAGCTCTGCCGCGACGTTTCCCGGCACGTCGGCGTGGACCAGATGCTCGGCGCCTTGGGCGGTCTCCGGCGTGATCACGACGGGCAGCGGCTCGTATTCGACGAGGACCTGGTCGGCGGCGTCCTCGGCGACGTACCTCGACTCGGCGACAACGAAAGCGACCGCCTCGCCGACATAGCGCACGACCTCGTAGGCGAGGCATTTTTGGGTACGTCCCTGGGTCAGGCTCGGGTGCGGGATCAGGAGGGGCAGGTCGGTCTGGCCGAAGGGGAGATCGGCGGCCGTGTAAACGGCGACCACGCCTGGAACGGCAGTCGCGGCGGAGGTATCGATTGAGGTGATGCGCGCATGCGCGTACGGTGACCGCACGAAGCAGCCTTCGAGCGCACCCTCGCCGAGGTCGTCGGTATAGAGACCCGTGCCGCGCAGGAAGCGCTCGTCCTCCAGGCGCTGGACGCGTTCGCCGAACCAGCGAGTCGTCACTTCGATAACTCGGTGGCACGCCGGACCGCTCTGCGGATTGACGCGTAGCCCGTGCAGCGGCAGAGGTTGCCGGAGATTCCCTCGTCGATCTCCAGGTCGCTCGGTTTGCGGTGCTTTGCGAGCAGGCCTGCGACCGCGAGGACGAAGCCGGGAGTGCAGAACCCGCACTGAAGGGCATGGCATTCGTGGAACGCCTGCTGAATCGGGTGCAGCTTTCCCTCGCCGGCGAGACCTTCGATCGTCGTCACCTCGTGCCGGCCCGCCTGCACGGCGAGCATCAAGCAGGAGCGGACCGGCCGGCCGTCCAGCAGGACCGTGCAGCAGCCGCAGACACCGTGCTCGCAGCCGACGTGCGTGCCGGTCAGCCCGAGCTCGTGGCGCAGGTAGTCGGAGAGCAGAATCCGGACGTTGGTGGGGTCCGGACGTTCCCGGCCATTGACGCGGATCATGACGCGAAAGCCCTCCGCACCAGCACCTCGACAAGGTGCAGGCGGAAGGCCGGCGTCGCCTCCAGGTCGCCGCTGGGACTCAGGCCGTGGGACGGATCGGTGGGGTCGGCCAGGACCGGGGTCGGGGCGACCCCGAAGAGGGCCAGGCGGTCACCGCTGCGAGCCGCCCCAGCCAGAGCGAAGTCGCCGTGGCGTCGTGACTCCTCAACCAGAGCGAACGGTCCGGTCGTAGCCGGAAACCAGGCCTCGACGAGAAGCTCATCCGCCTCCAGCGCCGAGTCGAAAACGCCCTTGAAGAAGTCCTGCGCGGTGATCCGCCGCTCGCCACGGACAGAGCGCGCGACGACCTCGCCTCCCGCCGCCAGCAGGACCGCAGGCAACTCCGCGGCAGGGTCTGCATGGGCGAGGCTGCCGCAGACCGTTCCGCGGTTGCGAATCACCGGGTGCGCTACCTGGCCGAGCGCCTCCGCCAGGAGGGGGCAGATCCGGCGCACTGTCTTGTCGTCCTCGACATCGGACTGCCGCGCGCCGGCGCCGATCGCGACGCCACCGTCTCGCTCTCGGACGTACTCCAGCTCGGCGATGCCGTTGATATCCACCAGGTGAGCGGGGCTGGCCAGCCGGAAGTTGAGCAGCGGAATGAGCGACTGCCCGCCGGCGAGCACCTTGGCGTCTTCCAGCTTGGCGAGCAGGTCGAGCGCCTCCGCCATCGTGCTGGGCGCGTGGTACTCGAACGGTGGGGGTTTCACGAATCGAGGAAGGCGACAGCGCGGCAGAAGGCGGCTTCGCCGCCCTGGAACCGCCACGGGAAGCAGCCGAACGTCACCTTGCTGTCGAGCACCTTGTCGATCTCGCCGCCCAGGTTCTCGATGTGGATCACGTCGTGCGGGAAGAGTGCTGTGTGCATGACCTGGTAGTCGGCGAGCGGGAAGATCTCGTCCAGCGACCGGCCGAGCTTCTGCTCGGCGAGGCCGGCCTCGTCCGCGCGGAGCCGGCGGATGACGGTATTCATCGGGTGGTCGGCGCTCCCCGCGTCGACCGCCAGCCAGCGGAGGCCGCGCGCCAGCACCCAGTCGGCGAACTCCCGGGTCGGGCCGGGGTGGCGGATGAAGTAGCGCGTCTCGTCGACTCCGGCCCTGCCGTCGGCCCAGTTCTCCGGGTAGTAGCGGTGGTACCCCGTGTGGATGACCAGGATGTCGTCGCGTTCGATCCTGAGGCCGGTGTCCTTCTCCCAGCGCTCGAAGTGCGCTGGACCGTAGAGGTCGTAGTCGCCGATGCCCATCCGTTCCAGGTCGACCACGCAGGCAGGTCCGACGAGCCAGTCGAGCGGGAGGTCGCCAATGAACTTGCCGCCGGACAGGAAGTGGGCGGGAGCGTCCAGGTGGGTGCTGACGTGGAGCGTGCTGGTGATCTCCTGGCCGCCTGCCTTATCGAAGGCCAGCCGCTTCACCCATTTGATCGAGGGGCCGGTGTAACTGGCGAAAGCCGGCGTGTGCATCGAGAAGTCCTGGGAGAGGTCCAGGACCTTCATGCGTTGAATGCGCGAAACGCGTCAAGGAACGGCTCGATCGGCGCGCGCGTCAAGCCGGCGCCGATTTGCCCGACCCCCGCGCGCCGGTGCGCGATGCCGGTGTTGATGACAGGCTGGATGCCCGTCTCCACCACCCGGCGCACGTCGATGCCGGTGGGCGTGCCGCGGAAGTTGAGCGCGGGCACCTGGTGGTTCGGGTTCTCGGCGAGGGTGATCTCGTACATCTCGAGGGTTGCGTTGCGGGCCGTCTCCACATCGCCTCCGACGTACTGGACGATCGCCGGCGCGGCCGCCATGGCGAAGCCGCCGAGCCCGAACGTTTCCGTGATGGCGCTGTCGCCGATGTCCGGGTTGGCGTCCGCCTGCGTGTAGCTGCCCAGGAAGAGGCCCGCCGGGACCGGCGCCGGCGCGGTGAACCAATGGTCGCCCAGGCCGCTCACGCGCACCCCGAACTCGGTGCCGTTGCGAGCCATCGCCACCACCAGGCTCGACCTCGCCACATCAGCGGCGGCGTCGCAAGCTGCCTTCGCCGCGGCCATGACCAGGTTCAAGTAGAAGTAATCGTTCGAGTCGACGAACTTGAGCGACTCACCGCTCAACCCGCGCACCGCCAGCTCGCGGAAGAGCAGCGAGGTGGCCGCCCGGTGCCGGTTGTGGAGCTCGTCGCCCATCTGCAAAGCTTTCGAGTTGATCGCGGCGAGGTCGATGGGGCCCGCTGCCAGTACCCGCGCCAGGTCGGGCGCCAGCTCGGCGGCCATCCAGCGCAGCCGGTCGAGCACCACCTCGTCGTTCGCTCCGTAACGGAGAACCTTGCCGAGGCCTTCGTTGAGATTGCTGTAGGCTCGCCGCCCGCTGGCCGTGTCTTCGACCGCCACGACCGGCATGGAGGCGCTGATCACCCCGGCCATTGGTCCGACCGCCTGGTGGTGATGGCAGGGCTCGAGGTCGGCGGATTCGCGACCTTCGAGCCGAAGTGCGCCGTCGAGGGCACCCCTCAGCGGGCCGGAGGCGTCTTCCCAGCGCAGCGGCGGACCCGAGTGGAGTAGGAGGTCCGCCCGCATGCCCGGAATCAGGTCGAGGGCGCGGCCGATCCCCACCCAGGCCGGCCGGGCCGCCAGGACCCTGGCCACCGCGATCTGATTGGCCGCGTCGGTCGCCGGCTCCGGCTGGAGCCGGTCCAGGGGCGGCCGCCATGCGACGGAGACGCGTGGCACGTCGACGGTCTCGCCGATCAGGTCGGCGCCGGCCGTGACGGCTTTGAGAGAGCCGATGATCGGCATGGTTCCTTCCATACCTTAGGTTGAGTGCGAGCGGGGGGTGCTCAGAGCAGCGCGCGGGCAGCGCGCGAGTTCGACAGGTAGACGCGAGCGCCGCCCGCCTCGAAGGCAGCCCGCTGCCGGTCCAGGCCCTGCGGGTCTCCTGCGGCGCCGATGAGCACGACGACCGCGGCGCGGCCCTTGAGAGCCGGCGCCAGCTCGGCAGCCGGGTCGGGGTGGGCGCCGCGCCCGAGCACGACGTCCAGGTAGACCAGGCCTTCCGCGCGCCGGATCGCTTCCAGCCGGATCGTGTTGTCGATCATCGGGTGGGGGCGGCCCCGCGTGTACTCGTCGGCGCCGTAGTCGACCGCGCTGAAGCGCGGGTCTTGATCCCAGATGAGGGCGGCTTCGTCGCGCAGCGTGCCGCCGCTGAAGATGCCGCTGACGCGCTCCGGCCGCGGTGGCGCCGGCGGATCCTCGGGGAGCTTGCCTCGACCAACTCGCAGCGCGACCTCCGTCAGGTCGACGCCCGGCGCCAGGAGCGCCTGGACAAGTGGCTTGCGCGCGCTGAGCTCGGCCGTGGCGGGCTTGCTGACGACGACTATCACGTCGGTGTCCGCGTCCGAGTCAAGGCGCCGGATGGCTTCCCGGGTCATCCGGCCGCCGACTTCTGGCGAGAGGTCGCGGCCACCGACGCCGATCGCTTGCGAGATCCCGACGCCCTGGTGCGCGAGCAGGCAGCTGAGCTGCTGGATGCCCGTCCCGGAGGCGCCCACGATCCCGATCCGGCCACGCGGAACGGCGTTCCAGAACCCAAGCCCGACCCCGTCGATGATCGCGGTCCCGCAGTCGGGGCCCATGAAAAGGAGACCCCGGCGGAGCGCTTCGTCCTTGAGCCGGATCTCGTCCGCGAGGCTCACGTTGTCGGAGAAGCAGAAGACGTTCAAGCCCGCACTGAGCGCGTCCCAGGCGGCCCAGGTGGCGTGTTCGCCCGGCACCGAGATCACGGCCAGGTTGGCGCCCTCGAGCTGGCTGGACGCCGTTCTGACTGTGCGTGGAGCCGGGTGATCTCCAGTGGAGCGGGGCGTGGTCCGCTGGGTCAGCGCCTCCAGCGCGGCGCGGAGCGCCGCTGCGGGGTCGTCGCCGCGCGCGGCCAGCACGAGGTCGTCGGCTCCGGCGCCGTCCAGCTCCGGCGCCCAGAGTCCTGCCTCTTTCAGCAGCTCGAGGTTGAGCGGTGTCGCCATCGCCGCCATCGCGGCCTCGGTCCCCGGCACGTCGAGCATCCGCCGGGAGGCCAGCATCAGGACTATCGAGTCGTGATATTCCCGGGGCCGGAGCTCGGCCTTCAGCACGCCAGGGCCAGGCCGAGGAGGAGGGCGCGCCCCGAGGAATGCCCGAACCGCCGCAGCGGCTCCGGGTCCCCGTCTTCGAGCAACCGGTGGGCGGGCTCGGGCAGCTCGCCGCGAGCCGCGTGCCGAAGCAGGGTGGCTGAGAGCGAGGTGGTCCGCGGCGCCGCCACCGCGGCGATCTCCTCGGCCTCCTGGCGCCGGCCGTGGAAGAGGGTGAGGCCGGCCGCGTAACCCGCCAGGATGTCGTCGCCCGCGGGCGTGAGCCCGCTGCCGCGGCCGGCCAGGCGAATGGGGTCCGGACGCCACTGGCGGTCTACGTCGAGGCGTATCCGCGGCACCGGCCGCGGGTCCCACCAGGCATCCGGCTCGAGGCTGCCGCCGCCGATCCAGAGGCGGACCGGCCCAGCACAGCCGTTGGGCATCCGGACCGCGGAGCCGAACGCCACCACCCAGCCTCCGAAGTCGACGTAGCCGGCGCCCAGCTCGACCCCGCGCCGGAGCGGTCCTGCCAGCAGCGGGCGCAGCCCCCGGCTGGCTTCGATCATTTCTGGATCACCTGCGTCCCCGCCTCGCCGGCAAGCGCCTGCCTGGCGTCGTCGAGGTGGGCGATCACCGCCCGCCCACCGCCGCCTTCCACAAAGCGCAGCGCCGCCTCGACTTTCGGACCCATCGAGCCGTCGCTGAAATGGCCGGCGGCCTGAAACCCCCGGAGGATGGCGGGTGTGACGCGCTCCAGCAGGCGCTGGTCGGGCCGGCCGAAGTTGATCGTCGCGCCTGGCGCGTCAGTCAGGATGACGAGGGCGTCGGCGTCCAGGTGGCGGGCCAGCAGCGCGGCTGTCAGGTCCTTGTCGATCACCGCCTCCACGCCGAAGTAGCGGCCTTCGGCGCCCTCTTCGACCGGGACGCCGCCGCCGCCCGCGGCGACGACCACGGCGCCGCTGTCGAGCAGGTGGCGGATCTCAGCCTCTTCGAGGATGGCGACCGGCTCCGGCGAGGGCACCACCCGCCGCCAGCCGCCGCCGGGCTGGGCGGCATAGCGATGTCTATCGTCGGCGCGCGCGGTCGCGTCCTGCTCGGTCACGCGGCCGCCGATCGGCTTGCTGAATTCCAGCCGGCGCGGGTCGAGCGGATCGACCAGGACGCGGGTCAGGACGACTACGACTCGACGGCCGGTGCCCAGCCGGCGCAGCTCCCATTCCAGCGCGGCCTGGATGGCGAGACCGATGGTTGCCTGCGTCTGGGCCACGCACCAGTCGAGCGGCATTGCTGGGACGACCGCTCGCGCCAGCTCGTTCTTGACGAGCAGGTTGCCGACCTGGGGCCCGTTGCCGTGGGTCACGACCAGCTCGACACCCTCGGCGGCGAGCGGCGCCAGCTGGGCGGCCGCGCCGCGGACCTGGAGCATCTGCTCCTCGGCCGTGCCCGCCGCGCCCGGCGGGATCAGCGCGTTTCCACCGAGGGCGACCACGTACCGACCCTTCCGCTCACCCACCACGAGCGGATTCTAGGTGTCGGTTCCTCTAGCTAACCCGATCGGCGCGAGTGCTTCAAGGCCAGGTCGATGCGGTCGTCGAACCGCCACCCCGCCTCGGCCTGCCACACCGAGTCGAGCAGTTCCTCGAGCTGGGTCTGAAGATCGGGCACCTCGATGCCCGGCCTCGCCTTGCTGCGACGGTGCCTGCGCGCCTTGGTTGTCGTTGCCATGACGTTCTGCTAAACCTCCTATCAGCCATAACGCGCGGAGGTGCCTTCGTGATACGAACTGAAAGGTCAGGGACTTCGCAAAGGGCCTGCCGGAAGGACGCGCGCGAGCCGAGGCTAGGTGACGGTGAGGGTCCCCACCATGCCGGCGTCCTTGTGCCCCACCACGTCGCAGTAGACCTGGTACTTGCCGGCGGCCAGGTTGTCGACGGTGAAGGTGGAGGTGTCGCCCGACTGCACCAGCGAGCTCTTGGCGATGACCTTCCCGCTCGAATCGGCGATCGTCATGTCGTGGCTGGCGGGGCCGTTGTTGACGAGGTAGAAGACTGATTTCCCGGCCGGAACGGTGAGGGCGTTCGGGTCGAACTTGAAGTCGCTCATCGTGACTTTGACGGAGCCAGGGGGTTGGGCTGTCGTGTTGCTGCCTCCACCGCCGCCTCCACAGCCGGCGAGAAGGACGGTCAGGGCTAGCGCCGCAAAAGCCGCTTTCAGCATCGCTCCCTGATTTTCGGCCATCCTGTCACCGCGGTGCAGGACCTGGAGCTGAGCGGGCGAGTCACCGTGGTCACCGGCGGGGCGGCCGGCATCGGGCTGGCCACCGCCCGGCGGGCGTTGTCGCTGGGTGCTCAGGTAGCGGTCCTGGACGTGAGCTCGCCGCCGGACGGCATCCTCCACGTCGCCTGCGACGTCAGCGACTCCGGCCAAGTGGTGGCGGCCTTCACCCAAGTTCGCGAGCGGCTAGGCCCGGTCCGGGTGCTGGTCAACAACGCCGGGGTGGCGCCGTCCTGGCGGCCGGCCCAGGAGATCGAGGAGTCCAGCTGGGAGCGGACGCTGGCCATCAACCTGAAGGGCGCCTTCCTCTGCACTCGGGCCGCGGTACCGCAGATGAAGGAGGCGGGGGGCGGGGCCATCGTCAACGTCGCGTCTTTGGCCGGCCGGCTGCGGAGCCTGAGCTCAGATGCCGCCTACGCCGCTTCCAAGGGCGGCCTGATCGCCCTCACGAGGCAGACCGCCTTCGAGCTTGCTGCAGACGGGATTCGAGTCAACTGCGTCTGCCCGGGCGGCGCGGCGACGCAAATCCTGGACCGCAACTTCGACGCCGAGCAGCGGGCGCGCGTAGAGGCTTCGATTCCGCTCGGCCGGCTGGCTCGGCCGGACGAGATCGCTGCGGTGATCTGCTTCCTGGCCGCCGACGCCGCCTCCTACATGGTGGGCGCGGCGGTCGACGTCAACGGCGGCTTGCTCTAGCCCTTACGGGGAGCCGTTCGACCACCGGGGCGGCTTCGCGGGCCAGCGCGAGGCGGAGCCGGAAGGCTTCGTGGAAGGCTTTGGCGATGACGGCAGGCCGGGCGCCAGTTGCCTCACCGGTCGTGCGCGGCCGGTGCCGGACGGGCACCTGGGCGACCTTGAGGCCGGCGCGGCGGGCCTGGGCGAGCAGCTCGGTGGAGATCATCGCGCCCCGGCTGCGGAGGCGGGCGGCGCGCACGAAGTCCGCTCGGAAGACCTTGAAGGCGCAGTTGACGTCGCGGACGTGGACCCCGAAGAGAACTCCCATGAGCCAGCCCCAGCCCGCTGCGTTCAGGCGGCGCAGCGGCGGGTCGTTGCGGTTGTTGCGGTAGCCGACGACGGCGTCGGAGCCGGCCAGGCGGGGCAGGAGGCTGCCGAGGTCCGAGATGTCGAACTGGCCGTCGGAGTCCATGAAGAAGACAAGGTCGGCGCTCGCCTCGAGCGCGGCTTCGAAACCGGCCCGGAGGGCGCCACCGTAGCCGCTGTTGACCTGCTGGTGGACCACCCGCACGTGCTCCGGGTCCTGCCTGGCGAGCTGGTCGAGGATCTCGCCGGTGGCGTCCCGGCTGCCGTCGTCCACGACCACGACTACGTGGTCTGTCGCGAGCTTGGGCAGCTTTGCCAGCACATCCTCGACAGTCGGCCGGATCACGCCTTCCTCGTTGTAAGCCGGGAGGACGACGGCGAGCCGTTCGGGGATGCTCACGTTTGCGGGGCGTGAGCTTAGCGCATCCCCTTGACGGTGGGCATCCAGTCAGGACGCGTGCTTTCGAAGGCGGTGATCGCGTCCTCCCGGCGCTCCGTCAAACCGATCTCGTCCAGCCCTTCCATGATGTTGACCCGGCTGAACTCATCGATCTCGAAGCGATGCTCCACGCCATCGGCGCTGACGACCAGCCGGTCCAGGTCGACGGTCACCTCGTCCGCCCGCATCAGCTCGCGCACGGTTGCCTCGGGCAGCTGGACCGGGAGGAGCCCGATCTTCAGGCAGTTGGTCCGAAAGATGTCGCTGAAGGAGGGCGCGATCACCGCCCGAAAGCCGTAGTCCTGGATCGCCCAGGGCGCGTGCTCGCGCGACGAGCCGCAGCCGAAGTTGGGCCCCGTCACCAGGATGCTCGCGCCCTGGTATTCGGGCCGGTTGAGGACGAAGTCGGGATCCTTGCGCCAGTCGAAGAAGAGAAACTCCCCGAAGCCGGACCGCTCGATCCGCTTCAAGAACTGCTTGGGAATGATCTGGTCGGTGTCGACGTCGGCCTTGTCCAGGGGCGCCACCCGCCCGCTGTGCTTGACGAAGGGCGTCATCCTGCCTGCCCCGGGAACTCTCTGATGTCGACCAGGTGGCCGGCGATCGCCGCCGCCGCCGCCATGGGCGGGCTGACCAGGTGAGTGCGGCCGCCGGCGCCCTGGCGGCCCTCGAAGTTGCGGTTGCTGGTGGACGCGCAGCGCTCGCCCGGCTGGAGGATGTCCGGATTCATGCCGAGGCACATCGAGCAGCCGGCCTCCCGCCACTCGAAGCCGGCCTCAAGGAAGACCTTATCCAGACCCTCGGCTTCGGCCGCCGCGCGGACGCTCATCGATCCCGGCACCACCAGGGCCCGCACCTTTGGGTGCACGTGGCGGCCCTCCACCACGGTGGCCGCCAGGCGCAGGTCTTCGAGCCGGGCGTTGGTACAGGAGCCGATGAACACCCGGTCGAGCGAGATGTCCTGGATCGCCGTGCCGGGCTTGAGCGCCATGTAGCGGAGGGCGCGCTCGTCGGTCTCTGAGCCGGGCTCCGGCACCCGGCCGGTGACCGGCACCGACTGGCCGGGGTTGGTCCCCCAGCTGACGAACGGCTCCAGCCGGCCGGCGTCGATGACGACCTCACGATCAAAGGCCGCGCCTTCGTCGGTGACCAGGCGCCGCCAGTGGTCGAGCGCCTGCTCCCAGGCCGCGCCGCGGGGAGCGAACTGGCGCCCTTCGAGGTAGGCGAAGGTTGTCTCGTCGGGGGCGACCATGCCCGCCCGCGCGCCGCCCTCGATGGTCATGTTGCAGACGGTCAGCCGGCCCTCCAGCGTGAGGCCGCGGATGGTGGAGCCGCGGTATTCGACCAGGTGGCCCTGGCCGCCGGCCACTCCGATCTTGGAGATGATCCCGAGGGCCACGTCCTTGGCGACGACGCCGAGAGGCAGCTCGCCGTCGACGGTGATCGCCATGTCTTTGGGTCGCCGCTGGGGCAAGGTCTGGGTCGCGAGGACATGCTCCACCTCCGAGGTCCCGATGCCGAACGCCAGCGCGCCCAGCGCTCCGTGGGTGGAGGTGTGGGAGTCGCCACAGACGAGGGTCATTCCCGGCTGAGTCAGGCCCAGCTCCGGTCCGATTATGTGGACGATTCCCTGGTGGCGGCTGCCGACGCCGTAGAGGCGGATGCCCGCGGCGCGACAGTTCTCCTCCAGCGTGCGCATCTGCAGCTGCGAGATCTCGTCGGGCCTTTCCGCGCGGGAGGTGGCGATGTTGTGGTCCATGGTCGCCACCGTGAGGTCGGGGCGGCGCACACGCCGGCCCGCCAGGCGGAGGCCTTCGAAGGCTTGCGGCGACGTCACCTCGTGGACCAGGTGGAGGTCGATATAGAGCAGGTCGGGCTCGCCGGCGGCTTGGCGGACGACGTGGCTGTCCCACAGCTTGGAGGCAAGAGTCTTCGGCACGAGATCGCAAGCCTAGCCCAACCACCTGGGCCCATGTGGTGGACGAACACTAGACGGCTGGCGGTGGCCTTGTGCGCCGGTCACTAGACGCGCACGGGCGCATGGCGTAGCATCGCTGACTCGATGCGCAGCTTTGCGGGCCTCATCCTCGTACTCCGTGCCCTTGAGAGGGCGGGGCCGCCGGCGCGCTGAAAAGAGAGTCAGCCTGCGAAGCCCCTGCCCAGACCGGGTGGGGGCTTCGCATTTTTGAGGAGACCGAATAGATGACAGGAGCGGACATGGTCCTCGAAGCCCTCGAAAGGGAGGGAGTCGAGATCATCTTCGGCTACCCGGGCGGGGCCAACCTGCCCCTCTATCAGCGTCTCCCCGCGCACCCCAAGCTGCGTCACATCCTCGTCCGCCACGAGCAGGGCGCCGCCCACATGGCCGACGGGTACGCACGAGCCACGGGCAGGCCCGGCATCGTCTTCGCCACCTCCGGCCCGGGCGCGCTGAACCTGGTCACGGGCCTCTGTACTGCCTTCATGGACTCGGTACCGATGATCGCGATCACCGGCCAGGTGCCGACCGCCGTGGTCGGGCGGGACGCTTTCCAGGAGTCCGACGTGATCGGCTGCACACAGTCGGTCACCAAGCACAGCTACCTCGTGACCAAGGTCGCCGATATCCCGCGCGTCATCAGCGAGGCTTTCCATATCGCCGCCACCGGCCGGCCCGGCCCGGTCCTGATCGACATCTGCCGCGATGTTCAGCAGGCGGAGGGGGGCGACTTCGAATATAGCTACTGCTCGGTGCTGCCCGGCTACAAGCCCGCCCTGGAGCCCGACCTGGTCCAGGTCGAGCGCGCGGCCGAAATGCTGGCCGGCGCCCGCCGGCCCGTGATCCTGGCCGGTCACGGAGTGATCCTGAGCCACGCCGAGCAGGAGCTGCTGGAGGTGGCCGAGAGGTCGGGCACCCCCGTTGGTACCACGCTTCTCGGAGTGGGCGCCTTCCCGGTCCAGCACCCGCTGGCCCTGCACATGACCGGGTTCATGGGAACCGGCTGGAACATCAAGGCCGTACAGAACGCCGACCTCCTGATGATGGTCGGCATGCGCGTCGACGACCGCGTAACGGCCAAGCTCAGCGAGTGGGCGCCAAAGGCGGAGTCCTTCGTGCACATCGACATCGACGCCAGCGAGATGGGCAAGAACGTGCGGCCGCACCTCGAGGTCGTTGCCGACGCCAAGCGCGCGCTGACCGCGATGGCTCCGTACGTCAAGCCGCCGCCTGCCGACCGCGGTGAGTGGCTGACGCAGATCGACGCTTGGCGCGAAGAGCACCCCCTCAAGTACTCGCGCTCGAACGGCCACCTGCAGCCGCAGGACGTCCTGATCGACATGTACCGGCGCTGCCAGGACGAGGCCATCGTCGTGGCGGACGTCGGCCAGAACCAGATCTGGGCCGCGCTTTGGTGGAATTACACGAAGCCCGGTCTCTTCCTCAACTCAGGCGGCTCAGGCACCATGGGTTTCGCCTTCCCCGCGGCGCTGGGGGCCAAGTTTGGGCGACCGGACAAGGACGTCTGGTGCGTCGCCGGCGAGGGCGGTTTCGTGATGACGGCCCAGGAGCTCTCCGTTGCTGTCGAGCACCAGGTGCCGGTCAAGATCGTCCTCCTCAACAACTTCAGCCTGGGCATGGTCCGCCAGTTCCAGGACGACTTTTACGGCGGGGTTAGGTCCGAGGTCGACCTCACGGTGATGCCCGACTTCGTGAAGCTGGCCGAAGCCTACGGGTTGAAAGCCCGGCGCGTAGACAGGTACGAGGAGATCAAGCCGGCCTTCGATGAGGCCCAGGCCACACCCGGGCCCTTCCTGATCGACTTCCGGATCGACCCCGAGGCCAACGTCTACCCGATCGTGCCGCTCGGCAAGGGCCTGGACGACTTCTGGGAGCTGCCTAACGGTGCATAGCCAGCTCCGGGTCTTGCGCGTGCTGGTGGAGGACAACCCGGGCGTGATGGCGCGCGTGAGCGGCATGATCCGGCGCCGCGGCTTCAACATCGAGACCATCACCGTCGGCCCCAGCACCGAGCCGGGCCGCTCACGGATGACGCTCACTGTCGACGCCGGCCACGCCGAGGTCGACCAGGTGGCCAAGCAGCTCGACCGCTTGATCGAGGTGATCGAGGTCGAGGACATCACCGACGCGCCGACCGTCAGCCGCGAGCTCCTGATCGCCAAGCTCGACAAGGTTCCGCCGACGGTCGAGCAGTACGGCGCCCGCCAGCTCGCCACCGGCATCGTAGAGCTGACGGCCGACTCGGAGACAGTCGAGGAATTCATCGAGTTCCTGAAGCCTTTCGGCATCAAAGAGCTGGCCCGGACCGGGCCCGTAGCCATGAGGAGAAGCGCCTAGATGACGGTGAAGATGTACTACGACCAGGGGGGTGCGGTCCGTCGGGGCTTGTACCCGCGGACCGTTTCGAGGGGGGATGCCCCCCTCGCACACCGTCCGAGTCGCTCGATGCAAGGAGGGACTGTGGCCCGATGAAAATGTTTTACGACAAGGACTGCCCTCCGAAGCTTGGGGAAAGGGTCGCCATCCTCGGGTACGGCTCGCAGGGCCGCGCTCATGCCCTGAATCTGAAGGAGAGCGGCGAGGACGTAACCGTCGGGCTCTACGCCGGCAGCCGTTCGCGGGACCGCGCCGAGGCCGACGGGGTGAAGGTCGCCGACGTCGCGGAGGCGGTGGCGGGGGCCACGGTGGTCATGGTCCTGACGCCCGACACGGGCCAGGCCAGGCTCTACCGGGACGCCATCGAGCCCAGCCTGAAGGACGGCGCGATGCTGATGTTCGCGCACGGGTTCGCGATCCACTTCGGCCAGATCAAGCCCAATGCGTCGGTCGACGTGACGATGGTCGCGCCCAAAGCGCCGGGCCACCTGGTTCGCAGCACCTATCAGGACGGCCAGGGCACCCCCGCCCTGGTGGCAACCCAGCAGGACGCGACCGGGCGCGCCCGCGAGCGCACCCTGGCCTACGCGCGCGCGCTGGGAGCCGGCCGGGCCGGCATTTTGGAGACGACCTTCAAGGAAGAGACCGAGACCGACCTCTTCGGCGAGCAGGCGGTGCTCTGCGGCGGCGTCAGCCAGCTCATCAAGACCGGCTTCGAGACCCTGGTGGAGGCGGGCTACCAGCCCGAGCTGGCGTACTTCGAGGTCCTGCACGAGATGAAGCTGATCGTCGACCTGATGTACCGCGGAGGCCTCGGGTTCATGCGCTACTCGGTCTCTGACACCGCGGAGTACGGCGACTACGTGTCGGGCCCGCGGATCATCGACGAGCACGTCCGCAATGAGATGCGGAGGGTGCTCCACGAGATCCAGGACGGCACCTTCGCCGAACGCTGGATCGACGAGAACGAGACGGGCCGCATGCGCTTCCTGGCCTTGCGGGAGCAGAACGCCGACCACCAGATCGAGAAGGTGGGCGCCGAGCTGCGCAAGATGATGAGCTGGCTCGAGCCGCCCGATCTAGGGGTCCCCGCGAAGCCCGCTTCGCGGGGTGAAGACCCTCAAGCGGCCGAGGTGGCCAAGCGCTGAGGATCGCGTATCAGGGGGAGGCGGGGGCGTACTCGGACGAGGCCGCCCAGACCATCCGGCCAGGGGCCCGAACTGTTGGTTTCGACACCTTTGACGGTGCCTTCAAGGCGCTCATCGACAGCAAGGTGGACGCCGCCGTGCTGCCGGTCGAGAACAGCCTGGCGGGCATCGTCCAGGAGGTCAACGACCTGCTCTGGGAGAACCGGCTGGTAACTGTCGTCGGGGAGCACGTGCACCCCGTCCGGCACTGCCTGCTCGCTCACGGCGAACCCGTGCGGAGGGCGATCTCGCATCCCCAGGCTCTCGCCCAGTGCCGGCGCTGGCTCTCCAGCCACGGCATCGAGCCGGTGCCCTTCCACGACACCGCCGGCGCCGCACGCCATCTGGCGGAGGCGCACATCAGTGGCACGGGCGCCATCGCCAGCGCCTCCGCGGCGCAGCGCTACGGGCTCAAGATCATCGCCGAGGGCATCCAGGACGACCCCACGAACCGAACCCGCTTCGCGGTGATCGAGCGCGGAATTCCTACCCGCCCGGAAAATGCGCCCTCCTCCAGCAAGGCATCCCTGGCTTTTATCGCCGCGCACCGGCCGGGCAGCCTGGTCGCGGCGCTGCAGGCATTCTCCAAGCGGGCAGTCAACCTGACCCGCCTGGACTCGCGACCGCTGCGCGACCGCCCCTTCGAGTACCTCTTCTACGTCGACTTTGAAGTCGGCGACCCAGACGCGGCCGGAGAGGCCCTGGCCGAGCTCGAGTCGCAGGCCAACGAGGTCCGCTTCTTCGGGACCTACCCGCCTTCGGTAAGTCCTGACGCAGGCTGACCTGCCACCGGGCTGAAGAGGCGGTCCTGCTCAGCCCGGAGCCGGTAGAGGAAGCCCGACCTGTCGATTTCGACGTCGTCCCAGCTGAGCGCCTGGTCCCTGGCCACCGGCCGCGTCACCCGGCCGTGGTAGGCGAAGCCGAAGGGCACGAGGTTCTCCCGCCGCGCCACCTCCGACTTCTCGGAGAGGCCGTACACCGTGTAGCCGCCGCCGCCGTCGAGCTCGTCGCCCGGAGTGAGATCCTTCTTGGCCGCGGCCACCAGCTCAGCCACCATCCCGCCCCGGAGGTCGCCTGTCGGCTTCTGGCTGAAAATCGCCCGCGCCATCGACATCGGCACCTCGACGCAGGCCAGGTGATAGGGGCGGAAGAGACCCCAATTGGGACCCCATTGCTGCGCCGTTCCACCGAAGCCCGGCTCGAAGAGAGAGCCCATTGCTGAGCGGACGCCCGGGTGCTCCGAGGTGACGACGACGAAGACGCCCGGAAAAACCTTGTCCTCGTGCACGTAGTTGCCGCTCGCGTCGACCGCGTTGGCCATGTCGACGACGCCCTCCGCTTCGAGGATCCCGCCCTCTACCTGCAACGAGAAGACCTTGCCCAGGTCCTGCCAGCTGCAGTGAGGCTCGTGCATGCCGCGGCGTGCGGGCGGCATCTGCAGGACATTTGAGACCGCCACCATCTCCAGCTGGGACTTGGTGCCGTCGCGGAACTCGTTGTACATCTTCGGGTTCATCCGGTTGCGAAGGGCGATCTCCTGGTAGGTCTCCGGCGTGGCGTGGTGGTCGTTTGGAAAGAGCACCGTCCCGCGGCCGGCGCACACGATCCGGAAACCCAGCGTGGTGGCCCAGTCGCACATCTCGAAGATGGCACCCGGCTGGTCGCCGGCGGCGAGGGTGTAGACGACTCCGGCCTGGCGGGCTTTCTCAGCCAGGATCGGCCCCACCACGACGTCGGCCTCGACGTTCAGCATGACGACGTGCCGGCCGTTGGCGATCGCCTCCATCGCGACCCGGGCGCCCGTCTCCGGGTCGCCGGTGCACTCTGAGACAGCCTCCAGCGGTAGCTTCGGCACCAGGAGCGGGTCGGCCGTTGCCACGGCGCTACCTCTACGGAGGGCGTCCTGGGCTTCGCCCTCTCTATCCGTGACGGTGACCTGGGCCCGCTCCCAGCCGTTTTCGGTGAAGGCTCGCACCGCTCGCTCGACGTCGAGGTCGGCCAGGGCGCGCACTCGCAGGCCGGTCATCGTCGCGACCTGGTCGACCACCCCCCGGCCCATGCGACCGACGCCGACAACGCCTACCGGCGCCGGGTTTTGAGCCCGCGCACGCAACTCGTCGGTATACAAGTGTTGAATCGTGAGACTACCATTGGCTGAATTCGGGGATTCCCTTTTCGGGGAGGAGAAGATGGCCGATTTGGAAGACAAGCCGTACGATCCCGAGCGCGAGGCCTGGACCAGGCGTCGCTTCCTCAAAGCCGCCGGGCTGGTCGCGGCCGGGGCTGCCGCGGTCCCCATCCTGGAGGCTTGTGGAGGTGGCGGCGGAGGCGGTGGTGGCGCCCTCACCACCGGCAAGGCTCCCGTACCCCGGCAGGGCGCCAGCATCCGGCTGCTCCAGTGGGTCCACTTCGTGCCCGCGGCGGACACCGAGTTCATCCGCCAGTGCACCGAGTTCGGGACCAAATACGGAGTCACAGTGGCGGTCGAGCGCATCACCGCCGACCAGCTGATCGCGAAGACGGCCGCTGACGTGGAGTCGAACAGCGGGCCCGACATCATCCAGATGCAGTACGGCTGGCCGCACCTCTATGACGCGGCCTGTGTGGACGTCAGCAACGAGGTCGGCATATTGAAGTCGAAGCTCGGCGCCGTAGCGTCGGTAAACGACGCCTTCTGCAAGGTCAACGGCGTCTACAAGGCCATTCCCTACACGATCGTGCCAAACGCGTTCACCTACCGCACGGACCTCTTGAGCCAGGCCGGCGTGACCTCCTGGCCCAAGACCTGGACCGAGTTCGCCGCCGCCGCGGCGAAGATGAAGGCGGCCAACCTGCAGCCCTTTGCGCAAACGGACGGCCACGCCTACGGGGACTCCCTCACGATGTGGAACCCGGTCCTCTGGAGCCACGGGGCAACAGAGGTCAAGGCCGATGGCAAGACGGTGACCATCAACTCGAAGGAAACGCGGGCGGCCATCGCCTGGGCCCAGAACGCCGTCAAAGGCGGCTTCGTCGTCCACCCCGAGTGGCTCGACCCCGACAACAACCAGGCCTACCACGCCAACCGGATCAGCGCCACGCTGAACGGCGCCAGCATCTATATCCGCGAGAAGGTCGAGTTCCACCATTACGACTCGGTCAGCGACAACGGAGTGGTCCCGGCCGGGCCTAAGGGCCTCTACACCATGAACCTGATCTTCAACCATGCGGTCATGAAGTGGTCGCCGGAGAAGGAGACCGCCAAGGCCCTGATCATGTACCTGATGGACAAGACCAACTACTTGAAGTACACCGACATCGCGGGCGGTTACAACGCCGGGCCCTTCGCTGCCTTTGACAACGACCCGGTCTGGACCAAGGACCCGAAGATGAAGGCGTTCCACGACGTGGTGGCGACTGGCAAGTGGCCGGGCTGGCCGGCGACGCCGAGCAAGCAGACGGCCCAGTCGCAGCAGCAATACATCGTCGCCGACATGTTCGCCAAGGCGATCGCCAACGGCGACACCGAAAGCGCGGTGAAGGAGGCGGAGTCGCGGCTGCAGGCGATCTTCTCGCGGCCTGGCTAGAGTAGTCATCAGGAACCGATGAGCACCGCGACCCGAAGGGTCTCGGGGGCGGGTGTGAGCCGCCCGCTACACCTGCGGCTGATCGAGAGGGAAGCCCCGATGGGCTACATCTTGCTGCTGCCCACTCTCCTGGTCCTCGGCACCTTCCTGGCCTGGCCCTTCCTCTTCGGCCTCTGGCTGTCGGTCACCAGCGCGGAGCTCTCCGACCCCGGCCACTTCATCGGCTTCGGGAACTACAACTTCGAGTTCAAGATCGACCACCCGTTCTGGACCAGCTTCTGGAACACCTTCCTCTACACGGGCGTGACCACCGTTTTCAAGTTCACCCTGGGGCTCTCGATGGCCTTGCTCCTGAATCAGATCTTCCCGCTGCAGAGGTTCGTGCGGGCGGCCTTGCTCCTCCCCTGGATCATTCCCACCGTCCTCTCCACGCTCGCCTGGAAGTGGATGTTCGACCCGACTTTCAGCGTGGTCAACTGGGTTGCCGTCCACCTCCACCTGGTAGCCGCGCCCGGCCCGAACTGGTTCGGTGGCACGTCGACCGCCATGGCCGCGCTGATGATCGTCAACACCTGGCGCGGCATGCCGTTCTATGGCATCGCCTTCCTGGCCGGGCTCCAGACCATCCCGCTGGACCTCTACGAGGCGGCTCGAGTCGACGGAGCCAACCGCTGGCAGCAGTTCCTGCACATCACGCTGCCGCTGCTGCGCCCGGTCCTGCTGGTGGTGCTGCTGCTGAGCACGATCCTCACCTTCGCCGACTTCCAGGTCCCCTTCGTGCTGACGAACGGTGCGCCTTACAACAGCACCCATGTGCTCGCCACCTGGGCGTACCAGTGGGGCGTTCCCGGCGGCGCGATCGGGCTCGGCGCCTCCGTCTCGCTGGTGCTCTTCCCGGTCCTCTCGATCATCATCGCCGGGGTGCTCGTCTTGCTCCGGCGCCCGGAATAGCGGCGGCTATGGCAACGGCGGCTGTACGCAGGCGCAATGAGAGGCCGCTCATGGATCGGCTGGCGGGTCGCTGGATCCGGATTTACATCCCGATCTTGCTTTTCATCCTGATCACGCTGTTCCCCTTCTACTGGATGACCGTGACGTCGTTCAAATCCGCGTCCGAGCTCTTCGACTTCAACCAGAGCCCGCTCTTCGTCGCCGCGCCCACGCTGGAGTGGTACAAGATCCTCTTCTTCCAGACCAACTTCTGGCATTGGACGGTCAACACGACCATCGTCGCGGTTGTTTCGACGTCGATCTCGCTCTTCTGCAGCGTCCTCGCCGGCTACGCTCTCGGCCGCCTGCGTTTTCGCGGCGCGGATGCGATCGGCTGGGGGATCTTTATCACCTACCTGGTGCCGCCGACGCTCCTCTTCCTGCCCCTCGCCTTCGTGATCCGCGACCTCCACCTGTTCAACAACCTCTGGGCGCTGATCCTCACCTACCCGACCTTCCTGATCCCGTTCTGCACCTGGCTCCTGATCGGCTACTTCAAGGGCATCCCGCGCGAGCTCGAGGAGTCGGCCCTGGTCGACGGCGCCAGCCGCTGGCAGGCGATGATGCGGATCGCGATCCCTCTGGCCCTGCCGGGCATCCTCTCGGCCGGCATGTTCGCGTTCACCCTCTCCTGGAACGAATTCCTGTACTCGCTGATCTTCATGAACGACAGCCTTTCCAAGACCATCCCCGTCGGCGTTACGACCGAATTCATCAAAGGCGACGAGTTTTATTGGGGCGTGCTGATGGCGGCCGCCCTGCTTGGCTCCATCCCGGTGGCGCTCCTCTACTCCTTCTTCGTCGACTATTTCGTGGCCGGAATGACCGCGGGCGCGGTCAAGGGCTAAGCACCGGTACGACTTTGACCGCCGTCCGCGGACGGTTGTTGACGCTGGGGATGCTCGCCCCCGCGCTCGCCTTTGTGCTGGGCGTGATCGCCTACCCGCTTGCGACGGCGCTCTGGTTCTCGTTGACGAGTGTCCAGATCGGCGGCGCCGGCCACTTCGTCGGCCTCGCCAACTACAGCTTCCTCTTCGGGCTGGGGACGTACGGCGATGCGGTGCGGGACACCGTCGTGTACACGGCTGGCAGCACTGCCTTGAAGGCGGTCTTCGGCCTGCTGCTGGCGTTCTCTTTGGCCCGGCCGTTTCCCGGGCGGCGAATCGTCTACGCCGTGCTTTTCCTGCCCTTCATCTTCCCGGCCGATATGGGTGCCGTCGCCTGGTACTACCTCCTCAGCAACGTTCACGGAGGCATCAACTACCTGATCCAGCGCGACGTGGCCTGGCTCGGAACCGGGCCCCTGGCGATGGCCAGCCTCATCACTGTGAACGTCTGGCACGGGACCGCGCTCTTCACGGTCCTGGTCCTCGCAGCGCTGCGCAGCGTGCCCGGCAACCTCGTCGACGCCGCCGTCATCGACGGCGCTCGCTGGTATCAGCGCTTCTTACGCATCGTGCTGCCTTACCTGGTGCCGGGCCTGGCGCTGGCTGCCCTGCTTTCCGTGCTGGGCACCTTCGGCGACTTCGTTTTCGTGTACCTGATCACGGGCGGCGGCCCGGCGAACTCCACCAGCATCGTCGGCACGATGGCGTTTGAGGTGGGCCTGTTGAACGGCGATCTCGGCCTCGCCTCGGCGATCTCCTTCTCGGTCATCCCGGTCTACCTGATCGGCCTGGTCTACCTGCTGCGCCTGGTGGCGGGCCGGTGAGCCTGCTCGCGCGGCTAGCGGCCGGGTCCCTGCTGACCGCCTTCCTCGTTTTCTCGCTGGCGCCCTTCCTCTGGATGGTCGCCGCCTCGCTCAAGCCGGGCGACGAGCAGCTGATCTTCGGCAACCCCTGGTGGGCTGCCAGCCCGGACTGGTCCAATTACACGAAGCTGTTGGTCTCGCCGCTCTTCTTGCGCTGGGCGGGGAACACCGCGCTTGTCCTGCTGGGAACGCTCGCGATCAGCCTGGGCGCGAGCATCCTGGCCGCTTATGCGCTGGCGCACCGCCGGGTTCCCCAGGCACGGCTGCTGGTGGTCGCCCTTTTTGCGACCTACCTGCTGCCGTCGGGCCTCCTCTGGCTGCCGATGATCAAGGTCGTCCAGGCGCTCGGCCTGGCGGACAGCCCGCTGGCTCTCGTGGTCACCTACCCGGGCCTCATCATCCCGTTCGCGACCTGGGTCCTCTGGAACTTCTTCAAGGACCTCCCGCCCGACCTGGTCGAGCAGGCACGCCTGGAGGGCGCCGGCGACCTCCGCATCCTGGCCCGCGTGCTGCTCCCGGTCGCCCTGCCGGTCCTGGCCGCGGTCGCCCTCTTCGGGATCGCGATCACCTTCAACGACTACCTCTACGGCCTGGCCTTCCTCTCAGCTCCGGGCGCCCAGACTTTGATCTCTGAAGTGGCGCACACAAGCGTCGACATCAACGATGCAGGATTCACGTTTGCCGCCATACTTCTGGGCGTGGCGCCCGTCGCCGTCTCCTGCGCTTTTTTCGCCGACACCTACGCGAAGGGGCTTGGCACTGGTGTCATCGACTGACAGACGCCCGCGGCAACAAAAATAACTCTGGACATTGTTGCTATAACTGCTGTAAGCTGCGGCGAGCGTAAGAAAGGGGCCTCGTGAAGGGGAGTAATCCGGCGCAGGGGAGCAAGCTGCGGCTGCCGTCGAGTTCGCTGCTGCTGCTGATCGCGGCAGCACTGGCCCTGGCGGCAGCCGACGCTTACGCGGCTTCCCACTCGCATCCTCAGGCCCCCTCTGGCGGTATCTCGGCGCAGACCGTGTACCCCGACGGCCACGTCACGACAACCGGGCCGATCTACACCGACGCCGCCCCCTAAGCGCCAGCCTTCCTAAGCAGCGCCTCGACTGGTTTCATGTCGAAAGGCTGCATGCCTCGGATGATCAGCTGCTGGGCCCCGGCCTGAAGGAACTCGTCGAGGTCCCCGTCGACCATCTCGGCGTTGATCGACATGCTGCGTTCGATCTCGGCCGGATTCCTGCCGACCTTCGCGCACCAGTCGTCGAGCACCTTGCTCTTCTTGGCGTAGTTGTCGGCCGGCGGGAAGGTGTTCCACATATCCGCGTACTGTGCGGTCAGCTTGAGCGTCACCTTTTCGCCCGAGCCGCCGATCAGAATCGGGATCTTGTGTCGCGGTGGGGGGACCACCTTGCCCAGCCGTGACTTGATCCGCGGCAGCGCCTTGCCAAGGTCGCGCAGCCGGTATGGAGCATCGCCGAACTCGTAGCCGTACTCCTGGTAGTCGCGTTCGAACCAGCCGGCGCCGATGCCGAGGATCGCCCGGCCGCCCGAGAGGTGGTCGATGGTGCTGCACATATAGGCGAGCAGCTCCGGGTTGCGGTAGCTGTTGGCGCTGACCAGCGCGCCGAACTCGGCCTGCTTCGTCTCCACCGCCATCGCGGCGAGGATCGTCCAGCATTCGTAATGGTTGCCGTCGGGCGGGCCGTAGAGCGGATGCATGTGGTCCCAGACGTAGATGCAGTCGACGCCCAGCGAGTCCGCGGTTCGGTAAGCCTCCCGGATCTGCTCGATGGTGCAGTGCTGGGGGTGAATCTGGTAGCCGACGCGGAAGCGACGGGCCGTTGTCAGACGGGCCTCGTGACGGCGCCCTCGGCCGCGGACCCGACGAGCGCCGCGTACTTGGCCATCACGCCGGCCCGGTAACGCGGCTCCGGAGGCTTCCATTCACGCAGCCGCGCGGCCAGGTCGACGCCCTCGACCTCCACCCGGCGGGCGGCGACGTCGATGCTGATCGTGTCCCCGTCCCGGAGCCCGGCGATGGGGCCGCCCCGGGCTGCCTCCGGCGAGACGTGCCCGATCATGAGGCCGTTGGTGGCGCCGCTGAAGCGGCCGTCCGTGACCAGTGCGACCTGCTGTCCCCAGCCCCGCCCGACGATGGCCCCGGTCACGGCGAGCATCTCGGGCATCCCTGGCGCTCCTTTGGGACCCTCGTAGCGGATCACCACGACGTCGCCCGGACCCACCGCGCCTTCGGTAACCGCGTGGAACGCGGTGTCCTCATCGTCGAACACCCGGGCGCGACCTTTGAACGACGTCATCGTGTGGCCGGTGATCTTGGAGACGGAGCCCTCTGGCGCCAGGTTGCCGCGCAACACGACCAGGCCGCCCTCCTCCTTGATCGGGCGATCGAGGGGGCGCACCACCTCTTGGCCGGGCGTCTCTTTCACGCGCTCGACCTCCTCGCCGAGCGTGCGGCCGGTCACCGTCAGCGCCGATCCGTCCACATAGCCGCCCTCGATCAGCCGCTTTGTCAACAGCTGGATGCCGCCGGCCTTGAAGAGGTCTACAGCCACGAAGCGGCCGCCCGGCTTCAGGTCGGCCAGGAGTGGCGTCCGCCGGCTGACGCGGTCGATGTCGTCGAGCGTGAGCTCGATCCCCACCTCCGCCGCGAGAGCGGGCAGGTGGAGCGCCGCGTTGGTGGAGCCGCCGCTGGCCGCGACTGCAGCGATCGCGTTCTCGAACGCCTTTTTCGTCAGGATCTTCGAGGGCCGCAGATCGTGCTTCAAGACCTGGAGAGCGAGCCTGCCGGCCTCGATGGACGCCTCCGGCTTGCGCTCGTGCATGGCCGGAATCGAGTTGTAGCCGACGGGGGAGAGGCCGATCACCTCCATCACCATCGACATCGTGTTGGCCGTGAACTGGCCGCCGCAGGCACCCGCGCCCGGGCACGCGACATCTTCCATCTGCTTCAGCTCGGTGGCCGTGATCCTGCCGCCGGCCTCGGCGCCGATCGCCTCATAGACGTCACCAACCGTGATGTCGGTATTGCCGAAGCGCCCGGCCGCGATCGAGCCGCCGTAGAGAACCACCCCCGGGCGGTCCAGGCGAGCCACCGCCATGGCGCCTGCCGGGATCGTCTTGTCGCAGGCCGTGAGGCAGACCAGCGCATCGAAGTAGTGGCCGCGCGCCACCAGCTCGATGGAGTCGGCGATCAGCTCGCGGCTGATGAGGGACGTCCGCATTCCGGGCGTGCCCATCGTCACGCCGTCGGAGATGGCGATCGTGTTCAGCTCCTGGGGGTTGCCACCCGCCTGCCGCACACCGGTCTTCAAGTGCTGAGCCAGCTCACGGTGGTTGAAGTTGCAGGGCATGGTCTCGATCCAGCTGTGGGAGACGCCGACCTGCGGCCGGGCCAGGTCCTCGTCGGTGAACCCGATCGCTTTCATCATCGCCCGAGCTCCGGCCCGGTCCTTGCCCTCGAAGATGCGCCGGCTCAGCAGCTCGCTCAATGCCTGACTCTCCTCATCTCCTCCAACCGTTCCACCGTGAAGTCGTCCGAACGGATCCAGCCGATCAGCTTCTGCTCCCGCTCGATGATCGCGTCCGCCGCCGTGGCCAGCCTGTCGACCACTTCGGCTGGGATCGAAAGGACCCCGTGCAGGTCACCGTACAGAAGGTCGCCCGGGCGCACGGTCAGCCCCCCGACTGTGACCTCGTCGCCGACCGACTCGATCCGCACGTAAGCATGGGACGGGTTGGTTCCGGGCGCGAAGACCTGGAGGCCCATGGCGCGAACCTCTGGGAGGTCGCGGACCGTGCCGTCCGTCACCAGCGCCGCGCAGCCCAGGCGCTTGAACGTCGTGCCCATCACCTCGCCCAACATCGCGCCGCCCGGCAGTCCCTCGTCGATGTCCTGGGCGACCAGGATGCGGGGCTCCGGCTGCGAGAGAACGTGCCGCCAGACGGCGTCCTGGTCGATCCCAGATCCCTCTTCGCGGGAGCGCACAGTGCAGGTCACGGCGTAGCCGACGACCCTGCCCAGGTCGGGGAAGAGCGAGCGGATGGTGTGGTCCGTGTAGCCGCTGCTGCGCGGCCGGATGTCGAAGGTTTCGACGGCGTTGCTGAGCGTGCAGCTGTCGTATCGGAGGAGGGCCTGCAGGGTCTCCGGGCTCACGCGCGCGCCGGGGCTTGCTGGCTCGCCAGGTCTCTGGCCTTGCGCACCGCCTGTTCAGAGCCGATCGTCAGCAGCCGCGTGTCGGATTCGATCGCGAGGAACCGAAAGCCCGCGCGGCGCCATTGCTCGGCGACCTCGGGTGTGCCGCACATGATCCCGGCGGGGATGGCCCGCCTGGCGCAGGCGGAGGCGATGGTCTCGATGGCTCGGCGGTGCTCGGGATCCTCGCCCTTGTAGGTCGGTGTGACGCCGAGGGAGACGGCAAGGTCGTTCGGGCCGACGAAGACGCCGTCGATGCCCGGCACGTCGAGTATCGCGTCGAGGTTGGCGATCGCGTCTTTGGTCTCGATCATGACCACGCAGACGACGCCGGCCGAGCTGCGCGGACCGGAGTCGGGCAGCACGACTCGAGCCCGGATGGGCCCCATGCTCCGATATCCGTCGGGTGCATAGCGGCACGCGCCCACGGCCTGCCTGGCTTCGCCCGCGGAGTTGACCATGGGCACGATCACTCCCTCGGCTCCCGCGTCGAGGGCTTTCATGATGTCGGCCGGTTGGTTCCAGGGCACTCGCACGAACGTCGGCGCGCGGCCGGCCGCGCAGGCCTGCAGCATGGGCAGCATGGCGTCGTACCCGATCAGGCCGTGCTGGGTGTCGATGCAGACCCAGTCGTAGCCGCTGCGGGCGGCGATCTCCGCTGTCCACGAGCTCGGGATCGTGCACCAGGCGCCGTAGCTGACGCGCCCTTCGCTCCAGAGATCGCGCAGCGTCATCTGGCGGTGACCCGGGTGACGCCGTTGACGATGTTGACCGGCTCCTCGCCGTCGAGGATGCGGTTCAAGTTGGCGCCGACCACTTCCAGTAGGAAGGACTCGGCCTCGAAGGTGTTCCCGCCCACGTGCGGCGAGAGGAAGACGTTCTCCAGCGAGCGCAGCGGCGAGTCGGCCGGCAGCGGCTCGGTTTCGAACACGTCCAGGCCGGCGCCGCCCAGCCTGCCTTCACGCAGCGCAGCCACAAGGGCCGCTTCGTCCACGATCGGCCCCCTGGCCGCGTTGATGAGGACGGCCGTTGGCTTCATCTTGGCAATGGCCTCGGCGTCGATCAGCCGCTCGGTGTCGACATCCAGAGGGGTGTGGATGCAGACCACGTCGCTCTGCCGGAGCAGCGTGTCGAGGTCGACCGGTTGTGTGCCGGGAACCTCACGCGGCAGGGCGTCCGTGAAGATGACGCGGGAGCCGAAACCTGTCAGCCGCCGCGCTACCGTGGCGCCCACGTTGCCGAGTCCGACGATCCCGACCGTGAGGTCGCCAAGCTGGTGGCCGGAATGCGTCCGGTCCCAGCCGCCTTTGCGGAGGTCTCGGTCCAGGAAGGCGGCGTGCCGGAGCAGGTTCAGGATCATCAGGATGGTCAGGTCGGCGACCGACTCCTTGTTGTAGCCGGCCGCATTCGCCACCGGGATTCCGTACTCGGCGGCGGCCCGGTGATCGATGGTGTCGAAGCCGACCGCGGCCTGCTGAATCAGCTGGCAATTGCGCATGTTCTCCAGCACACGCCGATCGATGCGGTGCTTGTGCCGCTTGTCGGCGATCACCAGGTGCGCCTCGTGCACCGCCTTCAGGACCGCGTCCTGGCAAGGTGGCTCCGGCACCAGCTGCACGTCCACCTCGTGCCTGCCCTTGAAGAGACCGCGGACGGTCGCCTCGTCGAAAGGACTCAGGCAGGTCACGCGGGCGGGCATGCGGGTGAGGCTACCAAACTTGCTTGCGGGCTCGCGGCGGGCCCGAGCCGGCTTTGCTAGAGTGGCCGTATCGCCCGGAAGTCGGGCGACGGCCCGGCGCGGTCCAGATTCCTTCTCGTTTCCCGCGGCGTTCGCCTGATGTCAAGAGAAGGAAGCAAGGAGGCAGACATGCCAGCAGGGACCGTGAAGAAGGTCGTGGCCGACCGCGGCTTCGGCTTCATCGCCGCCGAGGACGGGAAGGAGTACTTCTTCCACCGAAGCGGGCTCGACGGGTCGCTCAACTTCGACTCGCTGAACGGCGGCGAAGCTGTGACTTTCGACGTCGAGCCGAGCCAGAAGGGCCCCCGAGCGACGCGCGTTCGCGCCGCTTAGGCTGCTCCAGCCGGGAAGACAAACCCCGCTGGATGACTGGCGGGGTTTTACTTTGTGCGCATGGCGACCGCACCCGCCGAGCTGCTGATCTACTCGGACTACGTCTGACCCTTCTGCTACATCGACTCCGTGGGAGTCGACCGGCTGGTTGAAGAAGGCCTCGCCCAGGTGACCTGGCTGCCCTTCGAGCTGCACCCGGACATACCACCGGAAGGAATCTCGCGGGACGAATACTTCGGCCCGAACTGGCGGAGCCGAGGCGACGGCGTGCGGGTGATGGCGGCCGAGCTCGGCCTCACGATGAAGACGCGCGACCGGCTGATCAACACCCGCAAGGCTCTCGCAACCGCGGAATTCGGGCGCGAGAACGGCAAGTTCGAACAGGTCCACCGGGCGCTCTTCGAAGCGCACTGGCAAGGCACCGCCAAGCTCGAGGAAGTAGCTGACCTGACACGGATCGCCGCTGCCCAGGGCCTTGACGCCACCGAGTTGGAGCGCGCGCTGGACGAAGGTCGCTACGAGGAAGTTATCGACGCCAACCGGCGGGAGGCGATGCAGGTCGGCATCAACGCCATTCCCGCCCACATCTTCGGCATGCGCTACCTCGTGGTCGGCGCGCATCCCTACGAGCTCCTGAAGCAGGTCGCCGAGAAGGTCAGGGACGCGCAGCCGACTTAAGGAGACTCGTCGCGGTACTGCCGCTCGCCCGTCTTTGGGTCTTCGAATACGCGCACCCGCTTGCCGGTGGTGGGGTCGTTGAAAACCTCGTTGGTCGGCTTCAGGTCGCCGCCGCGACTGCCGCGATAGCGCTTGTCGACCAAGAACCAGCTGATCAGCGCGATAGCGATCACGCCGATCGCGAAGCCGGCGTTGACCAGCAGGTTCAGGTTGATCGAACCGGCTCCACGATCGCGGCCGTGCCGTAGGCGACCACCTCAGTCATTGTCTGGCCCATCTCGGAGGAGTCAAAGCGCATCATGACCACCGCGTTGGCGCCCATCGCGCGGGCGTTCTGCACCATCCGGTCGACAGCGTGCCGGCGAGTGTCCTCGACGAGCCTGGTGTACTCCACGATCTCGCCTCCGCCCAGCGCGCGCAGGCCGGCCATGATGTTGCCGCCCAGGCCCCTGGAGCGGACCACGACGCCGAAGACCTGGCCAAGGGCCTGCTTCACCTCGTAGCCGGCGGGCCGTTCGGTAGTCGTGACCAGCACCGGCATCTCGCTCATCGGGTGCTCACCGCCACTTGCCGGTCGGCCGCCTCCACGCCCGCCTCGATCGCGTCGAGGCCTTCGTCGAGCTCATCCTCGCTGATCGTGAGAGGCGGCGCGATGATGACCAGGTTCCAGCGGAAAGCCGGCCGGACACCCCGCGACCAGACCGCTTTGACGACCTCCGCCATGGCCTCCGATCGGACCTCCTGGCGCTGAGGGCTCAGGGGTTCCCGCGTTTCCCGGTTCTTGACGAGCTCGATGGCCGCCAGCAGGCCCAGGCCGCGCACCTCGCCAACGGCCGGGTGCCTGGCCTCGATGTCCTTCAGGCGCCCCTGCAGCCGCTCGCCGAGGCGGGCGGCCCGCGCGGCCAGCTCCTCCTCCAGGTAGACCTCCAAGGTGGCCACGCCGGCCGCACAGGCGAGAGGATGCGCCGCGTAGGTCAGGCCGGAGCCGAGGTAATGGTCCTCGAAATGCGCCGCTACCTTGTCGGAGACGACCGCGGCGCCAAGGGGGACGTAGCCCGAGGTGATGCCCTTGGCCAGCGTCATCAGGTCCGGCACCACGCCCCAGTGCTCGGAGGCGAACATCTTGCCGGTCCGGCAGAAGCCGGTGATCACCTCGTCGAAGATGAGCAGGATCCCGAACCTGTCGCAGAGATCGCGCAGGCGACGGAGGTAGCCGGCGGGCGGCACCACGATGCCGCTGTAGCCGGTGATCGGCTCGACCAGGATGGCCGCCACCGTCTCGGGTCCCTCGCCCAGGACTGTCGCCTCCACCGCGTCCGCGCAGGCCAGCGTGCAGCTTTCGGCCTGGGTGCAGAACGGGCAGCGGTAGCGGTACGGGTCGAGAGTCTTCACGAAGCCCGCCGGCAGGTGCGGCTCGGAGAAGACGCGCCGGTTGTCGCCGGTGGCCGCCATCGCGCCGTAAGTGGCCCCGTGGTAGCTCTGGTAGCGAGAGACGATCTTCTGGCGGCCTGTCGCCTGGCGTGCCATCCGGATCGCGTGCTCGTTCGCCTCGGTCCCGCCATTTGTGAAGAAGATCTGGTTCAGGTCGCCTGGCGCGAGCTCCGCGAGCAGCTCGCTGAGCTGGCTGGCCGGCGGGCTCGTGTGGTCGGGGGCGATCACGGGCAGCTTCTCGGCCTGTCGCTGGATGGCCTCGACCACCTTGGGATGTCCGTGCCCGACATTGACGTAGGCGAGCTGCGCGCACATGTCCAGCCAGCGATTCCCGTCTGTGTCCCAGAAATAGCTGCCCTTGGCGTGCGAAACCGAGAGCGGGGCGATCTTGCCCTGAACCGCCCACGGGTAGAGACGCCGGTCGGGCCTGGCCACGAGGCGATGATAATGGTGCCGCGATGGCGGTCCTGCAGGACACCTCCCTCCAGCGCTTGAACGCGCTCGTCGACTGGCTCAGGGATCGAGTTCCTTTCTATCGAGAGCGTCTACCCGACGCGCGCCTCAAGAATCTGGAGGAGATTGCCGGTCTTCCCTTCACCGTCAAGGACGATTTCCGGACCAACTACCCGTTCGGGCTTTTCGCAGTGCCGCTGGGCGAGATCGTGCGCCTCCACATGTCGAGCGGGACCACCGGCAAGCCGGTCGTGACCGGTTACACGCGGAGCGACCTCGAGGTCTGGGCCGACTGCATGGAGCGCGTCCTGCTGGCAGCCGACGTCAAGCCCGACGACGTGGTCCAGAACGCTTATGGCTACGGCCTTTTCACCGGCGGGCTGGGCTTCCACATCGGGGCCGAGCGCATCGGCTGCACGGTGGTGCCGACCAGCTCCGGCGTGACCGCCCGGCAGGTGATGCTGATGCAGGACCTAGGCACGACCATCCTGGCCTGCACGCCCTCCTATGCGCTGGTCCTGGCCGAGGCGCTAGGCGAGCTGGACGTGCGGCGGGAGCTGAAGCTCCGGGCCGGCTTCTTCGGCGCCGAACCCTGGACCGACGGCATGCGCGGCCAGATCGAGTCCGGGCTCGGACTGGAGGCTTTCGACATCTACGGACTGACGGAGCTGGGCGGGCCCGGCGTGGCCGTTGAGTGTCACCAGCACGACGGGCTCCACATCTTCGAAGACCACTTCTTCGCGGAGACGGTCGACCCCGACACCGGGAAGCCGGTCGCGCGCGGCAAGGAGGGCGAGCTCGTCCTGACGAGCCTGACCCGGCGGGGGACGCCAGTCCTCCGCTATCGCACCCGGGACCTGACCATCCTCTCGGACGGGCCGTGCAAGTGCGGCAACCCGTTCGTGCGGATGCTGAAGGTCCGCGGCCGGACCGACGACATGCTGAAGGTGCGCGGCGTCAACATCTTCCCGAGCCAGGTCGAGGAGCTGCTGCTCTCGGTGCCTGGCCTGACAGGCAACTACCAGCTCGTTGTCGACCGTACCGAGCAGAAGCACGACGAGATGCAGGTGCTGGTGGAAGCGAAGGAAGGCAGCGGCCACGACAGGCTGGCCGAGGCGGCCAGGGGCCGGATCAAGGAGATGGTCGGGCTGACTGTCGAGGTGACAGTTCTTTCGCCGGGGGTCCTGCCGCGCACCGAAGGTAAGGCGCGGCGAGTCATCGACCGGCGCGAGCTCGATGGCTGACCTGCGCCTGGAGACCGTCGACTGCCAGCTGGAGGGCCGCGCCGGCCGGATCGTCTTCAACCGACCGGACAAGCTCAACGCGGAGAGCGTGCAGTGGCTGGCCGACTTCGCCCAGGCGGTCGAGACGATGGAGGCCGACGACCGCGCCAAGGTGGTCTTGATCACCGGCCGGGGGACCTCCTTTTCGACCGGCATCGACCTCAGCGAGTTGGGCGCAGGCTTGATTCAGCGCGAGTGGTTCGAGACCTGGGAGCGCACCCTGCGGCGCCTCGAGACGATGGCCAAGCCGGTCATCGCGGGCATCCACGGCTACTGCATCGGCGGTGGGTTCCAGATCGCCCTGGCCTGCGATCTCCGGGTCTGCGCTATGGATGCCCAGATCGGACTGCCGGCCGTCAAGGAGTGCCTGATCCCGGGACTCGGGGTCTGGCGGCTGCCGCGGTACGTCGGACTCGGGGTCGCCAAGCGGCTGATCCTGAACGGTGACCTGGTCTCGGCGGAAGAAGCCTGGCGGACAGGCATGGTCGACTACCTGGTGCCCCCGGACGGCTTGGAGCCGAAGCTGCTCGGAATGGCGGAGCAGTTCACGCACGTGTCGATGTCCAGCTACCGGGAGAGCAAGCGGTTCCTCAACTCGGCTTTCGACGTCGACCAGCCGACGGTCCTGGCGGCCTACCTGGACGCCCAGGAGAGCTGCCTGCGCTCACCCGACCACCAAGAGGCGATGGCCGCCTGGCGGGAGCGCCGCGAGCCGAACTTCGACTAGCTGGGTCGACTAGACCGCGACCGCGAGAGGCAATCCCCGGCGGGGTGCCAGGACCTCGTCGATCAGCCCGTACTCCTTCGCCTCCTGAGCGGTCATGAAGTAGTCCCGGTCCATGTCCTTCTTGACGCGCTCGTAAGACTGGCCCGAGTGGTGGGCGAGGATGCGCGTCACCCGTTCGGTGACGGCCAGCGTCTCGCGAAGCTGGATCTCCATGTCGGATGGCGCGCCCCGCATGCCGGCCGTGCCCTGGTGGATCATCACCCGGGCGCTGGGCAGCGCCAGCCGTTTGCCGCGCGCGCCTCCGGCCAGGATCATCGCGGCCGCCGACATGCCCATCCCGACGCAGATGGTCGCCACCTCGGGCCGGATGTGCTGCATGACGTCGTAGATCGCCATGCCGGCATAGGCAACCCCGCCCGGGGAGTTGATGTAGAGCTGGATGTCCTTGGCCGGCCCGTTGGCCTCCAGCAGGAGAAGCTGGCTGATCACCAGGTTGGCGACCTGGTCGTCGATCTCGGTCCCGAGGAAGATGATCCGGTCGCGCAGCAGCCGCGAGTAGATGTCGAAGGCGCGCTCGCCGCGCGTGCTCTCCTCGAGGACCATGGGAACAAAGCTCATCTCGGTCACCTCCCAGGCGCCTGAAAACCGATCCGGCGCTGCTGCGGCACCGCTTGCCGCATCAGCAGGTAAGAGCTGAACTCCGCGACCGTCCGCAGCGCCACCGGGTCCAGAACCGTGGCCGCCAGCCGCAGCTGCTGGTGGGGATCCGCGGGCAGGCCCGCCATCTCCATCCCGTCCAGCCCGGCCGCCAGCTCCCGGTAGATCGTGGCGACGGCCACGCCAAGCGTCGTGGCGACTTTGGCGAGACGTTCGATAGACATCTCCTTGCGTCCTCGCTCGACCTCGGAGAGAAACCCGGGGGAGATGCCGGCCGCCTCGGCGGCTTCCGCCAGGGTCCGGCCTGACTCCTCGCGGCGGCGGCGCAGGATGGCGCCCAGCATGGCCAGAACCAGCTCCGGCGTTTCGCTGTGAGCAGATGCCATCGCTCAAAGCATAATAACGCAAGCCTCAGGTGAGTAGAAGTCGAGGGGTCGTGCGTTGAAGAGAAGTGGGGCAATCGCCAGAGCATGCCGGCGAGGAGCCGGTGCTGTACTCGATTCCAGGTACCCGGCTGGCCACTCTGCAGCGTCGCGTCGTCCGGCAGATCGTGGCGACAAAGGTGCCCAACCGGCGGATCTCGGCCGCGCAGCGCGACCGCCTGGTGGCGCGCGTCGTCAAAGAGCAGGTCCGGCTGCTGGAAGAGCGGGACGAGCGCCACCGCGCCATCCGCGACCGCATCCTCTGCGTCCTGGAGGACGGGTCGCTCCGGGTCGCCTTCCAGCCGATCGTCGACCTGGTCGACGGCAGCGTGGTGGGCGTCGAGGCTCTGGCCAGGTTCCGGACCGAGCCGGTCCGTTCGCCTGCCCAGTGGTTCGCAGAGGCGCGCACGGTCGGGCTTGGTCGCGAGCTGGAGCTGGCGGCGCTGCGGGCCGCGGTCGCGCAGCTCCGGCGGCTACCGAGCCAGATGTTCATGTCGATCAACGTCTCGCCCAAGCTGCTGACCCGGCCGACGCTCTGGACCCTGCTCGGCGAAGTCAGCCCCGAAAGGCTCGTGCTCGAGATCACGGAGCACTCGCGGATCGCTGAATACGGCCGCGTGCGCGAGGTCGTCGACAGCCTCCGGACCCTCGGCGCTCGCCTGGCGATCGACGATGTCGGCGCCGGCTTCGCCAGCCTCAAGCACGTGCTCGTGCTGGAACCGGACCTGATGAAGCTGGACATCTCGCTGACCCGCGATCTGCATCTCGACCCGGCCCGCCAGCTGCTCGTCGCCTCGATCGCCAGCTTCGCGAGCGAGATGAGCGCGGCGGTGGTGGCCGAAGGCGTCGAGACTCCTGAGGAGTTGAAGACGCTCGGTGGGCTGGGCGTCCGCTACGGCCAGGGCTACCTCTTCGGGCGGCCGGCCTCCCTGGCCCGCGCGACGCGCAGCGCTTGAACGCCGCCTGCTGATGCTTTCCGCACGCTTGGCGTCAACGGGATCCAATTTTGGGTCGGAATCCGCGGCTTTGGGCCCATCCGTGCGTTAAGCGCTGACCTCGGAGCGGTCCCGGCCGCTGGCGAGCTTCTTGCCCCAGCCGGGCTGCCGGTCCAGGAAGTGGTCATCGGCCGGCTGCTCGGGAAAGACCTTGTGCGGGTTGAGGAGACCCTGCGGGTCGAAGACGTCCTTCAAGCGGCGCCACCAGCCGATCGCCTCGGAGCCGTGCTCGAGGATGGCGAAGTCGCGCTTCAGCGCGCCCAGGCCGTGCTCAGCCGAGATGGTGCCGCCGAGCTCGACCGCGTCCCGAAAGATCTGAGCGGCCAGCGGTGAGATCAGGTGGCGCTGGTCGTCGTCGAAGAGGAAGGCCGGGTGGAGGTTGCCGTCGCCGGCGTGGGCCACCGTGGGCAGGCTGACACCGTTTTTCAGCCCGAGCTCGTGGAACCGGTGGACCATCTCCGGGATCTTCGAGATGGGCACCGCGATGTCCTCGCTGAACACGTTCTTGCGCAGCGCCATCAGGATGTGACCGAACTGGCGGCGCGCCCGCCAGATCCCGTCTCGCTCGGCCCCGCTCTGGGCCACGCGGTTGTCCACCCCGCCCATCAGCTCCACCATCTCGGCCAGCTGGAGCAGGACCTGTTCCTGGTCGTTGCCGTCCTGCTCGATCAGGAGCACGGCTTCGTGCCCCGATTTGAAGCCGGCCGGCAGGTGGTCGCGAATCAGCTCCAGCGCCTCCCGGTTGATGAGCTCCAGGGCCGCCGGAAAATGCCCCGACTGGAGCACGGTTCGGACGGCTTCGGCGGCGGCCTCGATGGTGTCGTAGCCGACCATCGCCGTGGCCTGGTGGCGAGGCCTCGGGATGAGCTTCACGATCACCTCGGTCACGATGCCCAGGGTCCCTTCGGAGCCTACGAAGAGCGCCATCAGCCGATAGCCGGAGGAGCGCTTCCGGAGCTTGCCGCCGAGGTTCAACACGGAGCCGTCGGCCAGCACCACCGTCAGGCCCACGACGTAGTCGGCGGTGAGGCCGTACTTCAAGCAGTGGGGTCCACCCGAGTTGCAGGCGACGTTGCCGCCGATGGTGGAGATGGCGAGGCTGGCCGGGTCGGGCGGGTACATGAGACCGTGCTCGGCGGCGGCGGCGTCCAGGTCGCCCGTGACCACGCCGGCGCCGGCGACCGCCATCAGGTTGGCCGCGTCGATCTCGAGGTGCCTGAACCGCTCCATGCCGAGCACGATGCCGCGCCCGAGCGGGACCGGTCCGCCGACCAGCCCGCTGCCGGCGCCGCGGGTCGTGAGCGAGGTGCCGGTCTCGGCGCAGAGCTTCACCACCGCGGCCACCTCTTCGGTGCTGCCGGGCAGGACGGCGGCCTCCAGCGGCGATTCCAGGAAGGTGGCGTCGTGCGTGTACTCCTCGAGCGCCTCGCCGCTCACGACGTGGTCGGGGCCGACGATCGCCTGCAGCCGCTCCAGCAGGTCGCTCATCTCAGGTGATCCGCGCGAGGACGCCGCCGACCCGGGCGGTTTCACCTTCGCCGACCACGATCTCGGCAAGGATCCCGTCGGCGGGCGCCTCCAGCTCCGAGTTGACCTTGTCGGTCTCGATCTCGACGAGCGGCTCACCCTGCCGGACCGGCTCGCCCGGCTTCTTCAGCCAGCGGGTGACGATGCCTTCCTCGAGCGCATCGGAGAGGCGTGGCAGCGTGAAGTCCACAACCGAATAGGATGCGCCGGTCTCTGGGTCAGCCGGACCCGAGCGTCGGGATCGGCGCTGGCTTCTCGAAGACCGGCGTGGTCGGAACCTTGCCCACCACCGGGTCGTCGTAACTGCTCGCGACCGAGAGCGCTGTGTAGAACCAGGTGTTGAAGCTGCGGGCGCGGTTGGCCAGTACGATCGGGTCGGGGTTGGGCGCATAGGGCTGGCGCGGCAGGTAGCCCTGGTCGTTGGGCGCGAGGTAGAAGTCGTCGGTGCCGTAGACGCTGGTCGAGGCATAGGAGTAGATGGCGATGCCGAGCGCGTGGTTCCCGCCTGGCGTCGCCTGGAGGCCCTGCCGGATCTGTGTGATCGTGTCTTCCGGATAGTTGAGGAAGGCGCCGACGCCGATCAGGACCTTGCCCAGCCGGTCCTTCTCGAAGTCGTTCCAGAGGCGGTACCAGCCGTTTTGCGAAGGGCTCGAATCGCGGTCGTAGTTCATCGGTACGCCGAAGTCGAGGATTCCTTCCCGGAGCCAGCTGTACCAATCCTGGAGGACGCTCGTGTAGGTGGCGGTCTGCCGCCACTCGCTCTCGTTGCGAGGACCCTTGCCGTAGGCGATCAGGGCGCCGCTGACCTTGATCTCGGGGCGGGCCAGATGGAGCGCGTGGTAGGTGTCCCGGACGAACGCTGTGACCTGGTCGCGGCGCCACTGCTGCCAGTCGGCGTCGGTTGGGTCCGGGCTGCCGGTTTTGCCCGTCGCTGCGTTGAAGTTAGCCACCGCCAGCGGGCTGTATCCCCAGTCGCCGCCGTCGGGGTAGCGGACGAAGTCGAAATGGATTCCGTCCACTTTGTAGGACTTGATCAGGTCGACGAAGACCTCCCGCGTGTAAGTGCGAGCCTGCGGCACGCCGGGGTCCAGGTAGCCGCCCGTGTCGCCCCCGGCCGTGCGATTGCCCCACTCATCGCCATGCGTCTGGTAGACGGCGCTGTCCTTGCCGACGAAGAAGGTGTTGACCCAGGCGTGGACTTCGAGCCTCGGGTTGGCGCGATGGGCGCGGTCGACAAGGTAGGCGAGCGGGTCGAAGGGCCGGCGCGCGAGAGCGGGGTCGTCGGCCCGCGGCTCGAGCCCGAGGTTGAAGTAGGCGTCACCGCGCTTGCGCACCTGAACGAAGAGTGCGTTCAGGTTGGCGCGGTGGGCGCGGTCGATCAGCGTGTTCACCTGGGCTTTGGTCTTGATGCCGTCGTGGAACGCGTCCACCCAGAGAGCCCTGTACTGCGGCGGTCCGACCAGCGGGACCGGCGGTGCGGTCGGGGTCGGCTCTTCCGCGGGGTAGATCGGCAGCGCGCTTGGCACCGGCACCGGTGCGCTGGTGCCGGTACACGCAGTTAGGACGAGAGTGAAAATGGCCACCGATCGGGCCCACCTGGGCATGAGACGAGTGATTATCACTCTTACGCTCGCGCGGTCAGCACCAGCGATGCGCTGAGGGTGCTGAAGGGCCCCGGACCGGTCACGCGAGCCACGGCAGCCTCGGTCTCTTTGGCGATGAGCGACTTGACGTGGCTGCTGAAGTCGCGGATGCGGTCCGCCTGCGACCACCACTCGAGCTGGCTCGTCGCGAATTGGCCGGGGCCTTCCCAGGCCAGCTCCGCGGTCAGCTGCTCGACCTCGACCTCGCGAAAGCCGGCGGCCACGCCGGCCGAGCGCAGCCGCTCGGCGTCTCCAGCTATCGCCCGGGTCGCGTCAAGATCGCCCGGCGGTTCCCAGGCGCCGAGCCGGGCGTCGAGGGCGGCCGCGAAGGCTGCGGCAGCCGGCACCGGCTCCGGCGGGTCGACCGGGAGGCTGGCGCCGAAGGGTCCACGGGGCTTGAGCACCCGGTGGGCCTCCAGCAGTGCCCGGCCCAGGTTGGGTGTCAGCTGCAGGCCATGGCCGCAGGCGACCGCGTCGAAGCTGGCAGACGGGAAGTTCAGCTGCTCGATATCCATCCGCTGGAACTGGACCGGCAGGCTC
>VBGR01000010.1 GCA_005880695.1 Chloroflexota bacterium
TAAGGCGGTTCTGGCGACGGTTGTCATCAACCAGTCGATCGCGGTGGGTTCCGCCGTCGTACTCGATACCGAGTCGGTGGGAGGCGTAATAAAGGTCGGGCCGGCCGAGGAAGCGACCGAGCTCGTCGTACACCTTCACTTGCACCTGCGGTCGCGGCAGCAGCGTGCGGGCTGCATGGGCGTCGTGCGCTTACGCACGCGACCCGGGCCATTCGCCGGCAAAGTGCCCATCAGAGCTGCCTGCGTGGGGCCCGTTGCCGGCAAACGGTCTATTCCCCTGGGCCGGGCGGCGACTGACGCGGTGTAACGTCTTAAGACGTAGTCGGCCGGCCTGAGAGAAGGAGAAAGCTAAGCCGATGAGCGCTGACCTCGACTTCTGCCGCGAGCTCAGCAAGCAGCTCCGGGTGGACAGCATCCGCTGCAGCACGGAAGCCGGGTCCGGCCACCCGACCTCGTCGATGTCAGCGGCCGACCTTCTGGCAGTGCTCATGGCCCGCCATCTTCAGTACGACTTTGCCCATCCGCAGGAGCCCAACAACGACCACCTGATCTTCTCCAAGGGCCACGCCTCGCCTCTCAACTACGCGGTCTTCAAGGCCGCCGGCGCCATCAGCGACGAAGAGCTCTTGACCTTCCGCCAGTTCGGCTCCCGCCTCCAGGGCCATCCGACGCCGGTACTGCCCTGGGTCGACGTCGCGACCGGCTCGCTGGGCCAGGGCTTGCCGATCGGCGTCGGCGTCGCGCTCGCGGGCAAGAACCTGGACAAGCTCCCCTACCACGTCTGGGTGCTTTGCGGCGACAGTGAGCTGGCCGAAGGCTCGATCTGGGAGGCCCTCGACAAAGCCGGCCACTACAAGCTCTCCAACCTGACCCCGATCTTCGACGTCAACCGCCTGGGCCAGCGCGGTCCTACCGAGTACGGCTGGGAGACCGAGGTCTACGCGGCGCGGGCCGAAGCCTTCGGCTGCCGGACGGTGGTCATCGACGGGCACGACATCGAGGCTGTCGACCGCGCCCTGGGCGAGGCTCGCGAGGCCACCGGCAAGCCGACAGTGATCATTGCCAGGACCGTCAAGGGCAGCGGGTTCAAGGAGATCGAGAACAAGGATGGCTGGCACGGCAAGGCATTGCCCCCCGACATGGCCGAGAGAGCGATCAAGGAGCTCGGCGGAATCCGCCGGCTGAAGGTGGACGTGAGCCGGCCCGAGCATGGCGAGCCGGCGATCCACGACGGCCGCGCGCGTGTCACGCTCCCGACTTACAAGCTCGGTGACAAGGTGCCCACGCGCAAGGCCTACGGCGACGCATTGAAAGCGTTGGGCGCCCGCGCCAACGTGGTGGCGATGGATGGCGAGGTCTCCAACTCGACGCACGCCGACGAGTTCGCGAAAGCCTATCCGGAGCGCTTCTTCGAGATGTTCATCGCCGAGCAGCAGCTGGTCGCGGCCGCGGTCGGCATGAGCGTCCGCCATTACGTTCCCTTCGCCTCGACCTTCGCCGCCTTCTTCAGCCGCGCCTACGACTTCATCCGCATGGCGTCCATCTCGCGTGCCAACATCCGCCTGGCCGGGTCGCACGCGGGAACCGAGATCGGCCAGGACGGGCCCTCCCAAATGGCTCTCGAAGACCTGGCCTCGATGCGCGCGATCGAAGGCTCGACGGTGCTCTACCCGTCCGACGCGACCTCGGCCGCTGCGCTCACCGAGGTCATGGCCGACACCGACGGCATCGTTTTCATGCGCACGACGCGAGGGGCCTACCCGGTCCTCTACTCGTCACGCGAGAAGTTCCGTCCGGGCGGCTCCAAGGTGCTCCGCAAGACCGCGACTGACAAAGTGGCTCTGATCGGCGCCGGGGTGACGCTCCACGAATGCGTCAAAGCCGCCGACACACTCAAGAAGTCGGGCGTCAATGCGCGCGTCATCGACCTCTACTCGGTCAAGCCGGTCGACCTGCGCACCCTGCGCGAAGCGGCCCAGGTCACGCGCGGCCGCCTGGTTGTCGTGGAAGACCACTACCCGCAGGGCGGGCTCGGCGCAGCCGTGATGGAGGCACTGGCACTGGAGGAGCGGCCCCCGCGAGTCGCGCATCTGGCGGTCAAGGGGCTGCCCACCTCGGGGAAGCCGGAAGAGCTGATGAACGCGGCCGGGATCACAGCGCCGCATATCGTCCGAGCCGCCAGGAGGCTCCTCGCCAAGAGGTGAACGGCGTGGTCGCCGCTCCTCGCGGCGACGTGATCGTGACCTACTTGAGCCTGGTCTTGCTGGCCATCCTGCTTGGTGTCGCCGTTCCCATGCTCTTCCCCCGGCCCGCCGCCGCGCCGGCGGTCGCGTTCCAGACTGGAACCTCGCCTCAGGCGCTTCCGGAGGGAGGCGTGATTCGAGTCCAGGCGCCGATCGGAAAGACCTTCCAGGTCGAGGGCAGCTATGCGGGCTATCGCGCGCAGAGCGGCTACCTGGTCCGCAGCGCCGGCCAGCTGCTGATGGTGGGCGGCGCCGGTGCCAGGTCCGGATGCTCGCTCAACTACGAGCCCGGGTCGCCGGCCGTCTTCGCCGACCCCTGCTGGGGAACTCGATACGCGCTGGACGGCACGCCCCTGCGTGCTCCGGGCCAGCGCCCGCTGCCTCGGCTCGCGTGGCGGCAGACCGGCCGCTACAGTATCGAGGTCAAGCTCGGCACCTAAGACCAAAGGGGAGGAGCGCCGTGGTCAGCATCTTCCGCAAGGCCTACTCAGTCGTGGGCGTGGTGCTTTTGCTCCAGTACTTTCTGCAGCTGTACTTCATCGCGGCAGCTGTCTTCAGCGTCTGGCAGGCCAACGACAACCAGAAAGACGTCTACGCCGGGTTTAAAAACGGCGACAAATTCGCGGGCATTCATGCGGGGAACGGCGACCTGGCCGGGATCATGATCATCATCCTGGTCATCCTTTCGTTCGCCGCCCGGCAACCCTGGCGCACCACGATCCTGAGTGGCGTGTTGTTCGTCCTGATCTTCCTCCAGTCCATCCTTGCTCACACGGGCATCGCTCTCCTCTCGGCCCTGCACGGGGTCAACGCGCTGTTTCTGATCGGCCTGACCGGCTATCTGACCGGCGCCAACTGGGCGTTCCGCCGCCCCGCCTCCGCGGGTGTGACGCCGCCCTAGCATTCCGGTCGCCGGACCGGTAAAGTAGCTGGGTTTAGTCGCCTACCAGAGGGGGGATCGCCGTCCGTGACTGATTTCTTTCGTAAGGCGTATTCGGTCGTCAGCGTGCTGCTGCTCGTCGAGATCCTGGCCCAGTTCTACTTCATCGCGGCCGCCGCCTTCTCGATCTGGCTTGCGGAGGACAACCAGAAGAGCATCGCGGCCGCATTTGAGAACGCAGGGCCCTTTGCCGGGCTTCACGCCATGAACGGTTCGATCCTGGTGCCGGCCACGATCCTGGTCCTGATCGGCTTGTCGTTCGCGGCTCGCTATTCGTGGCGGACGACCGGGCTCACCGCTCTGCTCGCCGCCGCATTCATCCTGCAGTTCGCGCTGGCCATCGCCGGCTTCGCCGGGATCACCCCGGTGGCAGGGCTGCACGCCGTCAACGCCCTCGTGATCCTCGGCCTCGCGGCCTGGACGGTCCGCCGCAACTGGGCGTTCGGGGAGCGCGGAGCACGCGCCCAGGCGGCTGTTGCCGAACCGGTCAGGAGCTGAAATGAGACCAAAGGAAAGCGACGAATGAACATCTATCGCAAGGCTTACAGCGTTGTCGGCGCGCTGCTCCTCCTTGAGTACCTGGGGCAGTTCTATCTGATCGCAATGGCCGTCTTCACCGTCGGGGCGGCGCATGGCTCGACCAATCCCCACACGATCTACAGCGCGTTCAAGAACGCCGATACGTTTGCGGGGCTCCACTTCTTCGAAGGCATGGTTGTGATCCCGATCACGACGCTGGTCCTGATCGGTCTCTCCTTCGCTGCGCGCCACCCGCGGAAGACCACCTGGCAGACGGCGGGGCTACTTGGGCTGCTCGTGATTCAGGCCGGACTGGTCGAGATCCACATTCCGCTGGTCTCGGCGCTGCATGCGCTCAACGCGATCCTCCTGGTCTCGCTGGGGAGCTGGCTCTGCTGGAACAACTGGGCCTTTCGCCGGCAACCGGCGCCACTGGCGGCGCCCGGACCGCAACCCGAACCGGAGCCCGAACCGGAACCGGCCCGAGTCTGAGCGGCTAGCTGACCTCGGGCTTCGGTGGCCGGGCCCACGTCCAGCGGGCGTGGGCGAAAACATCCTCGCTGACCAGGAAGCCCGCGAAGATGAGGACCACCCCGAGGAACTCGCCCAGGAAGAACGACCAGGTGACACCGAAGCGGTTCAGGCCGCTGGTTACGCCCGGGATGAAGCCGCCGAGGGCGATCAGGATCGTCGCCGGGACCCGCGAGTTGAGGCGGCCCTCCAGCAGGGCCCGGAACGCCCGCGGCAGCGACGCGATGAGGTTGACGACGATCGCCAGGATCGAGTACCTGGCCGGCAGCACCTTCTTTTTGGGCATGTAGACGTAGGCCGAGTAGATCGCGCCGAAAACCAGGCTCAGCGCTCCGGCCACGTTGAAAGGCCCGGTCAGCACGCGGATGTAGCCGGGCATCGCGTTCCCGACAGGCACGCGAGTCACGGAGTCGAGGGCGTAGCCCGGTGAGGCCACCTGGGCGGTCAGGACCAGGAAGGCGACTATCCCCGAGGCGGCCACGAGGAACGCCATGGTCGCCGGCGCGACGAGCTCGCGGCGCCAGATGGTCAGGCCGACGATCACCGTGGCCGCCAGGAAAGCGGCAGCGGCCACGATGTCGGCGGTCGACGTGGAGCCCGGGTACTTCCTGGCCAGCAGGAGCGCGACGACTCCGCCCAGACCCAGCGCGGAGGCAACGAAGAACCCGAACCGGGTGCGGTTGAGCAGATAGACGGTGCCCGCCCCCAGGTAGGCGGCCACGTAAAGGGCGCCGACCAGGTACCAGACCCGGTAGAGCGGTTCGTTCCAGCCGAAGGCGGAGCCCAGGAATTCGGTTCCCGCGCTGATGCCATAGAAGAGCAGCCCGACGGTCCAGACCAGCTGAAAGCTGCGGTGGCGCTGCCGCCACTGGTCGAAGACGACGGCGGCGAAGACGAAGCTGACCAGGCTGGACCCAAGGGGCAGGACGGTGTTCAGGACCTGCACGCTGCTAGGTGCCTGCCAACTCGCCGAACTCCTCGACCATCGCGATCAGAACCTCGTTGACGAACCCGCTCACCTGCCGGTTCAAGTCGCCGCTGGGCGCCTGCTGCACCGACTCGACCTCGCTGACACTCACCGCCAGCACCTCCTGGAAATGCAGGAAAGCGCGCATCGAATCGGCCAGGCTCAGTCCGCTGC
>VBGR01000073.1 GCA_005880695.1 Chloroflexota bacterium
CACTGGATGGCCGCCAGGCCGCCCGACGCCGCGGTGCCGGCGCCGAGGAGGCCGCCGATGAAGGCGTGCGTCGAGCTGCTCGGCAGGCCCGCGTACCAGGTCAGGAGGTTCCAGGCGATCGCCCCCAGAAGAGCGGCGATGATAACGACCAGCCCGATCTTGAAAGCCAGCAGCTTGGCGATCGTGTTGGAGACCTTGGCGTGGAAAAAGTAGACGGTCACGACCGCGCCCACCAGGTTCAGGACCGCCGAGAGGATGACCGCCTGGTTGGGCCGCAGCGCGCGCGTCGAGACCGAGGTGGCGATCGCGTTGGCGGTGTCGTGGAAGCCGTTGGTGAAGTCGAACGTGACCGCGATGACGACAGTGACCAGCAGCAGGACCTGGAGCTGGTCAGGCATTCTGGATCGAGATTCGCTCCAGCCGGTTGGCGACCTGCTCGCACTGGTCCATCGTGTTCTCGAGGAGGTCGTAGATGTCCTTCCACTTGAGGAGCTCGGCGGCGGATAAGCCGTCCTCGCCGAAGAGCTTGCTCAGCGCTTCCCGCGTGATCCGATCGCCTTCGTTCTCGAGCTCGTGGATCGCGAGCTGGTGCTCCTGGAGGTCGCGAAAGCCTTCCAGCTTTCGGAGCGCCTGGTCGATCTGATCGCCGGCTTTGGCGAGGCACTCGCCGATCTCCTTGGCCGAGCTCGTGATCTGGCCCACCCGGTAGAGCTCGATCTTGTCGGAGGTCTCCTCAGCCAGGTCGACGATCTCGTCCAGGGCGGAGGCCAGCAGGAGGATGTCGCCCTGGTCGATCGGAGTCACGAAGGTCCGGTTGACCAGGAGGTAGATCTCGTGCGTCACGTCGTCGCAGTCGTGCTCCAGGTCCCGCAGGCGGGGATGGCGGGAGCGGCCCTCGTAAAGGCTCTTGCTGAGTTCGGAAAGCGTTTCCCGGACGAGCTGGCCCTGGCGCTGGAAGAGGTCGTAGAAGCGGTGCTCCTGGGGGATCAGGCGGAACTTCATCGGGACACCTCCAATGCCCCAAGGTAAACGAGAGGCCTGTTCGACTTCATAATCTTCGGCTGACCACATGGCTGGAGAGACCATCGTCATCGCCGAGGACCACGGCCCCAGCCGGACGCTCCTGAGCGAGTTCCTGACCCGCCGCGGTTATCACGTGGGGCTGGCGGCGGACGGCTTGGAGGCTCTGCACCTGATCCGGGAGCGGACGCCGAACCTGGTTCTCGCCGATGTCGCCATGCCCCGCATGAGCGGGCTCGAGCTGACCCGGCGGCTGCGCGCGCACCACACCACCTCGCGCATCCCGATCATCATCGTCTCGGCCCTGAAGGACGCGCCCGACGTGCTCGCCGGCTACGCCGCCGGCGCCGACGACTACGTGTCGAAGCCGATCGACCTCAACATCCTGGCCGTCAAGCTGGAGCAGCTCCTCACCCGCGAGAGCGCCCACGCCGGCCAGGGCCGTTTCGGCAAGGTGGTGCTCCTCCTGCACTCGCGGGGTGGCTCCGGCGCCACCACCATCGCGGTCAACCTGGCCTGCCTGTTGATGCCTTCCTCCGCCGCGGGGGTCGCGCTCTTGGACCTCAACCTCGAGTTCGGAGACGCCGCGCGGCTGCTCCAGCTGATTCCGCGGCTTTCTCTCGTCGACCTCGCCACCCACACCTCCGAGCAGGTCGACGAGCCCTTCTTCACCAAGTTCATCAGCCGCCACGCACTCGGCGTTCAGGTCGTGATCGCGTCCGATCGCCCCGAGCACGCTGAGCTGGTGACGCTGCCTGCCATCCAGACCGCGATCGACCGCCTCCGGCAGCGCGTCGACCAGGTGCTGATCGACGCCGCTCCCTCCTTCTCTGAGCACAACCTGGCGGCGATCGACATGGCTGACCTGGTGCTGATCGTGAGCGCCCCAACGGCGCCGGCACTGGCGGCGACGCAGGACCTGCTGGACGTCCTCGACCGCGTCAACCATCCGCGGGCCAAGGAGATGCTGCTCGTCAATCACAACACCCCTTTGGGCCTCTCGCCCGAGCAGATCCAGGACATCATCGGCCGGGCGCCCGATCTGGTCATCCCTTACTCGGACCGGTTCGTGGAAGCCGCCAACGCTGGCCAGGCACTGGCGCTAACCGATCCGAACGACGAAGCGCTGCTCACACTGCGGGAGCTGGCGGCTCGCATCCAGGAGGCCGAGCACACCCTCACCGAGACCCAGGCCTCCAACTAACCGCCGGCATCTACTTGAGCTTCTGGCAGATCCTCTTCATCGGCCTCCTGCAGGGGGCGACGGAGCTGTTCCCGGTGTCCTCCCTCGGCCACGCGGTGATCCTGCCCTCGCTCCTCCACTGGAGCTACCGCCAGAGCGATCCCAGCTTCGTGCCCTTCCTGGTCCTGCTCCATCTCGGGACCGCCGGCGCCCTGCTCATCCTCTACCGGCGGGACTGGGTCCAGATCGTGACCGGGTTCGTGCGCGCCTCCCTCCGGGGCCGCCTCGAGACCGAGCAAGAACGGCTGGCCTTCCTGCTCGTGGTCGGTACCATCCCGACTGGTGCCCTGGGGGCCTTCGCAGAGTCCTATCTGAAGAGTCTCTTCGCGTACCCCCGGATCGCCGCGGCCTTCCTGGTGCTGAACGGCTTTCTCTTGCTCGGGGCGGAGCTGCTCCGGCGCCGCGACGAACGGCACGCCAGGCTGGAAGGGCGCGCCCGGCCCGAGCAGGAGGCGCACTACGGCGAGGTGCCCCGTCTCAGCTTCCGCGCGGCCCTCCTCGTCGGCCTCTGCCAGGCGCTGGCGCTCTTCCCGGGCATCTCCCGGTCTGGTGTGACGATCGCCGGTGGTCTCCTGGCCGGCCTGCGGCACCAGGAGGCGGCCCGCTTCTCCTTCCTCCTGGCGACTCCGATAATCGGCGCCGCTGGCGTGCTCGAGGTGCCGTCGCTGTTCGCGCCCGGGATACCGCTGGGGCAGTATCTGCTGGGCGCCGTGCTCGCCGGGCTGGCCGCCTACGCCTCGGCCCGGTTCCTGGTCAGGTACTTCCGCTCCGGCCGCCTGGACCCCTACGGGATCTACTGCGTGGCCCTGGGTGCCGTCGCGCTCCTCCTGCTACGTTAATTGGCATGAGAGGTTGGCCGATGGTCGGCGCGCTGATCGTGCTGGCCATCATCTTCGCGATCCTCGCGGTTCTCTATTTGGTCGGGGCCCTGCAGATCTTCACCAGCACCGGGACCGGAACTCACTCCAGGCACGCGCTCGTCTTGGGGGTGCTGGCGCTGCTGAGCCTCATCGCGGCGAACTTCGTCCGCCCGAAGTCTCAGCTCACAAGCTAGCTTTCAGCGCGGCCCCGATGTCGTCGTAGCTCTTCCGCGTTCGGGCAGTGACGGCCGCCCACCGGATGTGCCCGTGAATCATGCCCGGCTCCAGGATCAGCCGGACCGGGACACCCGCGGCGCGGAGTCGGGCCGCGTACGCCTCGCCCTCGTCGAGGAGTGGGTCGTACTCGCAGACGATCACGACCGCGGGCGCCAGGCCACGCAGGTCGCCGGCCCGCAGGGGAGAGGCGTCCGGGTCACCCCGCCTGGCCACGTCGGGCAGGTAGTGGTCCCAGTACCAGCGCATTGCATCCCTCGTCAGTCCGTAGCCCGTCGCATTGCGCCGGTAGGAGGCGGTTTCGAAGTTCGCGTCCGTTACCGGGTAGACCAGCACCTGAAGCGCGAGCTGGAGATCTCCCGCGTCGCGCGCCCGGCGCGCCACCACGGCAGCCAGGTTGCCGCCCGCGCTGTCGCCGCCGACAGCTAGCCGGCCAGGGTCAGCGCCGATCTCGGCGCCCTGGGTGCCGACCCAGCGGACGGCGGCCCAGGCGTCCTCCACCGCGGCCGGGAAGCGGTGCTCCGGCGCCAGCCGGTAGTCAACCGCGACGACGAGGCAGCCCGCCCGGTTGGCGAGGGCGGCGCAGGGCGCGTCGTGGGTGTCGAGGTTGCAGGCGACCCAGCCGCCGCCGTGGAACCAGACCAGGACGGGGAAGGGAGCCTCGCCGGCCGGGCGATAGACGCGAATGGGAAGCGGGCCGCCCGGGCCCGGAATGGTTCGGTTCTCCACGCCGGCCAGCGGCTCCGGCTCGCCGCCGAGCGCACGCGCCCGGGCTGCGGTCTGGATCCGGGCCTCCTCCGGCGTCTGCTCGTTGAGGGGCGGCAGGCCGAGCGCCGCGGCCTGGTCGAGGTAGGCCTGGGCTTGCGGGTCGAGCGGCATCCGCCGAATAGTGTGTGGCTTGGCAGTGGCGCGCATCGGCATCGACACCGGCGGCACCTTCACGGACCTGGTCCTCCTGGAGGATTCCGGGCGTGCGGTCCAGCTCAAGCTCCCGAGCACTCCCGACGACCCGGCGCGGGCGCTGGTGGAGGGCGTCCAACGCGTCCTGGAGGCGGCGGGCGGGGGCGATGTGGCGGCTGTCGCGCACGGGACCACCGTCGCCACCAACGCCATGCTCGAGGAGCGGTTCACAGCGCTGGCGCTGGTTACGACGCGGGGATTCCGGCACGTGCTGGAGATCGCCCGCCAGAGCGTCCCCAATGGCTACGGCAACTCCTATTTCTGGGTCAAGCCGCCGGCGATCGTGCCGCTCGAGCGCGTGCACGAAGTGGCCGAGCGCCTGAACTTCCGAGGTGAGGTTTTGACGCCCCTCGACGAGGACGAGGCCCGCACCATCGGGCGCCGCCTGCGCGACGCGGCGATCAAGAGCGTCGGCATCTGCTTCCTGCATTCGTACGCAAACCCGGCTCACGAGCGCCGGATGCGCGAGTTGCTGCTTGAGGAGCACCCCGAGGCGGTGGTGTCGATCTCGTCGGAAGTCTGGCCCGAGTACCGCGAGTACGAGCGCACGGTCACCACCCTGGTCGACGCCTTCGTGAAGCCGCACGTGACCGGCTACGTCGAGCGGGCCGCCACGAGACTGGCCGAGACCGTCCCTGGCGCGCCGCTGCTGATCATGAAGTCGAACGGCGGGGTGCTGCCGGCCCGGGCGGTCGCCGGGCAGCCGATCACGACGGCGCTGAGCGGACCCGCGGCCGGTGCTCTGGGCGCCTCCTGGCTGGCGCGTCAGGCGGGCTTCGAGCGCGTCATCACTCTCGACGCGGGCGGCACTTCGACGGACGTCTGCCTGGTCGAGGGCAGCGAGCCGCGCCTGACCAAGGAGGGCCGGATTGGCCGTTTTCCCGTCCGAATGCCGATGATCGACATCGTCTCGGTCGGGACCGGCGGCGG
>VBGR01000097.1 GCA_005880695.1 Chloroflexota bacterium
AGTCATGCCCGGTCCGATGCCAAAGCCGGGACCTGGCTTCACTTCAGGCTTGAAGACGATTCCAGATCGCTACCCGATCGCGGAGAAAGACGCCCGTTTTCAGGGCGAGCCCGTGGCCGTCGTGCTCGGGGACTCCCGAGACCAGGCGTTCGACGGAGCGGCCCTCGTGGATGTCGAATATGAGCAGCTCCCCGCCGTCATGGACGTCGAGGAGGCGATGAAGCCGAGCTCGGCGAAGGTGCACAGCGACGCGCCCGACAACATCTCCTGGGATATGACGTACACGGGCGACGACGTCACGGCGGCCGCCTTCGGGCAGGCGGAAGTCGTCCTGAAGGAGCGGATCCACCAGCAGCGGCTGGCGCCGACCTCGATGGAGACGCGCGGAGTCCTTGCCGACTACGACGCCTTCGACAAACGGTTGACGGTCTGGATGTCGACCCAGAACCCGCATTTCAACCGGCTGAACTTTGCCACCACGCTCGGCATCGACGAAAGCCAGGTGCGTGTCATCTCTGAGGATGTGGGAGGCGCCTTCGGCAGCAAGATCAGCGCCTACGCCGAGGACTTCCTCGTCGCGGCGGCCTCGCGGCTATCCGGTCGACCCGTGAAATGGATCGAGAGTCGAACCGAGAGCCTGCAGAACACCTCGCACGGCCGCGGCCAGTTCTACGACATCGAGGTCGCCGCCAAGCGCGACGGCACCTTGCTCGCCCTGCGTGTCACGCAGACATTGGATGTGGGCGCCTATTGCGCCGCTAACACGACTTTCCAGACCTGCGCCGTTCTGATGGCGGGCGGGGCCTACAAGTGGCAGGGGATCAGCGCCCGGAGCATCGGGGTCTTCACCAACCGGGTTCCCACCGACCCCTACCGGGGAGCCGGCCGGCCCGAGGCGACCCATCTCGTGGAGAGGGCCGTCGACCTCGTCGCGCGCGAGACCGGTCTGGATCCGGCCGACGTCAGGCGGAAGAACTTCATCCAGGCGGCCGAGTTTCCTTACACGCAGAACTTCGGCCTTGTGATCGACTCTGGGGACTACGCCAAAACGCTCGACCGGGCGCTCGAGCTCGCCGGCTACAAGGACTTTCGACGGGAGCAGTCCGAAGCTCGCAAGCAGGGTCGCTACCTCGGCATCGGGTTGTCCACCTGGATCGAGCTCTGCGGCTTCGGACCGAGCGCGGCGACCGCGCCCGCCACGGGCGGCGTCGCCCTGGTCGAATCCGCCCAGGTACGGGTCATGCCGACCGGATCCGTAATCGTCTATACGGGCACCCACTCGCACGGCCAGGGGCACGAGACGCCCTTCTCCCAGATCGTGGCGGACGCTCTCGGGGTTCCGATGGAGAGCGTGGAGATCAGGCATGGAGATACCGCCGAAGGTCCGGCTATGGGCTATGGCACCTACGGCAGCCGAAGTCTGGCGGTCGGCGGGATGGCCATCTCGCGGGCCTGCGGGAAGGTCATCGACAAGGGCAAGAAGCTTGCCGCGCACCTGCTCGAGGCGGCCGAGGCAGACGTCGTCTTCGAGCGCGGCAGCTTCCAGGTCAAAGGCAGCCCGGACAGGGCCAAGAAGTTCGCTGAGGTCGCTTTCGCCTCCTATGGCGCGGGCCTGCCGGAGGGAATGGAGCAGGCTCTGGAAGCCATCGCCTACTTCGATCCGCCGAACCTGGTCTGGCCCTTTGGAGCCCACATCTGCGTGGTCGAGGTGGACCCGGAGACCGGCGGCGTCGAACTCAAAAAGTACGTCGCGGTCGACGATTGCGGCAACGTCGTCAACCCGATGATCGTGGAGGGTCAGCTGCACGGTGGCATCGTCCAGGGCATCGCCCAGGCGCTCTTCGAGGAGGTCGTCTACGACGAGAGCTCGGGCCAGTTGCGGACCGGGACGTTCATCGACTACGCGATGCCAACCGCGAACGAAATCCCGGAGCTTACCCTGGATCGTACGGTCACTCCGAGCCCGACCAACGAGCTCGGGGTCAAGGGAATCGGAGAGGCGGGCACCATCGCCTCCAGCGCGGCCGTGATCAACGCCATCTGCGACGCGCTCTCGCCGCTCGGCATCAAGCACGTCGATATGCCGGCCAGCCCGGACCGGCTCTGGAAGCAGATCGAGGAGGCGCGGGCGACAGCCGGCAACGGCCAGAAGGGGGTGAAGGCATGATCCCGGCCGCTTTTGAATATGAAAAGGCAAGCTCCGTCGAGGAAGCTGTCTCGCTCCTGCAGCGCTTCGGCGAGGACGCCAAGGTTCTGGCCGGCGGGCACAGCCTGATTCCGCTGATGCGGCTGCGGTTGGCACAGCCGAGCGCGCTTGTCGACATCAACGGTGTCAAGGAGCTGAGCTTCATCAAGGCCGAGGGAGGCAAGCTGCGGATCGGCGCCATGACGCGGCACGTCGAGATCCAGAACAGTGACGTTGTGCGTCAGAACGTGCCCATCCTGGCCGAGATCGCGGACGAGGTGGGCGACAACCAGGTCCGCAACATGGGGACGATCGGCGGGGTGCTCGCGCACGCCGACTCGGCGGGCGACTATCCGACGCTGGCGGTGATGCTCGAGGCGGAGCTGGTGACGAACAAGAGCCGCTACCAGGCGAAAGACTTCTTCAAGAACGTGTTCACGACGGCTATGGCTGCCGACGAGGTCCTCTGCGAGGTCGTCTTCCCGGTCGCCAACGGGCCGCACAAGTACATCAAGTTCCGGCGCCGGCTGTTTGACTGGGCGATCGTCGGCGCGGGCGCCCAGAAGGTAAACGGCGGCTGGCGGATCGGTCTTACGAATGTTGGGCCGATGCCCGTCCGGGCGACCGCGGTGGAGCAGGCGCTCGCTTCCGGCGCGACGCCGGAGCAGGCGGCCGAGCATGCCTCCGATGGGCTCCAGCCCTCTGGTGACCTGCGGGCCAGCCCGGACTACAAGAAGCACCTGGCGCGAGTTCTCACCAAGCGCGCCATCCAGCAAGCGCAGGGCGCCTGACCTCGAATTTCTGAGGGGAACGGCTCCGCCGTTGGAGCCGTCTCCCCTGCGGGTACGCTTGCTTCCAGTGATCGAGACCATCGACGAGGTTCAGTCGAAGCTGGCCGACAACCGGTACATCGGCGACCGCGCGCTCGCCACCAGCATCTTCCTGGCGCTCAAGATCCAGAAGCCCCTCTTCATCGAAGGTGAAGCCGGCGTCGGCAAGACCGAGGCCGCCAAGGTCATGGCCGACGTGCTCGGCGCGCGCTTGATCCGCCTCCAGTGTTACGAAGGCATCGATCTCGCCCACGCCGCCTACGAGTGGAATTACCCTCGCCAGCTGCTCCACATACGACTGCTCGGCGAGTCAGCGGATCGTCGTGCTGCCGAGCGTGAGATCTTCAGCGCGGAGTTCCTGCTCCGCCGGCCCCTGCTCGATGCGATCGACAACCGCGATTTGGTTCCGCCGGTCCTCCTGATCGATGAGATCGACCGCTCCGACGAGGAGTTCGAGGCGTTCCTGCTCGAGCTGCTCAGCGACTTCCAGATCAGCATCCCCGAGCTCGGCACCATCCGCGCGGAGCGGCCGCCCTTCGTCGTCATCACCAGCAACCGGACGCGGGAGGTGCATGACGCCCTGAAGCGGCGCTGCCTCTACCACTGGATCGACTACCCGGACCTGGAAAAGGAGATCGCCATCGTTGAGGCGCGCGTGCCGGAGGCGACGGACGGGCTGGCCCGGCAGGTGGCCGGGCTCGTGCATGGCCTCCGCGACATGGACCTCTACAAGCTGCCGGGCGTGGCCGAGACGCTCGACTGGGCCCGGTCGCTCGCCGCCCTGGGCGCCAAGGGCGTCGACGAGGCTCTCGTCGAGGCGACGCTGGGTGCGGCGCTCAAGTATCAGGAGGACCTCGAGCGGGCCCGGACCCAGATCCCCGAGCTCGTCGTCCGCGCCCGTGGAGCCTAGGACCGCTCCCACGCTGCTGCCGCGGCTGGCTGGCTTTGCCCGCCTCCTTCACGACGCCGGTCTCGACGCCGGTCCGGGCCGCCTGAAGGACGCCACCCAGGCCCTCAACCACGTCGACATCGCCCTGGAGGATGACTTCCGCGAAACGCTGCGCTGCGTCTTCGTGAGCCGCCGCGAGGAGCTGCCGCTCTTTGACGCTGCGTTCGATATCTACTGGGCGCCGCCGGACCCGAGAGTCATGGCGGGTCAGGTTCCCATGCGGGGCCGCTCGCTGCCGCTGGACCCCGAACGGGCGAAGGCCTGGCTCAAGGTGCTCGGCTCCCCTCAGTCGCCGCTCCCCCGCGAGAACGAGGAGACTCCCGCCAGCAGCTCGGGCTACAGCGCCCAGGAGCTCCTCCGCGTCAAGAACTTCGACCAGATGAGCTGGGAGGAGTCGGAGCAGGTCCGCCGTTTGCTCGCCCAGTCGCCCTGGCGGCTGGCCGAAAGACGCACTCGGCGCCTGGCCGCGGCTCGCTCCGGGCGGGTCGACCTGCGCCGGACGGCACGCCAGGCGGTGCGATCCAGCGGCGAGCTGGTCTGGCTTCTCCACCGCCAGCCGCGGGTGCGCCGGCGACCACTCGTCCTCCTCTGCGACGTGAGCGGCTCGATGGAGCGCTACTCGCGCCAGCTCTTGATCTTCGCCCACGCGGTCGCGCGCCGCGAGGACGTCGAGACGTTCGTCTTCTCGACGCGGCTCACCAGGATCACGCGGCTCCTTCGCCGCCGCGAGCTGGACCGCGCGCTGGACGCCGTCTCGAAGCAGGTCCACGACTTCAGCGGCGGGACGCGAATTGGCGAGGCCCTGCATGAGTTCAACAGGAAGTGGGCGCGCCGGGTTCTCGGGCATGGAGCGGTGGTGATCGTGGTGAGTGACGGCTGGGACCGGGGCGACGTGGGGCTGCTGGAGTCCGAGCTCGAGCGCCTGCGCCGCTCGGCGCACCGCCTGATCTGGCTCAACCCGTTGCTCGGCTCGGAAGGCTACGAGCCAGTGACGCGCGGCATGTCTGCCGCCTTGCCCCACGTGGACGACTTCCTGGCCGCGCACAACGTGGTCGCCCTGGATGAGCTGGGCCGCCATCTCGCCGCTTTGGATTCTCGGAGGAGCCGCCGATGAGAGAGGTGATGGACGAAGTCCGCGAGTGGACGGCGGCAGGGGACAGGGTGGCGGTGGCGACGGTGGTCGAGACCTGGGGGTCGAGCCCGCGCCCTCTCGGTTCCAAGATGGTTGTCTCGGCCTCCGGCCGGATGGCGGGCTCGGTCAGCAACGGCTGCATCGAGGGCGCGGTCTTCGAGGAGGCGCAGAAGGTCCTCCAGGCGGGCCGTGGGCGCCTGGTTCCCTACGGCGTCGCCGACGACGTCGCATTCGAGGTCGGTCTCGCCTGCGGCGGCCACGTCGAAGTCATGATCCAGCCGCTGGCACCCGCCCATTTGAAGCTCATCGAGCTCCTTGAAAAGGAGCGGCCGGCGATTCTCCGCACCAACCTGGAGACCGGCGAGACCGTGCTGGAGGAGGCGGCGCCACGGGCTGACCTGCCCTACCGCGAGGGCGCTTGGTTCGTCGAGCCGCAAGGCCGGCCGCCGCACCTCGTCATCGTGGGCGGCATCCATATCGCCATCCCGCTGCACCGGCTGGCCAAGCTGCTCGGCTATCGCGTCACGGTGATCGATGCCCGGGCCAAGTTCGCGACCAGCGAGCGCTTCCCGGAGGCGGACGAAGTAAGCGTCAGCTGGCCGGATGAGGGGCTGGCCAAGATCCCGCTCGACCGCTCGACCTACATCGTCATCCTCACGCATGACCCCAAGTTCGACCTGCCCGCCTTGCGCGCGGTCCTGGGCAAGGATGTCCGTTATATCGGCGCCATCGGCAGTCGAAAGACGAACCAGAACCGGTTCGACCAGCTCCGCGAGGAGGGCTTCACGGACGAGCAGATCGCGCAGGTTCATGGGCCCATCGGCCTCGACCTGGGCGGTCGCTCAGCGGAGGAGACGGCGCTCGCGATCATGGCCGAGGTGACCGCGGTCCGCTACGACGCCAGCGCGCAGGGGCTGAAAGAGGTCAAGGCGGCACGCGCGTAACGAGCCTCGGCCCGGTGACGTTGACGGGCCGCCACGTCCGGCTGGAGCCGCTCCGCCACTAATCGCATCTTTGACGCTAACCGCGCCGAATCCGGGCCGGAATTGCGCACCTCTGACGCTATCCGTGCGGAATGGACGACCCAGGCTAAGCGGCCAGGCGGCGGAGGATGTCCATGTTGGCGGCGTCGGGGCCGGTGCCCTCGAAGCCGGGAACCTCGAGGATGAAGGGCGTCTCCTCCAGCCGTGGGTCGTGCAGCAAGGCTCGGAAGCCCGCCTCGCCGATCTCACCTAGGCCCACGTTCTGGTGCCGGTCTCGCATCGAGCCGAGTCCGGTCATCGAGTCGTTGCAGTGGACCGCCTCCAGGCGCGCCAGGCCGATCACTCTGGCCCACTCGTCGAGCGTGTCGCGGGCCTGATCCGGAGTCCGCAGGTCGTAGCCCGAGGCGAACGCGTGGCAGGTGTCAAAACAGGCGCCGACGCGACGGTCGTCGACTGCGGCGAGGATCGCCTGGATCTCTTCGAAGCGGGCCCCCACGCATCCGCCGGCGCCGGCGTTGTTCTCGATCAGTAGCCGCGTCTGCTGGGGGTCGGACCGCGCCAGGGCGCCTTTGATCCGCGCCGTCACCTTCGGGAGGGAGCTCTCGAAGCCGTCTCCCCGGTGGCTGCCCACGTGGAAGATCACGCCGTTGATGCCGAGCTTGTCCGCCGCGTGCAGGTAGCCGGTGAGGGTCGACTCTGAGCGTGGGTTCACCTTTGGGTCGTCGCTCGCCAGGTTGATCAGGTAGACGGCGTGGAAGTAGAACGGGGGCCGGCCGGCCTCGGCGTAAGCGGCCTTGAACTTCTCGACGTCCTCGTCCGACGGCTTGGGAGAGCCCCAGAAGCCGGGCGGAGTGGGGTGGACCTGGATGGCCTCGGCGCCGATCGCCGCCGCGTTGGGGAACGCGTTCCAGAGCCCGTGCCGGGCCTCTACGTGCGCTCCCAGGATCGGCACCCGTTTACTTTACTGAGGCAGTGGGCGAGGTCTTCCTACTCAGCGACATCGACCTCCCGGTCCGGGGGCGCACCTACGTCGAGCCGGAAGGACCTCACGTCGCCGTCGCTCGCGGACGCGACCTCCAGAATGGCCTCGCGCACCTGGCTGCCCGGCCCGACTGCACCGGTCTCTGCCTACTGGGCGCGCCGGACCCGCCCGCGGACCTGAGCGCGCTGGCCGGGCGCCGCTTGCTGGTCGCGGATGGTGACCCGCCGCGGGTGCGCGACTTCGTGGCCGCCGCCTGGAAGGCGGACGCCGAGGCCGAGTGGATCCATTCCGCCCGGGCGCCGGTCGACCGGATCGCCGAATGGTGCCTGCCCGTCGCCGGAGTCGTCCTGGCGGCCGGATCCAGCCGCCGCATGGGCAGCCAGAAGCTGCTCTTGAAGGTGGCCGGCAAAAGCCTCGTGCTGCACGCGGTGGAATCGGCGGCGGAAGGTGGCTGCCACGCCGTCTGGGCCGTCTATGCGGACGCCGCGGTAGCCGCCGAGCTGGAGGGGCGGGCCACCTGCCTCTTCAACCCAGACGCGGAAACCGGGATGGCCTCCTCGCTGCGGGTCGGCCTGGAGTCGCTGCCGGCCTGGGTGGCCGGGGCGGTGGTCCTCCTCGGCGATCAGCCGATGGTCGGCGCCAGGACCGTCTCGATCCTGCTCCGCGCTTGGCGCCGCGAGGGGGCCAAGCCGGCCGTGGCCGCCTCTTACCGAGGCGCCTGGCGGCCGCCCGTGCTCCTCGACCGCAGCCTCTGGCCGGAGCTCCTGCGCCTGGAGGGCGACGCCGGGGCGCGCCAGGTCCTGGATCAGCGTCCGGACTTGATCGATACTGTTCCGGCGCGCGGCCGCGCCGACGACATTGACACTCCCGAGGACTATGCCCGCATCCTCCGCCTCCCTCGACGAGATCAGCGCTGAGAGCCTGGCCCGCTTCCGGGCGGGACTGCGGGAGGTGCTGCGCACCAATGCCTTCTACCGCGAGCGGCTGCACGACGTCGACGGCTGGGAGGAGTTCCAGCGCCTCCCCTTCACGACCAAGAACGAGCTGATGGCCGACCAGGCCGCGCACCCGCCATACGGCAGCAACCTCACCTATCCGCTCGACCACTACGTCCGCCTACACCAGACCTCCGGCTCGGGTGGCGGCCGGCCCCTGCGCTGGCTCGACACCGCCGAGTCCTGGGAGTGGTGGGAGAAGCTCTGGGCCGAGCACGTCTACCCGGCGGCCGGGGTGACGCGCCGGGACCGTGTCCTCTTCGCCTTCTCCTTCGGCCCTTTCATCGGCTTCTGGTCGGCCTTCGGCGGCGCCGAGCGGCTCGGTGCTCTGGCGATGCCGGGCGGCGCCATGAACAGCGAGCAGCGCGTGCGGGCCATCGTCGAGCTGGGCGCGACGGTCCTCTGCTGCACACCCACTTACGCTCTCCGGCTGGCTGAAACGGCCCTCGGCCTCGGAATCGACCTCGCCTCCTCGGCGGTTCGGGCGGTGATCTGCGCCGGCGAGCCTGGCGGCAGCATCCCGGCCACGCGCGAGCGGATCGAAGAGGCCTTCGGAGCCCACTGCTACGACCACACCGGCATGACCGAGCTGGGCCCGACCGCTTTCGGCTGCTCGGCGGGCGACGGCGTGCACTTGATTCAGACCGAGTTCATCTTCGAGATCCACGAGGGCGAGCTGGTCGCCACCAACCTCGGGCGCTGGGGCTCGCCCCTGGTGCGCTATCGAACCGGCGACCGCGTCCGGCTGGCGACGGACCCGTGCCCCTGCGGCAGCCGCTTCCTGAAGCTGGCTGGCGGGATCCTGGGCCGCGTCGATGACATGTTCACGGTCCGCGGTGTGAACCTCTACCCGTCGCAGGTCGAGGACATCGTCCGGCGCTATCCGCAGGTCGTCGAATTCCTGATCGAACACCGGGTCGTGCGGGAGATGGACGAGGTCGCGGTGCTTTTTGAGAGCGAGCTGCCGGCGCCCGGCCTCGCTGAGCTGATCCAGGCCGACCTGCGCGAAGCGCTTGGTGTCCGCATCGAATGTCGCGAGGTCTCGGCCGGGTCGCTGCCCCGCGCCGAGCTAAAGTCGAAGCGCCTGCACCGCGCGGGATCACACTAGGAGGGGCGTTCCGATGGCGATCGTCGAGAAGAAAGCAGTCAAGGTTTTCCGGCAGGAGCTGACGCCGGTCAGCTGGATCGAGCGCGCCGGCGTTGCCTACGCCGACCGCGTCGCGGTCGTCGACGGCGACGTCCGCTACACGTGGCGCGAGCTGCGCGCACGGTCGCGCCGGATGGCCTCGGCGTTCCGCCGAGCCGGGCTCAAGAAGGACGACCGCATCGCCATCCTGGCGCTCAACTCCGAGCCGATGCTGCTCGCCCATTTCGGCGTGCCCCAGGCGGGCGGCATCCTGGTCGCGATCAACACCCGGTTGTCGGCTGACGAGGTCGCGTACATCGTGGAGCACTCCGGCTCGGGGACGGTCATCTACACGCCAGAGCTGGAGCCGCTTCTCGCCAACGTGCCGCGTTCGGTCCGCCGACTGGCGGCCGGCCAAGAGCTCGAAGAATTCCTCGCCACCGGATCTGACGAACCCGTCGAGAGCTGGCTGGAGGACGAGTACGACACGATTGCGATCGACTACACGTCGGGTACGACGGGCCGGCCGAAAGGTGTCGAGTACCACCACCGGGGCGCTTACCTGAACGCGCTCGCGATGCTGATCGACCAGGGCCTGACCGCCGACAGCAAGTACCTCTGGACCCTGCCGATGTTCCACTGCAACGGCTGGACCTTCACCTGGTCGATGGCCGCGGTCGGCGCCACCAGCGTCTGCCTCGGCAAGGTCGACCCGGAGCAATGCTGGGATCTCCTCAAACGCGGCGAAGCGACGAACTTCTGCGGCGCGCCGACGGTGTTGATCATGATCGCGAACCACCCCTCCGCCAGCCGGCTGGACAAGCCAGTGCGCCTCTTCGTGGCGGCCGCCCCGCCCTCGCCGACGATCCTGGGCCGGATGGCCGAGCTCAACTTCGAGGTCGTGCACGTCTACGGGCTTACCGAAACGTACGGACCCTTCACGGTCAACGTCCCGCCGCCAGACGTCGCGAGCCTGCCTGCCGACGAGCAGGCCCGGCTCAAATCGCGGCAGGGCGTGGCCAACCTTTGCGGAGGCGAGGTAACCGTGCTGGACGAGTCCGATCGCCCGGTGCCGCTCGACGGCGAGACCATGGGCGAGGTCTGCATGCGCGGAAACGTCGTGATGAAAGGCTATTTCCGTAACCCGGAAGCCACCGAGGAGGCGTTTCGCGGCGGCTGGTTCCACTCGGGCGACGTCGGAGTGATGCACCCCGATGGTTTCATCGAGCTGCGCGACAGAAAGAAGGACGTCATCATCTCCGGCGGCGAGAACATCTCGACAATCGAGGTCCAGCAGGCTGTCGAGAGCCATCCGGCGGTGCTGGAGAGCGCGGTCATCGCGATCCCCGACGACAAGTGGGGGGAGGTGCCGAAGGCGTTCGTCACCTTGAAGCCAGGGTCGAGCGCGACCGAGCAGGAGATCATCGACCACGTCCGCGGCCGCATCGCGCACTTCAAAGCGCCGAAGTCGGTCGAGTTCGGCGACCTGCCCAAGACCTCCACCGGGAAGGTCCAGAAGTACGTCCTTCGCGACCGCGAATGGGCCGGTCGCGAGAAGCGGATCAATTAACGGTGAGGCCCATCAATTTGAAAGTAGGCCCAACCTCTTATCCGGCCCAAAATCGCGGAGGCGGGGTGCGGATTTTGGGTCGAAGCCGGGCGAGCCGGAGTGCCGCGGGTCTCGCGGGCCCCGCGGCACTAAGCCGGAGGTCGAAGGCGAGCAGTCGCATTCCGCCGCGATTGGCTGTCGCCGGCTCGACCGGCGCCAAATGGGCCGGCAAAGAGAAGCGAATCAATTAGCGCTCGGCGCGGCCTGACGGTCCCCATCCCGGAGATTCCGCTTGCTGAGCTGCCGCGCGCGATCAAGCGCGCCGAAGAGCTCGGCTATTCGGAGGCCTGGAGCTACGAGAACAGCATCCTCGACGCCTTCACGCCGCTCGCCGTGACGGCCCAGGGAACCAGCTCGATGCGCCTCGGCACGGCCATCGTGCCGGTCTTCACCCGGCCTGCCGCGCTGATCGCCATGCAGGCGGTGGCGGTGGCGGAGACGGCGCCCGGGCGTTTTGTGCTCGGACTCGGCAGCTCGACCGAGGCCATCGTGAGCGGCTGGATGGGCATCGACTTCGGCAAGCCGCTGTCGAAAGTCGTGGAGGTCGCAGGCATCGTGAAGCGGCTGCTGGCGGGTGAGAAGGTCGGGGCGTTCCGGCTCGGGCAGCTGCCGCCGGCGCCGATCCCGATCTACATCGCGGCGCTCGGCCCAAAGATGCTGCGCGCGGCCGGGGAGCTGGGCGAGGGCGTCTGCTTCTACCTGACCGGCCCCGGCATCATCCCCGAGCTGCTGGCCGGCGTCGGCCGGCCCGTTGACTCGATGTGTCGCATCGGCGCCATGGCCGGCGACGACGACGAGGCTGTCAAAGCAGCCGCTCGGCGCGCCTCGGTCGCCTATGCGCTGGTGCCCTACTACGCTGCCCTGCTCGAACGCCAGGGCTTCGGCGAGGAGGTGGCCGCCATCAAGCAACGCTGGGCTGCGGGCGACCGCGCCGCGGCGCCTGGCCAGGTCTCAGACGCCATGCTGGACGAGACCTGGCTCCTCGGCTCGGTCGACCACATGCTGGAGCGCCTGGCCGACTACGAGCGCGCCGGCCTCGGCTGTCCGGCGATCGCTCCCATCGGCGTCGGAGCCACGCCGGCCGAGCGCCGGCGACACGTGGAAGGGTTGATAGAAGCGCTAGCTCCTAACTAAATCCAAGTTTCTGCGTATGTGGTGCAAGGTTTTTGAGGATCGTGCGTTGTAGTGGTTGCAAAGGCTCTGACACCGGAGCTGCCGGTTCCCCCCTCACCGGCCTCACAGTCAAAGCCTCGAGGCCGGAACTTCGGTTCCGGCCTCATTTTTTTCATCGATCTCCCTGATCCAGCGCGGGCGCAGACGTGCCGGGAAACGAAGGAAGAGCACCCCGCTCAGCAGCAGGCAGACGAAGAGGACTACGACCACCAGCTGGCGGGCCGCGGTGGGGAGCGGGAGCAGCACCGTCACCGCTTCGACCAGGCAGCCGGCCCCGAAGGGAATTGCGACCAGCGGCCCGTAGCGGATCGGTGTGTCGACCGGTCGGTACCAGCTCCGCCAGCGCCCGAGCGCCGCCAGGACTCCGGGCACCGTGCAGAGCAGGCCGGCGGCGGCCATCAGCAGGACCCAGGTCCCGATCGCGTCGCAGGAGCCGTTCTGCCCGCACACACAGCAATTCTGCGCGGCGGCGCCGCGGCACTAAATCAGCCGGCGGTGCTCCAGTAGTAGAGCCGGTTGAGCCAGCTTGGATCCTGCCTGATCAGGTCGGCGTAGAACTTCACCGCCGCCACGTAGTCCCAGTCGTGGTTGTACGCGAAGATCGCCGCGTCCAGGTTGCGCCAGGCGCCGTGGAGGACCAGGTAGCGGGCGGCGGCGATGATCGAATCGTGGGGAGAGTTGACGTCGCCGCCCTCGCCGTAGGCGTCCCAGGTCGAGGGCATGAACTGCATCGGCCCGAGAGCGCCCGCCGAGCTCGGCCCGGTGACCCGGCCGAAATCCGACTCGATGTAGTTGATCGAAGCCAGGTAGCTCCAATCGATCTGGTACTGGGAGGCCGCTCCGACGTAGTACCCGCGCAGGGTGTCGACCGCCTCGGCGCCGGCGAGCGGGTGGAGGTGGAGCCGGAGCAGGTTGTACTCGTCGATCCCGGCCAGGCTCCACATCGCGTGATAAGCGCCGGCCGCGTTGTGGAGGACCGGCGCGAGTGCCGGCGGCGCAACCTGCTCAACCTGGTCGCTCAAGCCAGGCTGGGACGAGATGTTGAAGATCACCCGCTGCTGGTCGCGGACAGCCTGCCGGTAGCGGTAGCCGGCACTGTCAACCTCGTAGCCGAGCACCAGCCGGCTGACGAAGTCCTCGGGCTGCGGCCGGCTCTGAACCTGCCGCAGCTCATCGGAAGTGGCGAGGACCACCTCGTCCGCGCGGGCGAGCCGGCTCGCCCAGAGCTCCGGGGTCGGCGGGATGTCGATCGGGCCGGTGCGAAAGAAGGCTGCGGCGGGGACCGATTGCAGGAGCGGTGCGGTGACTGCCAAAGAGCACAGGATGGCGGCTAATCCGAGCCGGATCCGGGCCCCGCGCATGGCTTTGCAGTCTCAGCAGGGCCGCCGACGATTCAGCGACGAGTTGGCAAATTAGGGGCGGAGTTCGGCGACGATCGAAAGGGAGGTTAGGCGGTCGCCTCGCGCCGCTCTTCCTCGGGCTCCCGCCGCGCCTCGTCCTCGTCACGCATCGAGGGCACGAAGTCGATCTCGGGCGGATAGGGGTCGGACTCGTTGAACATGCGCAGGTTGACCGAATCGAGGAGCCCGCCGATCTCGTCGCCCACCAGCTCACCCTGCGCCATGAGCGCCAGCGCGGCCTGGTCGATGGCCTCCTTATTGACGTTCATCAAGCGCCAGTCGTCGATGTAGGCGGCGCCCATCACCTGGGCGGCGGCGCGCCGCGACAGGCGGTTGCCGAGGACCGCGGCCGTCACGCTCGGAGGACCCTGGTCTAGCAGCCCGCGCGTGGTCTCGGCGAGTGAGAACAGGTACTCGCCAAAGTTAGCGGCCCGCCGGGACTCATCCTTCGGCAGCGGATCCGGACCCATCGCATAGACGCCGACCATCGTGCAGGCGGTCCGGGTGGACTGAATCAGGTCCATCGAAACCCCGGTGGAGTTTTCGCCGTAGAACACGCGCTCGGAGGCGATCGCCCCCAGGCCGTGCCGGATGTCGCCCGCCAGCTGCGAGCGGAACTTGGAGAACTCCTCCTCCTTCTCGCTGGTGCGGTGGTGTCCAAGGGAGCCGCCGCGCATCTTCACCGAGAGCCGGACCGACACCTCCTCGGGCAGGAAGTACTTGGCCGCGACGGCGTGTCCGAGCTCGTGCCGGGCGACGGCCACCAGCTCGCGTTCCGTGTACACGACCGGCTCGACGAGGCCCGCCTCGATGTTGCCCATCGCCTCGCGCATGTCCTTCCAGTTGAAGGCGTCGCGGCCGTCTTCGAACGCGTACATGAGGGCGATCGACAGGGCCTGCTCGATCATCGCCGGTGAGTAGCCCTCGGTGACCCGCGCGAACTCGTCGCGCCTCTCGGGCGTGTCGAGGTTCGGGTCGTGCTTCTTGCGGCTGAAATAGAGGTCGGCGATGTCCTTGCGGTCTTCCCGCGTCGGCATCCGGAAGATGATCTGGCGGCCGAACCGACCCGGCCGCGTCACCGCCTCGTCGAGCACCGACGGACGGTTGGTGGCGCCGACGAAGAAGAGGTTGTAGCGGGGCGCCTTCAGCTGTGGAACGCGCATCGAGAGCCTGGTTCCGTTGAAGGCGAGCTGGCGAGGGACGAAGAGCCCGTCCAGCGTGAGGTTGATTCCGCGCCGCAGGAACCGCTTCATGAAGGTGGGGTTGTCGACCCCGTCCATCTGGACCAGGAGCATGTTGAGGCCGAGCTGGCCGCCGCCGAACATGCCGCCCATCCCGCCGCCGGCGCCGCCCATGCCCGAGCGCCGGTTCCCGAGCGCGTCGAACTCGTCGATGAAGATCGCGCAGCCGCCCCAGCGCTTTGCTTTCTTGCGGGCTGCGCGGCACATCATGAAGACGGCCACCAGGTCCATGCCCAGGAACATGCCCTGGAAGGACGCGCCCGACGTGATGATGATCGGCATCTGAAGGCTGGAAGCAATGCCCTTTGCGAGCATCGTCTTGCCAGTTCCCGGAGGCCCGACCATGAGCACGCCGCGCTCGCGCTTGCCGCCCGCCTTGACGTAGTTGCGGCCCTGCTCGATGAGACGGAGGATCCGCTTCATCTCGTTCACCGCCGACTTCTGGCCGCGAACGTCCTCGATCTTGACGTCGTAGTTCGCGTCACCGGGCTGGATCGTCTGGCGTCCCATCTTGCCGAAGAGCAGGAAGGGCCCGAAGAAAATCGTGAAGTTCGCCAGCATCAGGAAGACGATCTGGACCAGTGGCGCCAGGGCCGAGACCAGAAGCCCGGGCAGGACGACGAGCGCATCCAGCGGGCTCGTGTGGAACAAGATGCCCATGCCGCCGAGATAGAGCGCCAGAAGGGCGATCAGGAAGGAGGCTCGGCGCCAGAAGATGTACCTGTTGATCTCCAGCGTGCGGTTTTCGACGACCTTCTCGTCAGCGATCCGCTCGGTCAGGACCAGGTAGCGCTTGATCCAGCTGGCCAGGCCGCGCATGACGAGCACCGTCGCGGCGGCGATGAAGAAGGCCGGAACCACTCCCATGGTGAAGGAGAACCAGGCAAATACCGAGAGCCCGGTGAGGATGGCGAAGATCCAGAAGGCAATCAATTTAGATACGTCCCTGCCCGAGTGCCACTATACGCGGCGACCTTAAGGCAGCCTAAGGGCGAATTCAAGCCTCGTTTCGGGCCAGGCGGGCCGCGCTGCCGGCCATCACTTTGACGCCCGTCTCGAAGGCCGCCTCGTCGATCTGCATCGTGGCCATGTGGAGCGACGGCACGACCTCCAGGTTCCGCGGGCGCGCGCCGAGCGAGAAATAGCAGCCGGGCACGTGAAGCAGGAACTCGGCCATGTCGTCGCTCACGGTCATCGGGGCGCCCTGGAGCGCCGCCTTCGCCCCGACCAGCTCCTGGGCGGTCGCCATCACGGTGTCGGTGACCGAAGGATCGTTGATCATCGGCACGGTGCCGTGGACGAGCTTCAGCTCGGCCGTGATCCCGAACTCGGTTCCGGTTTCAGTCAACAGATCATGGAACCGTTGGAGCGCCTCCGCCCGCTGCTCCTTCGTGAAGGTGCGCACACTCCCGTAGATCCAGACCCGGCGGGGCACCACGTTCCAGAGCCCGTCGGTCCGGAGGTCGCCGACACTCGCGTGGGCCTGAGCGCCCTCCGTCTCCAGGCCGTCGACGATCGTATGCAGCCGCTCCAGGAGAAACGCCTGGGCAGACATCAGGTTGCCTTCCCGCCGGATCAGGCCGCCGTGCCCGCCCGGCCCGCGCAGGTGGACCTCAAAGGCGTCGGAGCCGCCCCACTGCAGGCCCGGCTTCATGACGATCGCGCCGGCGTCCAGGAATGGCGTGACGTGCAGCGCGAGCGCCGCGTCCGGGTGGTGGGCATCGAAAAAGCCCTTCTCGATCATCGCCTTGGCGCCCTCCACGATCTCTTCCGCGGGCTGGAAGACAAAAAGGTAGCGGCCGGGCAGCGACTCGGCGCGCTCGGCCAGCGTTCGCGCCGCGCCAAGCAGCATCGCTGTGTGGCTGTCGTGGCCGCAGGCGTGCATGCGCCCGTCGTTCAAGGAGACGAACTCGACGCCCGACTCCTCCCGGATGGGCAGCGCGTCGATGTCGGCACGGAGCATGACGGTGCGGCCGGGGCGGCCGCCTTCGAGCGAGGCCACGGCGCCCGTCTCGGTGGGGCAGTCGTGAACCGTGAGACCGAGCGCGGCCAGGCGCGCCTCGATCAGCTTGGAGGTCTCGAACTCTTCGAAGCCGACCTCCGGGTGGCGGTGGAGGTGGCGGCGCGTGTCAATAACCTCATCGAGTACAGCGTCTGTGGGTGCAGGCAGCTCGGTCACGCGCTTCATTTTGATTTGGAGCGGCGCACTCGCGCCGCCTGCCGCGCGCTGCGGCGCGCGAGCCTGTAAGGAAGGGCCACTTACGACTTCTTCGGACTTGCGGGTGGCTTTATCTGCCTTTATTTGGAGCGGGCCACTCGGCCCGCCTGCCGCGCGCTGCGGCGCGCGAGCCTGTAAGGAACGGCCCTTACGACTCCCAACCGGGCCCCTCGCTGCCTGGCTTAGCCTGAACGGGTGCTGGTGCGGCGTGTGGTTGCCAACAATCCCGGGCCGTATACCGGCCCCGGCACCAACACCTGGATCCTGGGCGGCGAGCCGGTCGCGGCGGTGATCGACCCCGGACCGGACGACGACGCGCACCTCGCCGCGATCGAGACGAAGCTCGGCGGCGGGGCGCTCGTCCTGGTGCTGGTGACCCACTCGCATCCCGACCACCTGCCTCTAGCTGGCCGCCTGGCCGAGCGTCATCAGGCTCGGCTCGCCCGCTATCCCGAGCTCGGTGAGGGGGACATCGTCACAGCCGGCAAGGTCCGCTTGAAGGCGCTTTACACACCCGGCCACGCCAGCGACCACCTCTGCTTCCTGGTCGAGGAGGACCGGGCGGTCTTCACCGGCGACCTCGTGCTGGGACAGGGCAGCACGATGATCACCTACCCGGACGGCGACATGGCCGCGTACCTCCGCTCGCTGGAGAAGCTGATCGAGCTTCGGCCGAGCCTGCTGTTTCCCGGCCACTTCGATCCGATCCAGGACTCGGTGGCCAAGCTGGAGGAGTACAGGGCGCACCGGCTCGACCGCGAGGCTCAGGTCCTGCGCGCCCTGGAGTCCGGTCCCGGCGAGGCGCCCGAGTTGACTCAGCGGGTCTATGGCGCCGAGGTTTCGGGCGAGGCGCTTTTGCAGGCCGCCGAGATGACGTTGAAAGCGCACCTTCACAAGCTCGTCCAGGAGGGCCGCGTCGAGCTCGAAGGGTCCCGCTACTCGCTCCGCAGCTGAAGGAGAGCCGTCAGGACCGGCCGTAGAAGTCGTCGGGCGGCATTCCGGGCCAGCCGGCGGGTAAGGCGAAGGGGTCGGGCGGGCTGCCGGCCAGGTACGGCATCGGGTCATAAGGATTGGCCGCGAACCGGACCTCAAAGTGGAGGTGGGGTCCGGTCGAGTTCCCGGTCGAGCCGACCCAGCCGATCACGTCTCCCTGGCGGACGGCCTGCCCCCAGCCGACGTTGAGGCCGACCAGGTGCCCGTAAACGGTGGCCAGGCCCGCCTGGTGCTGGATCAGGACGTGGTTGCCGTACAGCTGCGTGTCCGGGAACGGGTAGGCGAGGCCGTCCGCCGCGGCTTGGACGGGCGTCCACATCGGCGCGGCGAGGTCGATCCCGTAGTGGAACCCGACTGCGCAGGCGTCGGTGGACGGCTCCAGGCCGAAGCCCGTGCAGCCGAATGGCTGGCTCAACCGAGCGCGCACCGGCCAGGCCAGCCGGGGTCCGTCGGGAGGCCTCCAGTCAGGCCCGGTGGCGGGCGCCGCGAGCAGCGGCAGCCAGACGCTCGGTGCCAACGAGAATTGCGTTTGGAGGTCGACCTGGGGCGCTGGTTGGTCTGCTGCCGCGCGGGGCGGCCCAGAGGCTGCCACAAGTAGCAGCGGAGCCAGGACCAAGAGCAGTCGGCGGGCCATCGGGTGGGTATCGTAGCCTCGTGACGCCGATCTCTTCACTCTCCCGGTCCGACCTGGCCGCCTGGCTCGCCGAGCGGAGCCAGCCGGGCTACCGGGCTGCGCAGGTCAAGGGTTGGCTCGGCCGCGGCGCCGGCAGCTTCGCGGACATGCACGACCTCCCCGCGGCGCTGCGCGCGGAGCTCGCGGGAAGCTTCCGCTTGAGCTCGCTGGACCCGGTGCTCCAGTCTTCCGCCGATGGCGGCGCGACGACCAAGGTCCTCTATCAGCTGGACGGCGGGTACACGGTCGAAGCGGTCGTCATGCGATACCCGGGCCGCTCGACGCTCTGCATCTCGTCTCAGGTCGGCTGCCCGGTCGGCTGTCCTTTTTGCGCGACCGGCCAGGGCCCCTTCGGGCGCAACTTGAAGTCCTGGGAGATCGTGGACCAGGCGGTGGACGCGGCTCGGCGCCTGACCGAAGAGGGGCGCCGGCTGTCCCACGTGGTTTTCATGGGGATGGGCGAGCCGATGGCCAACTACGCGGCGGTGGTCGACTCGGTGCGGGCGCTGGCCGACGCTGACCTGCTCGGCATCAGCCCGCGGCGAGTGGTCATTTCCACGGCCGGCCTGGTGCCGCGGATCGGGCAGCTGGCAGGCGAGGGTTTGCCGGTAACGCTGGCCATCTCCCTGCACGCGGCGCGGGACGAGCTTCGCGACGTGCTGGTGCCGATCAACCGCAAATACCCGCTCGGCGAGCTGGTCCCGGCGGCGCGCGATTTCGCCGCCAGGAGCGGCCGGCGGGTCAGCTACGAATGGGTCGTGCTGGCGGGCGTGAACGACACAGACCGGGACGCCGAGGAGCTGGGGCGCTTGCTCGAGCCGCGTCTCGCCCACGTCAACCTGATCCCGTTCAACCCGGTCAACGGAACGCCTTACCAAGCGCCCGATCGACGCTCGGTCAAAGCCTTCGCCGAACGAATCCGCTCTCACGGCCTGAACGTGACGATCCGGGATACGCGCGGCCGCGAGGCGGACGCCGCCTGCGGGCAGCTTCGAGCGCGCGCCATCAGGGAAGGCGCGGCCACCGCCTGAATACCCTGCCGCTTCACCCACGCCTAGAGGCATATCTAAGCCCGCTTACCTGGCGGCGCGCCGCGCTTTGCACGGCGCTGCCCCGCGCCGGCCGCGCTCGCGGCCGCCCCTGGCCTTCGGCCGGGGCCCCCTTATCCTGCCTCTACGCGTGGGCGAGCTGTATGTCGGGGTCAGCGGGTTCTCGTACCCGGAGTGGAAGGGCGACTTCTACCCAGCGGAGCTACCGGCGGGTCGCTTTCTGGAGTTCTACTCGACGCAGCTCAACGCCGTCGAGCTCAACAACACCTTCTACCGGTTCCCCCGCGAAACCGCCGTTGCGGCCTGGCTCCGGAGCACTCCTGACGGCTTCCGGTTCTGCCTCAAGGCTCAGCGCAGCCTCACCTACTCCAACCCCAGGTTCCCGCGTGGGGAGGCGGCCGCCAGCTTCGGCCGGTCGGTGAAGCCGCTCGGCGACCGCCTCGG
>VBGR01000098.1 GCA_005880695.1 Chloroflexota bacterium
CATCCGGATCTCAGCGATCGCGCGCCGCAGCGCCAGGCCCTTGCCGCCGTTGACAGCCTGCTGGAAGGGCCGCACGCGGGAGTCCTTTTTTGCGAGCCCCTGGAGGATCTCCCAGCTGCGGTCGGTGGAGCCGTCGTCAATGGCGACCAGCTCGGCCACCTCGGGCCGGTCCAGGACGTGGCCGGCGATGGTCTCAAGGGTCGGCTCCTCGTTGTAGACGGGCATCATCACGCTGAGGACGCGCTTGCTCGCCATGTCCGTGGGCTAGGTTAAACGCAACCGCCAGGCAAGCCGCTTCGAGCGCCAGGAGTAGAAGGTCGCCGTGCCGCAGCACGTATCCCTGGCCGAAGAGCCGGGGCACGTAGAGGAGGGCGCGGAGCTGCCCGGTGATGAGCTTGAGCCCCGGGTCGGTGTCCGCGTGGATGACGTAGATGAAGTTCGCCCAGAGGACGAAGTTCCAGGCGGTCAGGAGGCCGGCCGCAGCCCAGGCGAGGGCCGGGCGGAGCCGCTCGGCGAGCGCCGCGAGCCCGATCGCGAAGTAGGGCAGCAGGTCGAGGAAGCGCCGCTGGCCGAAGGCGAGCCCGCCCCACCAGTCACCCACGGCGCCGTTGATCGCGGTCTCGAAGAGGAGGCTGAAAGCCATGGCTAGTCTGAGCCGCCAGCCCTTGACCCAGATGAAGCCGGCGACGGCCGCCAGCGTCACCGGATGCCAGACGAAGAGGCCGCGCCAGGTGCTGAACAGAACCTGCCAGTAGTGTCCAGGCCAGAGCCGGAAGCCCTCGGGCGGGCTGGGCGGCTGCCACTGGCCGAAGATCACCTGGTCGACCCAGAGCTGGGGCGCGAAGGCGACCAGCGCCCCGGGAACCAGCAGGAGGACGCGCCAGCGCACGCGCGGCAGGTCCAGCAGCGCGACCGCCATCAGCGCGCCGTCCTGCGGCCGCACAAGGGCCATCAGGCCACCGAGGAAGCCGAGCAGAAGCATCGACCGCCCACGGAGCCAGGCCCAGACAAAGAGCGACACCGCGAGCGCGCTGAACGTATGCGAGTAGCTCGGTGCAGCGACCAAGTAGAAGACGAAAGGAGTGGCGAAGCAGGCCGCAAAGACCGCCACCGGCGAGCGCGTGATCCGGTAGCAGATCACCAGGGCCAGGAGATCGGCCAGGAGCGAGGCCAGGCAGTAGGCGGCCTGGTTCGCCCGCCCGTACTGATCCTGGCGCGCAACCTGGGCGACCGCATAGAAGGGCAGCGCCAGCAGGGCCGACCCGACCGGGTAGTAGTCGGCCAGGAGTCCGGTCCGGGTCCGGGTGTCCGCGTGCAGGACGGTGGCGCCGGCCGCCCTCGCTGCGGAGTATTCGTCCGCCAGGTCGAGGTCGTGGTCGACGACTATCGAATGCAGGTACGAGTAGTAGCCGACCCCGTCTCCATCGACCACCGGGTTGAACGTCAGAGCCAGGAAAAGGAGCGCGGCGAGGAGCCCGAGGGCGAGACGCACCCGGTCAGGTTAGGGCGGCACCGCCTGGAGGTTGGCGACGCCCCCGACCAGGCGCCAGCGGCCTTCGTGCACCAGCCAGTGGTGCCGGCCGCAGAGCAGCGCCAGGTTCGGCAGGATCGTCGGGCCGCCGTCTGCCCAATGCCGCAGGTGATGGGCCCGAGTCCAGTCAGGCGTCCGATCGCAGCCCGGGAACCGGCACATCCGATCCCGGGCTCGGAGAGCCCGGGCCTGGGAGGGCGAAACCGTGCGCCGCGCCGCACCCATCGCGATCGGCTGGCCGGCTTCGTTCAGCACGATCGGCGTCAGGGCGCAATCGCACGCCAGCCGGCGGACCGTCTCCGCCGGCAGAGGAAGACGGTCGACCTCGCCGGCCGCCGCGCCTTTCAGCGTCTCCTCTGTCAACAGCAGGGTCAGGTGCGGCTTCTGGCCGCCTGCCTGGGGCAACCCGCCACCATCCAGCTGGCGGCGAGCCAGCTCGACCAGGGCGTCGGCCCGCCGCTGCGCGGGAGTCCGGTTGTCCTCAGGCAGCGGACCGCTGAGGGCGCGCAGCGCGCTCTGCAACATGGCTCCGCCTTCCGCGTCGAGCAGGCCGTCGAGGAAGAAGATCCCGCCAAGCGACTGGCTCAGGTGCAGCCGCCGCTTCTCGTGGTCCTGGTTGGCGTCGGCCAGTGTGCCATCCGCGTCGATGCAGTGCTGGAAGAATCGCGTCTGGGCAGCAAACGCGCCGGCGTCCATCTGCCGTGCCGCGACGAGGAGCGTGTTCTCTCCAGCCAGCACATTGTCCGCACCGACCTTGTCGGCCGTCCGCGCGATGAGCGCGGCGTGCTGGTAGTCGATGACGCCGGAGGTGAGCGCGGCGTCGGTGCCCGGCAGCTCCGCCAGGCGCCGCGCCAGCGTGACCTTCTCTGCAGCGTTTCCGCTGGAGAGCCGACACCTGTGGCGCAGCCAGGAGACCGTGCTGACAGCGCCATCCGTTGCAAATTCGCGCGCGTGGTCGAACCTCACAAGCGCATGCGCAAACACGGCTTCGAGCCTGTTACAGACGCGCCGGATTTCGACCAGCTCGTCACCAAGACCCGCGTCATGAACACGCTGGATCTCGCACTCCAGCTCGTCGATCAGCGCATCGATTCTGGCGGTCGAACACATGTTCGTATCCTACCAGAATGACGCGTCGAATGCAGCCATTTACAGATGAAATTTCTGGCTATCTCTCAGCAGCCGCGACCAGGCGAGCGAGCAACTCCCGCACCTGCGCCATCTCTTGGTGAATCTGCGTCAGCGTGCGCGGCAGCTGTTCATTGCTGTCACCAAGCCAGATAGACGTGAGGCGGGCCGACGTAAAGCCGACCAGTCCAATCGCCACAAACACGATCAGGCCAGAGATGAGCTTGCCTTCGATGGTGACCGGCGTGAAGCTGCCATAGCCCATCGTGCAAGCCGTAAGAAATGCGTCCAAGAGCGCAACAGTGAAGGTCGGGATCGCTCGGTTGACTGCGTGTTCCGCGAGCCAGAGGCCGTATGCAGATCCGAACCAGAACAGAAGCAGACATGGCCAGATGAGCCAGGAGTTGTCAATCGCACTGCCGATCACGAGCGATCGGACGCTGAGGCCCAGACGAAGCATTCGGAGGAGACGCAACAACCGAAGCGCTCGCAATGGTCCGACCAGGGGAAAGGAGGTGATCAGGTCGATCCAGTGAGATCGCAGGTAGCGATACCGACTCGGAGCGTCCCAGCAGCGGGCTGTGAACTCGACAAGGAACACGGCGGAAAATCCGTATAGAGCCACCGTAAACGGAGTGATCGAGAAGTCGGAAGCATCCTCGAAGAAGGAGAGCGCGACATAGCCAGCCGTTAGAGCGGCCATTACGCCCTCCCAGGCCACCTTGTGATCCGCCACGAACTGGCTCAGCGTCCCCCTACGCCACACCATCTCAGCCGACATAAGGTGGCACCGAAATCGGCGCCTGTCCAGTCACCGCTTGACTTCTGCTCTACACGGCCTAAAGCTTTGTCAGCCCCTGAGTGCGTGAGAGGGTGAGCAGGGGAACGAGGGATCGGAGGGAGGGTCGGCGATGTTGTCACCGGACGGCAAATGGTGGTGGGACGGCGCCCAATGGGTTCCCGTCACGCCAGGTTCACCGCTGCCTGCCGGCAACCGCCGCGCCAAGGTCCCGACTGTCGTGGCGATCATCGCATTGGTCCTCTGTTTCCCCGTCGGGGCCGTGACGGTGTGGTTCACGAGCTGGTCGACCCGGGCCAAGGCAGCGGCGGCCCCGACTCCGACAAAGGCAGCGTCAGCTTCCTCGCCAACGCCGACCGCAGCGCCAAGCCCGACGCCGACGTCCGCGCCCACGGCTCGGGCGACGGCGGCGCCAACGGCACCACCAACCGCCCCACCGGTTGCCAACACATGTGGCGCGCCGGCCAATCCATGGGGCTACAACTTCTGTGGGCGGGGCGGGCAGATTACGCAGCCTCCCGCCGACTTCTGCGGTTACTTCAACTGCATCGCCAGCTTCTGGAACGGTCGCGGCTTCGTAATGGAATGCCAGGACGCGACCTACAGCAAGTCGGGTGGCATCCAAGGGTCTTGCTCGCATCACGGTGGAAACCTGCGCGAGCTCTATGGCACGTAGCGACCCAGCGGCGGCGGATCACGGGATGACACTGGACCCGATCGACCAGCTCGAGACGCAAATAGCATCGCTTCAAGCAGAGGCTGCAATGGTCGGCAAACGAGTGGATGAGCTCAAAACGGCTGCCGAAGACAAGCTCGCGAAGGGTGGCCTGACTCTTCTCGCCAACCGCGACAAGTGGGACTCCTCGCCAGTATCGGCCCTAGTGGAGCAAGCCCAGGGCGAGATCGATCGCACGCAGCGCGACGACTACGCGCGTGGCCAGGAAACCGCGCCGACCGGCAGCGCCGTCAAGGACCTCTGGAAGCGACTTCGAACTTACGACGACCGCAAACGCCTGCAGCACGACCAGACGGACGCGCAGTCGCATCTGCGCTCACTGGCGATTCAGATCGCCCGCTCTCCGGCCGCCACCAGGTTTCCACTCGCGGCCGAACTTTGCCGGCAGGGCTCATCGCTCGAGGCGGACGCGGCTTCCGCCGAGGCTCAACTCTTCGAGCTGCAATCGAAGCTGAAGTCGCTCTCACAAGAGCTGCAGGAGCGCCGTGATGCGATCGCCACGATGGGCTTCGACTCGCTTTATCTGGCGGCTCAACTACAGATGCATGGCGCGGCGCCGGTACAGAGTCCGCTCGTGCTCAAGCGAAGCGAAGAGGCGCACTTGGTGCTTCCCGCCACCCTCTGCCGACGGCGCACCAAAACCCAGTGGATTGGTGGCAGCCAGGGTGTCAGCTTCCCGATCGGACACACTGGGATCCGATATCGCTTGGGTTCGTTTCACGGCCATCCAATCCAGCAGGAATATCTGGCCATCGTCGACACCGGCTCGATCGTGGTTACGAACCAGCGAATCGCCTTTGTTGGGAACGTGAAGTCGCTGGCCGTTTCGTTGACCAAGCTGCTTCACGTCGAGACCTACAAGGATGGCGTCGCTGTCTTCAGGGAAGGCAAAGAGGACCCGGACATCTATCGCCTCGGGTCACCGAACCAGCTGGTGTTCTACCTCAACTACGAGCTGGACCGAAGCGCCGACCAGCCCTAGGGCGAGGACGAGGGCGGTCCCGAACCGGCCGTTGCCACGACCATTCCCGACAGGACCGCCGCGATCTCAAGGTCGTCGAGGGGGTTCGCTGCGAGCGACTCCCAGGCGTGAAAGTCAGTCGCCAAAACGATCGCCGCCCGCAAGAGGCGCCGCCGCTTCCCGCGCACGTTCCAGCCCGCCTCCAGCACCTGCTGCACCCGAGCCGCCCACTGGAGCCGGGGCCCGGCGATCTGGCGCAGCAGGGGCGCCACGCTAACGTCACGCAAGATCCGGGAGAGCATCGGTGCGGTCCGCCGGTAGTACCGCAGCAGCTCCGGCAAGGCGAGCGCGAGCCTCTCCTCCGGGTCGGCGATCTTGACCCAGTCCTCGGGATCAGGCGGCGGGTTCCGCCTCCGGTAGGTGCCGCTGCAGGCCCCAAGCAGCGAGAGCTCGTCCGGGAAGTAGCGATAGACGGTCAGCCGTTGAACGCCCGCCCGCCGGGCGATGTCTGAGATGGTGGTGCGCGCCGGGCCGATGCTGGTGTGGAGCTCGATGGCAGCATCCACGATTCGCTCTCGAACTCGCTCTTTGCCCAACTGACGTTTAGGGATTTGTGAACGCCGCTGTTCATGGATCTGTTGCATTTCCGCCTGGCCAAGCGTACCATGCGGACCGTCCCTGAACACCTGTGTTCACAAACCTGGGAGGTTGGAGTGGTAGTCGAGCAAGCGCGGAAGCTGATCGTCGTACGGCCGGGTGAAGGCGAGTCGATCCCACCTACAACCGGTCTGGGATTCGATTTCAAGATCTGGGGCCACCAGACCGGCGGCCGTCTGGCCGTGCTCGAGCACCCCATCGAACCCCGGCGCCTGGTCCCGCCCCACGTCCATTTGATGGAGGACGAGGTCTCCTACGTCCTCGAAGGCACCGTCGGCGTCCGGGTCGGCGACGAGATCGCCCTGGCCGAACAGGGCACCTACGTCTACAAGCCGGTCGGCGTGCCGCACACCTTCTGGAACCCGACCGACCAACCGGCGCGACTGCTGGAGATCATCTGCCCGGCCGGCTTCGAGAACTACTTCGTGGAGATCTCGAACGGCTTCGCCGCCGGCATGAAACCGGGCAGCCCGGAACACGAGGCGATCTCGGCGCGCTACCACGAGGAGCACTTCTACGACTGGGTCCCCGAGCTGAAGGAGCGCTACGGATTGAAGCTGCTCGGCGAGCCCTAGGCCTGCCTTAGATCACCTTTTCGAGGCGCGGATTCTCGATCAGCCCGGGAATCCGCCCTCGCTTGGTGCGCGCCTCCCCGTCGACCTCCTTGATGTCGGCCGTGAAACCGATCGGCGGCGCCGAGGCGATCGCCATCCCGACCCCGAAAGAGTCGACCGGCGCCGAAGCCGCCACGAACTCGCGGATCCGCTCCGCGCTCAACCCGCCCGACACGAAGATCCCGACGTGCCCATAGCCCGCCTGGTCGAGCCGCGCCCGCACCTCCTCCACCAGCTCCACCGTCACCCGGCCCCGCTCCCAGGGCGTATCCAGCCGCACCCCGCGCAGGCGCGACCCCAGCGCCGCCGCCACCCGCAGCGATTCCTCGGCCTCGTCCTTGAAGGTGTCCACCAGCACGATCCTCAGCACGCCGTCCGGCATGTGCTTGTCAAAGGCCTTCGCGGCCGCCACCGTGTCACCGAAGATCAGGATCATCGAATGGGGCATCGTGCCCGAGGGCGCCGCCAGCCCCGCCAGCTCCGCGCCGCCCGGCGTTGCACAGCCGGCGCAGCCGCCCACCACCGCCGAGTACTCCATCGTCGGTCCGATCAGTGGGTGCACATGCCTGGCGCCAAACGAGATCACCCGCGTCCCGGCCGCCGCCTCGACGACTGCACGCGCCGCCGTCGCCCAGCCCGAGCAGGACGCCAGCATCCCCAGCAGGGCGGTCTCATAGACGCCGAAATGGGAATAAGGCGCGCGCAGCCGGAGCTGCGTCTCGCGGCCGCTCATAGCCGAGCCCTCCGGCACCGCCCAGGCCGAGTCGCCGGCCTCCGGCGAGAGCACTGAACGCAGGAGCTCGATCGCCTCTTTCATCCCGCAGAGAACGCCGTCGCGGTCGGGGAAGAACTCCATCGTCACGACCGGATCCAGGCCCTCGCCGGCCAGCGTGTCGCGAGCGCGCTGGAGATACACATCCGAGGCCTTGGTTCCGTAGTAGGCGACGAGGTCCTCGTTCAAGTGCGGAAGCAAAAGCTTATTTGAAGCGGATTCCTGGAAAAAGCCGCCGAAGGATGGTCAACCGCCCAGGTTCCGGGTATAAGAAGTCCTGTAGGGCGAGGGTGAGGCACGATTCCCGGCCAGCCGACGCGTGTCCCTTCGAGCGGCCGTTCCCGGTCGATTTCGACGAGTGTCCGGCCTTCGAAGAGCGCAGGTTCGTGGGGCTCGATTTGAGACACGAGCCGCTGGAGCCCGTGCGCACCTGCGAGCACCTCACCGTCGGCAAGGTCGACAACCGGCATTACGGCCGCTGCACCCTTGGTAGCTTCGCCGAGCGCCTGGCCTGGGTGCGGCAGCACTCCGCCTAGCGCTTCCTGAGTATCATCCGAATCCGGATGGCCCTTCCAAGCGAAGCCCAGGTATTGGAAGCATTGAGCCGGATCCAGGACCCGGACCTGCACCGCGACATCGTGAGCCTGGGCATGATCAAGGACCTGCGGATCGGCCCCGACGGCGTGGTCGCCTTCACGTTCGAGCTGACCACACCCGCCTGCCCGGTCCGGGACCAGTTCCAAACGCAGGCTCGGGAGCTGGTCGGTGCCCTGCCCGGCGTGAAGGACGTCCAGCTCCGGATGACCTCCAACGTCCGCCCCGCGTTCATGCAGCGCGGCGACGGCGAGGGTAACGGCCGCCTCATCCCGGGCGTCAAGCAGACGATCGCGGTCGCCTCCGGGAAGGGTGGCGTGGGCAAGTCAACGATCGCCGTCAACCTGGCCGCCGGGCTCGCCCAGACCGGCGCCAAGGTCGGCCTCCTCGATGCCGACATCTACGGGCCCAGCCTGCCCAGGATGCTGGGGACGGCCGCCCAACCGAAGGTCGTCGAGGACCGCCTGATTCCCATCGAGGCGCACGGGCTGAAGCTGATGTCCATCGGCCTGCTGGCCGGCGCCGACAAGGCGATGGTCTGGCGCGGCCCGCTCGTCGGCAAAGCTGTCGAGCAGTTCCTGGCCGACGTGACCTGGGGCGAGCTCGACTACCTGGTCGTCGACCTGCCGCCCGGGACCGGGGACGCCAGCCTCACCCTGGCCCAGCGCATCTCTCTGTCGGGCGTGGTGATCGTGGCCACTCCGCAGGACGTCGCCCTCGACATCGCCGTCAAGGCGCTGCAGATGTTCCGGACCGTGAACGTCACACCGCTCGGCCTGGTCGAGAACATGAGCTGGTACATCTGCCCTGACTGCGGCCACGAGTCCCATCCGTTCACGCACGGGAGCGGCGAGAAGACTGCCGAGCGCCTGGGCGTGCCCTTCCTGGGCGCCGTCCCGCTGGAAGAGGCGATCCGGGAAGACGCCGACCGGGGGGCTCCGATCGTGGTCACCCGCCCCGATTCCCCGGGCGCCAAGGCGCTCCGCCAGATCGCCGAGAAGGTAGCGGCCCAATCCTCGATCAGGTCCTTCCGGCAGCTCCCGGTCATCAACGTCCGCTAGCGGACCAGGTCCCTCCGCGACGCTGGCCCAGGATCCCTTCCCGGCGGCGGTCGACCTCGACCGCCAGTCCCAAGTCCTGATCGTCGAGTGGGAGGACGGCCACCGCTCCGCCTACGCAGGCGGCATGCTGCGCTGGGCCTGTCCCTGCGCTGAGTGCCGGGGCGAAGGCGGCCCCGGCCGCCTGGACAAAGTGAGCGAGCTGTCGCCCGACGAGCTGGAGCTGACCGATGTCGCCTTGATCGGCCGCTACGCGCTGAGCTTCGGATTCAAGAGCGGCCACTCGACAGGCATCTACACCTTCCGCTACCTGCGGGGCATCTGTCCGTGTGAGGAGTGCGTCCGCCGCGGCGGCTGAACGCGGCCGGCCCAAATTCGCACGTTTGGGCTCAAGGATGCGGAATTCGGATCGGAATTTCGCCTCTCCGGAGCCAAAAGTACCTTAAGGCGTTGTCTGATCCGTTCGGATCAGCCGGTACCAGGTCTGCTTCCGAAACGCCGCCCCCGGCCGCACCTCGACCACCTCGAACGATCCTTTGAACCTTTCCCGGATCTCCGCCTCCGGAGCGACCGGCGTTCCCGGACCCTTCTCGCCAAACGCGAACAGGAGCAGGGTTCCCGCCGGCCTGGCCACCCGCGCCGCCTCGGCCACGTAGGCGTCTCGCCGCTCGTCAGGCATTGAGTGGAAGCAGCCGAGATCGAGGAGCAGGTCGAAGGGCCCGTCGACGCCGAAATCGCCCAGCCGGGTCACGTCCCCCACCAACAGCCGAGCTCCGGGCGCCCTCCGCCTGGCCGTGTTGATCGCGCGCGGCACGAAGTCGACGCCGGTCACCTCCCAGCCGTGCGAGAGCAGGTAGGCGCAGTTGGTGCCGGTGCCGCAGCCGAGGTCGAGCGCCCGGCCGGGAGCCAGCGCCGCCGGACCTTCGACGACCTCGACCAGCTCTGGCGGGGACACGCCCGAGTCCCAGGGCTTGAAGCCGAAGAGGTAGGCCAGCTCGAAGAAGAGGCGGCTCGCCATTCCTGGAGGCCGACGTTAACAGGAGCTGCCTCAGCCGGCGCCGGCGGCGGTCGCTCCCCGGGCGGCGCTGGCCGCTTCGACGCCGCCGAAGAGGCGGGCCGCCTCCAGCGCCTGGTCGGCCAGCTCGGGGGCCGAAGCAGGATCGGCGCAAAAGGCGATCAGGCGGGCCAGCGGGTCATTCGGCCGCACCAGCGCCTGGGCGTGGCCCGCAAACTCCTTCGCGTCGGCCACCCGCTCCTTGGCATGGGCGACCACGCTCAGCGCGACCACCCAGCGAACGGCTCGCTTCGGTGCGTTGGTCCGGCCGAGGGCGTCGATGCACTGGTCGACCACGCCCACCGCGGTGTCGTGCCAGCCCTCCAGGTAAGCCAGGCAGGCGAGCGCCAGGCCGACCAGCCCCAGCCGGTCCTGGTCATGAGCCTCCGCAGCCGTCTTGGCGCTGTCTTCGAGGGCGGCCCGAGCCGGGACCAGCTTGGATTCCGTCAGCGCCAGCATCCCCGCCAACAAGCTCAGGCCGCTGATCAGGCCCGGGCTCAGGATGGCGTTCGCCGCATACCCGGCCCAGCGCAGGTAGCCGAGCGCCAGCTCGTAGTCACCGGCGTCGTACTCGAGCCAGCCGAGCTGCCCGCAGGCAAAGGCGACGCCGAGCCAGGAGCCTGAGTCGCGCGCCACCTGGACAGCCTCCTGATAGTCCCGCTTGGCGGCGGCCGCTTCGCCGAGCTCAGCCTCGACATCGCCGGCGCCGACGAGGGAGCGCCAGATCAAATCCGGGTCGCCGGCCAGCCGCGCCCGGGCGACCGACTCCAGCGCGGCGGCCTCGGCAATCTCGCCCTGGCCCGCCGACACCAGGCAGGCTCCCCGCCGGACCTCAGCGTCCAGCTCCCGGCTCCGCCGCCGGCCTTTCCGCAAAGCCAGCACCGCCCGGCCGTACTCGGAAGCCGCCCTGGCCGGATCGCCGGCCTGGCGTGCCTGCGCCGCCGCGGTCAGGTATCCGGTTGCGGGCCAGGCGTAGGCGCTGAGCAGGCCGGCCTGCCCCAGCTCGAAGAGGTCCAGGCCAACCAGGAGCGCAACCGCCAGCAGTGACCCGAGGCCGCCGATCACTCCGGGCAAGGCCAGTGAGCTGAGAGCGCCGGCGCCGCCGATTGCGATGCCCGCGGCTAGCAGCCGCCGCCGCGGCCTGCCATCGTGACGGGCCAGCGCCCTCACGGTGGCCGCCAGGCCGGCCAGCAAAGCCGCGCAAAGCAGCAACAGAGAAGCCAGCGACAGAGATTGCATGTCGCTCATCGGTCTAACGCCCTGCACCCAGGGGAATTGCGGTCGCTCTCTGCGACCACCTTCTCCATGGCGCGCAACCTTAGCGCGCCTAAGTCAGGTGCGCCTGGGTCAGGTGCGAGCGAGCCCGAAGAAGAGGCCGAGCCGGTTGCGTCCGCCAAACCTCATGTACGCGAGCCCCAGCCAGAGGCCGGGCGCCACCTCCCGCAGCTCGTCCTTGATCGGCCTGATGAAGGGCGGGTTGTCCTCCAGGTCGTAGTCGAGCTGGAGGGCGTCGAAGTCGCCCGCCCTGGAAGGCCCGATCGCGGTCTCGAACCGGTACCAGCTGGCGCGGTTCCCGAAAAGCCGGTTGACGCCCTCGCCGCGCTGCTTACCGAGCGAGCGGAAAGTCTTGCCCTGCCAGGGCATGGGGCCGTCGACCGCGAAATGCTTGACGAAGCCCTGGACGAGCCTGCCCTTGATCAGCGGCACGGCCAGCATCCGGCCCTTGAGCCGGCCGTCGAGATCCTCGATGGCCGGCGTCTTCGCGGCGCGGTAGAGCTGCATCAGCTCGCCGGCGGAAAGCGCCGAAAGGTCGTTCAGGGTCGTTGGACCGGGTGCGGCTGCGGCCGGCACCCGGCCCCTGGTCTTCAGGCCTTGGCCCATTCGTCGGCTTCGGCCTGGTTGTCCACGAAGCGCCAGAATTCCTTGACCCTGCCCTCCGAGTCCGGGTGGATGACGTCGGTGAACTTGCTGACGAGCGTCTTGCCCTTCCGAGTCCCGGTGGACGTGCCCATCACGACGGTGTGCTGGTCATTGGCGAGGATGTCATGGATGTCGCCCTTGTAAGTCCCTTCGCTCAGCTGGCCGATGCGCATGAAGAGCTCCATGACCTGCTGCTTGCCCTTGAACTCTCCGGCCAGCGGGCTGTCGCCGAGCGAATGCCAGACCACGTCGTCGGCGAGCAAGTTCATCACCGTCTCGAGATCCGCTTCGTTGAACGCCGCGTAGCCCTTGCGGGCGATCTCGATGTTGCGCTGCGCGATAGATGTGACTGCCATGAAATTTCCACCCTCACTTCTTGGACCGGCCCACAGGCGCCTGGCGGAGGCCGCCCGTCCGGCGCCCCTATTCTGCCCCTCCGGGCGCGCCTTGTCTTCCCCTTGCCGTTACGATTGCGCTGGAGGGAAGCCAGCGCCGTTCGTAACGGTTGAGGGACTTCGGAGCTCGTCGCTCCCCAATTCCACCACTTGCTTTACGTCCGCGCTTAATAACCGGTCCCCCCACACTCGGAGGCGCAATGTTCGAAATCATCCGAAACCTGACCCGGCGCAAGCTGCGCAACGGCCTCACGGTCTCTGGCATCGTGATCGGGGTCCTGGCGCTTACCACGCTCGGCGCAATCGCCGAGAAGGCCAACTACTCGATCGACGGCGGGGTCCGCTACTTCCGCGACCACGTTTCCGTCGGCGCCGCCCAGAACGGCGGGTTCGGCGGCGGCCTCCTGACCGTGGACAAGGCCAAGGACATCCAGGCCGTGGACGGCGTCCAGGCGGCCTGCGCGGCAACCGGCGTCAGCGCCAAGACCGACCTCGATTTCTCGGTCAGCTTCGGACCAGGTGACCAGGTAACCGCCGAGCAGCCCGGCTGCCAGCAGTACTCGACATTCAAGCTGACCTACGCGAAGGGCCACCCCATCGACGAGACCGGCACCGGCCAGGTCGTCCTCGGCTCCGACATCGCCAAGGAATTCAAGGTGACGACCGGGGACACCATCGCGCTTCCCAGGCCGCCCAAGAAGTTCAACCCCGACTACGTCGGCCACGACTTCACAGTGGTCGGCGTCCTCGACAAGACCCTGACCGCGCCCGATGCCTTCGCGATCGTCAGCTTCAGCGACGGCCAGACGCTCTTCGGTGACGCGCTGCCCGCGGCACTCCGGGGCCGCGTCGACCCGACCACCCTGGCCACCGGGATCAACGTCTACGCGAAGCCTGGCGTGGACCTCGACAAGCTCGCCCAGAAGATCAACGACACGGTGCCGGGCGTGAGCGCGATCGCGCCCTCCACGCTGGTCAACGCGTTCAAGTCCGCTTCGGTCTTCCTGACCGCCATCACGACGGGCGCGGCCCTGCTGGCTCTCATCGTCGGCGGCCTCTCCGTCGTCAACACGATGCTGATGGCCGTGACCGAGCGGGTGCGCGAGATCGGCTTGAAGAAGGCGGTCGGCGCCCACACCTACCACGTTCTCCGTGAGTTCCTGACCGAAGCCACGATCCTCGGCGTGATCGGCGGCCTGGTCGGCCTCGGCCTCGGCTGGGGACTGGCCTTAGCAATCAACGCCTATTTCGCGTCACAGAACCAGAACGAGCTCTTCTTGGTGACCAGCCGGCTCGTGACCTTCGCGCTCGCCTTCTCGATCGGCCTCGGCATGATCGCCGGCGTGGTTCCGGCGATCCGCGCGTCGCGGCTCGACCCGGTCACCGCTCTGCGCTACCAGTAGGAAAAACAGCAGGAGAATTTGACAAACATGGCCGCCATCGAAATGGTCAACCTGACCAAGCACTACAAGCAGGGCAAGAACGTCATCAAGGCTCTCGACGGCGTCAATCTGAAGATCGAGAGCGGCGAGTTCGTCGCGGTTGTCGGCCGGTCAGGCAGTGGAAAGACCACCCTGCTCGACCTCCTCGGCCTCTTGCTCCGGCCCACCGCCGGCACGGTGGTCATCGACGGCGTCGACACCTCCAAGCTGAAGGACGGCGACCGCGCGACGATGCGCGGCGAGTCCATCGGGTTCATCTTCCAGGAGTTCAACCTCCTGCCCACGCTGAACGCGCTGGAGAACGTCATGCTGCCGCTCCGCTACGCGAAGAAGGATCCCCAGGGCCCCGCCCGGGCCCGCCGCCTGCTGGACGAGGTCGACCTCGGCGACCGCGTCACGCACAAGCCGACCGAACTCTCCGGGGGCCAGTCGCAGCGCGTCGCGATCGCCCGCTCGCTGGTGAACAACCCTGCACTGGTCCTGGGCGACGAGCCCACCGGCGAGGTGGACAGCGAGACCTCCGACCAGCTGCTCGACCTGATGCGCCGCATGAACCGCGAGCACGGCGTCACCTTCGTCATCGTGACGCACGACATGGACATCGCCCAGCGGGCCGATCGCATCATCCGGCTGAAGGACGGCAAGGTCGCGTCAGACGAGCCGATCGCCGCCCGCGAGTTGGCGCTCAGCTAGCTCCTCCCCCCAGCCGGGGGGCGAGGGTCAGGGTGGGGGCTCAGTAGAGCTGCCACGCCAAGACGCGTCAGTTCCAGTCGCGCCAGGACTTTGCCAGCAGCGTGCGCGCCTCGGGGATGCGGTCGCGCAGCAGCGCCAGGCAGGCGCCCAGCGCCAACAGCAGCAGCGCCAGGAGGCCGAAAATCGCGAAGAGCGGTATCAGCTGCTGGCTGATGACTACGAATAGCGCTCGCAGCGCGGCCACTGTGATGGCGGAGCTTCCGCTGATCACCAGGATCCGGCTCCTCATGCCAATGCCGAGGAAGATCCCGGCCAGGCCCTCGACAGCCAGGACGGAGGTGTAGAACCAGGCGCTGGGCAGCTCGAAGATCGCTTGCACGGCGCTGGTTCCGAACAGCAGCGCGACCCCGGCCCCGACCAGCAACTGGGCGGTCACGGGCGGGTCAGGGTAGGTGACCCGCCGGTCGAACGGCAGCCGCAGCCCAACCGCCACCAGGCAGGCGCCCGGGACCGCGACGTACCACTGGACGTTGACCGCCCCCAGGTAGCTGGCGACCCAGAGGCCGGTTAGGCTGCCGGCCAGGATGCCGGCGTAGTCGAGTATCGGCTGACCGTGCAGCCGGCTGTCGGCGAAGAGGAGCCCCGCCAGGACGAGAAGCGTGAAAGCGCCGCTCACCGCGCCGGGATTGTGCGAAGTCAGGAAGCCCGCCACGGTCGGGCTGGCGGCAGCCGTCAGGGTGGCCCCGGTGAGTGCCAGAAAGCGGTGGGCCTGGATCCAATCGGAGTTCTTTTGGAACCGCTGCTGCCATGCCGGTTGAAGGGTGTAGACGCCCGCCGCGAAGAGGACCAGGACGACCGGGTAAGCGGCACCCGCGGCATGGGCGGCGTAAAGGAGGCTCGTGAGGCCAGCGGCCGCCAGGCCGAGTGCGACCACGGCGCCCGGCCAGAGCCGCTCGACGGCCGCCGAGGCGTAGACGACTGCCGCATAGGCCAGCAGGGCCGCGCCCTCGAGTCGGTAGTCGTTGAATGCGAGGGGGAAGATGATGACCGCCAGCGCTAGCAGTGCTGCCACGGCCTGCACCGGTAGGGCCCAGCGCCGACCGGCCAGCGTGCGCAGCCCGAGTCCGACCGCGCCCAGCAGGACAGGTAGAGGGCTCATCAGAAGGGCCAGGTCGTCAGTGGTCGGATTCGGAGGCGGCGGCAGGAGAGCCGTCCCCAGCCAGTACCAGGCGACCACGACCAGGCCCGCCGCCAGGGCCAGCCACTCTGGCTGCCGGGAGCGGTGCGAGAGCGACGAGACGATCGCGGCGGCTGCCGCCAGAGCGACGGCCTGGAGCAGCTCCGGTTGAGCCTGGAGGGCCGCGCAGGCTCCGAGCTGGACCGCCATCCCGACCCGCCACGCAAGCGGCAGCCAGGCTAGCCGGAAGCGGCCCGAGAGCAGCGCGTAGCCGCCCCCGAGCGCCACCAGCTCGAGCACCGCGCCCGTCTCGCCCCAGCTCAACGCGAAATTCTCGAAGAGGACTGCGGAGGAAAACGCGGCGGCCGCGCCGAGGTAAGCCGGCTCCCTGCCCGAGAGCCAGCCATAGAGCGCATAGGCCGCGGCGACCGTCGCCAGGACGGCGGCCACCGCGTGGAGGTCGAGAGGCGCCGGCGACGCTTGGGCGAGGGCCACGAACACGGCGGCGCCCGCAGCCAGATGGATGAAAACCTCACCTGCGCGGGCGAGCTCCGCACCGATTGGTCCGAGGCGCCTGGCCCGAAACCTGATCGCCACGTAGGCGACCGCGAGGGCAGCGAGCGCCAGCGGTTCCCAGCGGCCAAGTCCGGCGTCGTGGCCGAGCGAGATAATGGCCAGACCGGCGGCGGTCAGCGCCGCGTAGGCCGAGACCTGCTTGCCGCCAAAAGCCACGTCGAGCAGGTAGGCGCCGGCCAGCCCTGCCAACGTGGCCGTCGCCACCCAGGGCAGCCAGGCTCCGGCGTTTCCAAGGTGGTAGGCCGTGAAGAGGACAGCGGCGACCGCGGCAACGTGGACGCGGTAACCGGCGTGGCGGCGGACCAGTGGCCCGCCCACCCGGCGGGCGAACACGTACAGCGCGGCCAGGAGCGCCATCGCCGGACCCCGCCAGACGCCCACGTGGAGGTCGCTCAACCCGGCCGCCCAGGCTGCGCCGAAAGCCAGGAAGGCCAGCGTCGTCGATTCAACCCGGCGATTGAGCCGGGCGTCGAGCGCGTATCCGACCGCGACGACGCCGGCCGCCGCCGCCACCGCCCAAGGCACCCAGCCGCCGGCCTGGGCGAGGTCCGCCGCTGTCAGGACGACGGCCAGCCCGGCGGTGCCGTGGACGAAATCGTGGACGTGAGAAGAGAGCAGACGCCAGCGCCTGCTTGCCAGCAGGGCGAAGCCTGCGACGAGCAAGCCGGTGACGGCTCCCCGCCAGGGCGCCAAGGAGAGGTCCGAGACGAAGCCCGCAAAGGCCAGGGCGACGGCTCCGAAGCCGAGGTCGGCGGCGAGCTCATCGCCGCCCAGCCGGCGGTCGAGCAGGTAGACGGCGCCCACTCCGAGCAGAAAGACGGGCGTCGCCCAGGGCAGCCACTCCCGGAAAGCGCTCATCTCCCCGGACATGACAATCGCCGCGATCACGATCGCCAGGTGCTGGAAAGGCTTGGCTTCCGGCAGCCAGCGTCGCCAGGCAAAAGCGTAGGCGGCGGCCAGCGGCGTCAAGCTCACAGCCCACCAGCGACCGAATGAAGCGTCATAGCCGGCGAGCGTCCAGCCCACCAGAAGCGCCGCAGGGCCGAGATAGGCTGACTCGATCGGACCGCCCAGCGCCCGGTGCAGCAGCCAGGCGAGGCCGAGACTGAGGAGGGTGACGGTGACGACCCAGGGCGTCTTCGCGTAAGGGAGGGCAACGCCAAGCGCGAGGAGTGCAGCCGCCGGCACGAACCAGCGGGCGTATCGCGAGAAGAGGTCCCCCCACCCGGGCAGGAGGCCAGGGCGGCGGTCCAAGAGCAGATAGATGAAGGCGAGTGGGACCAGGGCCGGGCCGCGCCAAGCGCCGAGCCCGGCCAGGTCCACAGCGCCAACCGCCGCCGCGCCCAGCGCCAGCAGAGCGAGGACCGCGTAAGGGTGGAGGCGGAGCCGCAGCGCCAGCGCCGCGTAGAGGATGGCGCAGGCCGCACCCGACAGTGCCAGGGCCAGGTCCTGGCTCACGCCGCGGCCGGCAAGTCCCAGGAAGACATAGGCGGCCACGCTGACCAGGGGCACCAGCAGGGCGGCGATGGCGACATAGGAATGGCCGACGATGCGCAGGCGCCGCGAGCGCAAGCAGGCCCAGCCGGCCGCCGCGAAGATGAGGTCGAGCACGAGCACACCGGCGAAGCGGAGGCCGCCGCTGAGCTGCTCGATCCCGTAGAGCTCGTAGAGCAGGGTGGCGATGAAAAGGAGGAACGCCCCGGTGTAGGAAAGGATCAGGATGCTGTGCTCGCTGACGAAGGCCTGGAGCGACGGACCCAGCGGGGGTCGCGGCGCCCTGGGCGGCGTGACCGGCCGGATCTCGGTGACCGGCGGGGGCGCCGGCACGGTGCGCGTGGGCGGTATCCGCGGTGGTGCCGGCTGCTGCGCGGGTAGCCGGCGCGGCGTCTCGAGCGCGGCGGTCACAGCTTGAAGCCGCGCCCGGTAGCGTGCCAAGACCCAATCCGGCGCACCTTCGCGGATGAGGTCCTTGACCACCGAGTCGATCCAGATGATCTCCGCTCGCAGGCTGAGCCGGTCCTGGGCCGAGGCGGATCCAGCCGCGGTTCGCGCGGCGGCCATCGCCGCTCCCACAGTAGCGCCGGTCAAACGCAGTTCCCACGCCAGGTCGCCGGCGGCGTCCGGATTAGGCACTTCGGTGCCACTGGCCCACCGCCGCCACTCGGCCTGGGTGTTCGCGTAACCGTCCTCGACGTCTGGCATGCCGGCAGCTTCGGGCGAGTCCGGTCTCTTTGTCAGTCTCTTTTTTGTCTCAGGCGGGTCTCACTTCAGTCCACGACCGGCACCCGGCGGATGGTCCAGAAGTCAGCCGCCAGCATGGGATCGGCCAGGTACTCGTAAGGCATCGTGAAGTACCCGTCCATCCCCCATCCGCCTCCCCAGGAGTTGCGAACCAGGAAGCGCCGGTCCGCCATGTCGTAGCCCGCGGCCACCACCGCGTGGCCGCCGACCAGGCGCTCGCTCGGCCTGGGCAGTTGGGCCACCCCTGTCGTCTTCACCCGCTCTGACTCGAAGCTCTCGTAGACCGAGAAGCCGAAGACGAAAGGGAACCCGGTAGCGAGGCAGGTCAGCAGCGGCACCAGGTTCCCGGAGAGCCGGAGGTACTGGCTGACGCGCTCGCGTAGAGCCAGGCGGTAGCACTCTTTGGGCGGCCGCCGGTCGTACCTGACGATGTCATACGGCCAGGCCGATTCCGGGCAGAAGCCGTCCTTCAC
>VBGR01000049.1 GCA_005880695.1 Chloroflexota bacterium
ACGCCGCCATCGTGGCCTCCCGCAAGGAGGACAACATCGATGCCCGCAAGAAGCTCGTCAACAAGGTCGAGCACATCCTGGGCGACAACGTGGTCGTCTACTTCATGTGGGCCGACAACGTCAGCATGGGCTTCAACAAGGTGCAGGGCGTTGTGCCCGGCAAGGGTGACGCCCTCAACTACATCGACTCCGACCGCAACGTCTCGGAGTTCGCGAAGTTCTCCCTGACCTGATCTGATTTCACCAAGCCTGGGGAGCGGCGATCCGCTCCCCAGGCCCGTCCATTCGCGTCACGACAACCGCCGGGGTAGATTCGGCAAAGGGCAGTTGTAAGATGAGGGCGCTTCCGTGACCTCTTACATCGCGCGGCGGCTGCTGATCGGTGTCTTCCTCCTCCTCTTCATGTCGGTGATCTTCTTCGCCCTGACGCGGCTCACGCCGGGTCCGCCTTTCACCGTCGGCGAAAACCCGCGGGCGCACCAGGAGCTGATCGACAAGCGGATCCACGCCCTCGGCCTGGACAAGCCCTGGTACGAGCAATATCCGGCCTACCTCAACGCCCTTCTGCATGGCAGCCTGGGCGACTCCTACCAGTACAAGAAGCCCGTTTCGACGCTTCTTGTCGAGCGGGTCCCGAACTCGGTGATCCTGCTCGGCACCTCCCTCTTGGTCTCGCTCGGAATTGCCATCCCGTTGGGCATCTTCGCCGCCACCCGCCAGTACTCGAAAGTGGATATGGCGACCTCGGTCGTCAGCTACGTGGGCATCTCCGTGCCCAGCTTCGTGCTCGGCATCTTCCTACTTATCTTCGGCGCGGTCTACATCCGGAAATGGACCGGCGGCGCCTTCGCCTTCCCGCTCTTTGGGATGCACCGCGGTGACGACCAGAGCTTTCTCGACCTCGTGGTCCACATGGTTCTGCCGGTCACCTCGCTCGCCATCCTTTCGATCGCGGGATTCAGCCGGTTCATGCGCTCCAGCATGCTCGAGGTGCTGCACCAGGACTACATCCGGACCGCCCGCGCCAAAGGCCTGTCAGGACGCGTCGTCAACTACAAGCACGCGCTCCGCAACGCGATCCTCCCGATCATCACGCTCGTGGCTCTCCAGATCCCGCAACTGGTTAGCGGGGCGATCATCACGGAGGGCATCTTCAGCTGGCCCGGAATGGGCCTGCTGGCTTTCCAGGCCACCGTCGACCGCGACTATCCGGTGATCCTCGGCGTCGTCATGCTCGTCGCCGTCCTGACCGTGTTCTTCAACCTGCTGGCCGACCTCTCCTACGCGGTCGTCGACCCGCGCATCAGGTACTGACCAAAAGAATGGCCGAGAAGGAAACGCCGGCTCCGCGCTCACTCCTCGCCGGCGACAGCTTTACGAAGGCGGTCGCGGCCGAGCAGGAGCTGCGCCTCGCGCATGCGGACCAGGACCTCGTCACGACGGAGATCCCGGAGGGCGGAGAGCTCGGTTTCTGGAAGCTCGCCCTGCTCCGCTTCCTGCGTCATCGGGTCGCCACCGTGAGCCTGGCCATCCTCGCCACGATCGCGGTCCTGGCGATCTTCGTGCCAATCCTGCAGGGCAACCTCTACCGCGACCAGGACTACCGCAACCCGTACGGCGCGCCCTTCCTCTTCCACTCGCGCCAGCTGGCTCTGCCCGCCGGGATCACGATCACGGTTCCGTGGGCCGACCACCTGCTCGGGACCGACGACCTCGGCCGGGACGAGCTCGCGCGGCTGATCCGGGGGGGACGCGTCTCGCTCGAGGTCGGCCTCCTGGCGATGCTCGGGTACATCATCATCGGCGGTTCCCTGGGCGCCATCGCCGGCTACTACGGGGGGTTCCTCGACAACCTCCTGATGCGCTTCACCGACGTGATCATCGCCATGCCCTTCATCCTCGTCGTGGTCGCGGTGACCGCGGCCCTCGGCGGCGTCACGCTGCAAACGCTGATCATGGTCATCGCCTTCACCGGCTGGTACGAGATCGGCCGGCTGATGCGCGCCCAGTTCCTCTTTCTGCGTGAATCCGAGTTCGTGCAGGCCGCCCGGGCGCTGGGCGCCTCCGACTTCCGGATCATCTTCCGGCACATCCTGCCCAACTCGCTGGCCCCGATCATCGTCTCCGCGACCCTGGGCGTGAGCGGCATCATCCTGCTCGAGGCGGCGCTGGGCTTCCTCGGCTACAGCATCCCCTACCCGGAACCCAGTTGGGGCAACATGCTCCAGGGCTTCGAGGACAAGCTCCTGCGCGACCAGACCTACCTGGTCTTCTTTCCGTCCATTGCGCTGGTCGTGACCGCCCTCTGCATCAACCTGGTCGGCGACGGCATCCGCGACGCTCTCGATCCCCGCCAGCGGTGAGCTCGGTCTCGCCGGCCTCGCGCCGACCGGTCTTCCGCGGCGACACGCTGCTCGAGATCAAGGACCTCCATACCGAGTTCCAGGTGCACGGCGGGACCGTCAAGGCGGTCGACGGCGTCAACCTGACGCTGCCACCGGGCCGCACCGTCGGCCTGGTCGGCGAATCGGGCTGCGGCAAGAGCGTGACCGCGCTCTCGATCATGCGACTGCTGGAGAGCAACGGGCGGGTGAGGCGCGGCCAGATCATCTTCAAAGGCAAGGACCTGGTCGGGATCAGCGAGTCGCAGATGCGCTCGGTCCGCGGCAACGACATCTCGATGATCTTCCAGGAACCGATGACCGCCCTGAACCCCGTTTTCACCGTCGGCCAGCAGATCGCCGAGTCGGTCGAGCTGCACCAGAACGCCGACAAGAACGCCGCCCGCAAGCGCGCCATCGAGATGCTGAGCCTGGTCGGGATCGCCGCGCCCGAGCGGCGGGCCAACGAGTACCCGCACCAGCTCTCCGGGGGCATGCGTCAACGCGTCATGATCGCCATGGCGCTCTCCTGCGATCCCGACCTGCTCATCGCCGACGAGCCGACCACCGCGCTCGACGTTACGATCCAGGCCCAAATCCTGGCGTTGATGGCTGACTTGAAGAAGCGCATCGGGGCCGCCATCCTGCTCATCACGCACGACCTCGGTGTCGTGGCGGAGGTCTGCGACGAGGTGGCGGTCATGTACAGCGGCCGCATCGTCGAACAGTCGGACACCGCCGGAATCTTCGCCAACCCCAAGCATCCCTACACGCAGGGCCTCCTGACCTCGATCCCCATGCTGGGCAAGAAGCAGGACCGGCTCAACGTGATCAAGGGCAACGTCCCCAACCCGCTCGCCATCCCTCGCGGTTGCGCCTTCCACCCGCGCTGCCCGCACCGCTTCGAGCCTTGCGACAAGCACATCCCGGCTCTCGCCGAGGTCGCCCATCAGCACAAGGCGGCCTGCTTTCTCTACCCGCAAGTCATCGCCCAGGTGCCTGACGAGTCTGCGGCCGGAGCCTCCCGGGCGTGACCTCTGAAGAACAACCGCTGACGACGGTTCGGGCAGGCGAGCAGCCGCTGCTGGAAGTGCGCGAGCTGGTGAAGTACTTCGACATCAAGGGCGGCTTCCTGCAGCGGACCGTCGCCCACGTCAAGGCGGTCGACGGGGTCAGCTTCCACATCATGCCGGGCGAGACCTTGGGCCTGATCGGGGAGTCCGGGTCTGGCAAGTCGACTGTCGCCCGGACCATCCTGCGGCTGCTGCCGGCCACCTCTGGCGAGGTCTTCCTGGAAGGACGGCCGGTTTTCAATGCCAGCCGCACCGAGCTCAAGAGTATGCGCCGGGAGATGCAGATCATCTTCCAGGACCCCTACGGGTCGCTCAACCCGCGCATGTCAGTCGGCGAGATCGTCGAGGAAGGCCTCTTCGTGCACGGCATCGGCAACCCCCGCAGCCGCGAGCAGCAGGTCTCCCGGCTCCTCGAGGTGGTCGGCCTGCGCGGCCAGCACCGGGGCCGCTTCCCCCACGAGTTCAGCGGCGGGCAGCGGCAGCGGATCGGGATCGCCCGGGCCCTCGCGCTGCAGCCCAAGCTGATGATCGCCGACGAGCCCGTCTCGGCTCTCGACGTCTCGATCCAGTCCCAGATCCTGAACCTGCTGGACGACCTCCAGCGCGAGTTCAACCTGACCTACCTCTTCGTCGCCCACAACATGGCGGTCGTGGAGCAGGTCAGCGACCGCATCGCGGTCATGTACCTGGGCCGGATCGTGGAGATGGCTCCCTCGGAGCAGCTCTACCGCCAGCCCAAGCACCCCTACACCTCGGCGCTGATTTCGGCGGTCCCGATTCCGGATCCTGCCCGGAAGGGCCAAAAGGTGGTCCTGAAAGGCGACATCCCGAGCCCGATCAACCCACCCAGCGGCTGCCGTTTCCACACCCGCTGTCCGATCGCCCAGTTCCCGATCTGCTCGAGCGAGGACCCGAAGTTCGAGCAGAAAGAGGACGGCCACTGGGCGGCCTGCCACTTCGCCGGCAAGGGCGAAACGCGGGTCCCCGCCACCGGAGAGATCCAGGCCGTCTAGCAGTCGGGGTTCAGCGGCGACCGGTCACAGTTTCGCGCGCTAACCTTTTCACCGCCGATGCGTCCTTCCCTTCGATTCCGCCTGGCCCGCCGGCTGCTCGCGGCCCTGGTCGGGACCGCACTTGCCGCCTCCTGCAGCGGCCTGGGCAGCGCCTCGCCGCAGTCCAAGCCGGCCCTCCCGGCCTCCAGGTACGTCGCCGAAAAGGGCGTCAAGGGCGGGCAGCTCGTCTACGCGGACTGGCAGGAGGTCGACGACCTGAACCTCTTCACCAGCGCCGACCCAACCGCCCAGGCGACCAACGTGATCTGGGCCTGGCTCTGGACCTTCGACGCCGAGAACATCCCGGTCCCCGACCTGGTCACCGCCGTGCCGACAACGCAAAACGGGTTGGTGAGGCAGCTCGACTCCACCCACATGGACGTGACCATCAACCTGAAAAAAGGCCTCAAGTGGAGCGACGGGTCGGACCTCACGGCCAATGACGTGAAGTACACGGTGAATGCCATCTGCGACGCGGACACCGGCGCGCCCACCACCCGGGGTTGGGACCACATCGTGTCCCAGGAGGTCAAGAGCCGCGAGCAGCTGATCTGGCATTTCGGGCCCAACAAGGCCGGCAACTGTGGACTCGACGCCGACCTCCCGAGCGGTGTCTACTCGCCCTACCTGCTGCTCACGTTGCAGCCGCTGCCGATGGCGCGCCTGAGCACCGTCAAGCATGCCGACTTCGCGACCGACAAGTACTTCACGCAGAAGCCCGACGTCACCAGCGGCCCCTACCTGGTGCAGAACTTCACACCCGGCGCCAACGCCCAGGTCGTGATGGTCCCGAACCCCCACTATGTGGACGGCAGGGCTGGCTCCAAGTACTTCGGGCACGCGCCCTACCTGGACAAGCTGACGTACAAGGTTTACGGCGACAAGGCGGCCGAGCTGGCCGGGCTCAAGTCTGGCGAGGCCGACCTCGGGCTGGGAGTGATCGCCAAGGACATGCCGACGGTCCAGGCCATCGCCGCCGACAAGACCATCGCCGTCTCCGGCCTGGTCGACTACCTGATCACGTTCAACCAGGCGAACAACACCTCGGCCTGCGACGGCCAGAAGTTCGTCGCGACCTGCGGCACGCCGACGATCTTCAAGGACGACAAGCCGCTGCGCCAGGCGGTCGGCCTGGCGGTCGACAAAGAGGCGGTCAACCAGCAGGTCGTGGAGGGCGCGGGCGTGGTCATGAACGGCCCCTTCCCGCACAACCTGGCGCCCTGGTACGACACCAGCATCGCCAAGTTCAAGCGCGACGTCGCGGCGGCCAAGAAGCTGTTGGACGAGGACGGCTGGGCGCCCGGCGCGGACGGCATCCGCGCAAAAAACGGCAAGAAGCTGCAGTGGACTCTCAGTACGACGATCGGCAATCCGCTGCGCGCCGCCCAGGACGTCATCGTCGCCAACCTGAAGGACATCGGCGCCTCGGTGACCGTGAAGTACGTCTCCGCCAGCGTCTTCTTCGCCAGCTTCCACGCCAGCGGCACGCTCGCCACCGGCCAGTTCGACATGGCCATGTACGGCAACATCTGGTCGCCCGACCCCTCGACCTGGGCGTCCTTCGCCCTCAGTAGCGAGATCCCCTCCGACAGCAACCCCGGCGCGGGCAACTACGGCCGGATCTCAGACCCCAAGCTCGACCGGCTCTTCCAGGACGGGGAGAGCACTGTCGACATCGCCCGGCGCGTCGACATCTACAAGCAGGTCCAGGCTGAGTGGCGCGACTTCGGCGCCACGGTCGACCTCTTCGAAATGCCTGTCATCTCGACGCGCGCGACGCACTTCGGGAACTACGCGCCGAACGGGAACCTGAACGGGTCGATCTGGAACGCGGCCGACTGGTTCCGCCGCGCCGGCTAGCTGCCGTCCAAGGAGGCGCTAGCCTCCCTCCCCGCTCGGAGGGGAGGGAGGATGGAGGGTGGGGGGCCCGCCTGGAATGAAGGTGTTGGCGCTCGTCCTGCCCCTCGGCCTCGACACCTTCGCCCTCGCGGCCGCCCTCGGCCTGGCGGGGCTGGAGCCGCGCGACCGGGTCCGGGTCACCCTGCTCTTCGCGGGCTTCGAGCTCGCCATGCCCCTGGCCGGCTACGCCGCCGGCGACCTGGCCGGTGGGGTGGCGGGAACCGCGGCCGACTTCCTGGCCATCGCGCTCCTGGCCGGCATCGGCCTCTACCTCCTCTGGCCCCGCTCGGAGGAGGCTGAGGCAGCGCGCCTGGGGCTCTTCGGCCGGGCCCGGGGCTGGGCAGCGCTCGGCCTCGGCCTCAGCATCAGCCTCGATGAGCTCGCCATGGGCGTGGCGATCGGCCTCCTCCGCCAGCCCATCCTGCTGGTGGCGGTGCTGGTCGCCGCCCAGGCCGCCCTCGCCACCCAGCTCGGACTCCGGCTGGGCGGCCGCGTCGGCGAGCGAGGCCGGGAGTGGTCCGAGCGCGGGGCCGGCCTGATCCTGCTGGCCCTGGCCGCGATCTTGCTGGTGGAACGCCTGTCAGGGCGCGGCCTACTCTAGTGGCCTGCACCGGCGAGATTCGAGGCATCCGGCCGCCCATTTCCGCCGGGCGCCTGCGGCGCTGATGCCGTTGTCTGGGGGCCCGGCGCGCGTCCTCACGCATCTTTGGATGCGTTGCTTAGCGCGCCACCCCATCCTAGGCACCGACGGTCTGGGCGGCCGGCCTGCGGCCCTTCGGGCTGCTGCCGAATTCGCCGGTCCAGCCCACTAGGGCCATGCCTCGGCGCCTGCCGATCATCGCGGCCGTCCTGCTGGCCGCCTGCCAGGCCAACCCGACGGCAGTGCTCACGAACGGGCCCGCCAAGGACCAGACGCTGCGGGTCGAATTGCCGGGGGCGTTGCCCGGCCGCGACCCGGCCAAGGCCCCGGTCTATGACGCGGGCGTGGTGCGGCTCACCTTCGAGCCCCTCTTGAACCCCAAGCCGGACTTGACCGACGTCCAGGCCGGCGCCGCCGAGTCCTACACGGTCTCGAGCGACGGGCTCACCTATACCTTCCTTCTCCAGAAGGCCGGCCGCTGGAGCGACGGCACGCCGGTCACAGCTGCCGACTTCGTCCGCGGCTGGCGGCGCGTCCTGGACCCGCGCACCTCCAGCCCGGCCGCCCCCGCGCTGGCGGGGGAGGTGAAAGGAGGGGGAGCCTACTCGAGCCTTGATCCGAAGGACGATGTCGCCAAGATCCCCGGGTTCCTCGATGGGCTGGGGTTCAGTGCTCCCGACGTTCGCACTTTCACCGTCCAGCTCGCGCAACCTTCTCCTTACTTCAAGTGGGTGGTCACGATGCCGGAGACGGCGCCGGAACTGGACGATCTGACCATCGGCAACGGTGCCTTCCAGGTGGTGCCCGGCCAGCCGCTGACCCTGCTTCCGAACCGGAGCCATTGGGGTCCACGCCCAAAGCTGGCCAAGATCCTCCTGGAGGCCGATGGCGTCGCCCGCTACCGGGCCGGGCAGGCCGAGCTGGCGGCAGTGACTATGGCGGACGCCGCCGGCGCCACCGGCGACGTCAGCCTCACGGGCCAGCTGCTTCGCCAGCCGCTCCTGCGCACCTTCTGGCTGCAGTTCAATGTGAACCGGCCCCCCTTCGACAATCCCCGCGTCAGGCAGGCGGTGAGCCAGGCGATCGATCGGACGGCCTTGACGCGCGACGTGCTGAAGGGCACGGCCGTCCCCGCCCAGGCCCTGCTCCCGCGGGGCACGGCCGGCTATGACGGCGGGTTGAGCCCTCAGGCCTACGGTGGGGAGGGGGCCCGAAACACGCTGGACGCCTCCGGCGAGGCGGCCGCCGACCTGACCGACGTCCACCTGCTGGTTCGCGACACGCCCGGCGACCGTGCGGTGGCCGACTTCGCCGCCGCCCAGGTCCGGCAGCACCTCGGCCTCGACCTCCGGCTCGACGTGCTGCCGAGTCCCCAGGTCACGGCCAAGCTCGCCGCCGGCGACTACCAGGTCGAGGGGCCGGCCGGCTGGTTCGCCGACTATCCCGATCCGCAGGACTGGTTCGACATCTTCCTGTCAACGAGCTGGGGAGAGCAGTGGAGCCACTACACGGAGCCAGCGTTCGACCGGCTCGTCAACGATGCCGACCGCCAGGCCGACCCCGCCCGGCGGGCCACCGAGTACCGGCAGGCCCAGCAGCTGCTGGCCGAAGACGCCCCCGTTGCCTTCCTCTACCAGTCCCAGGAGCTCGTTCTGAGGCAGCCCTACGTGCAGGGAATCACTCTGACCGGCCTCGACGACTGGCCCGGCGACCTCCAGGTCGCGGGGGTCTCGCTGACCTCGCACTGAGGCCAGGTTCCCGCGATATACTTTCCGTTCGTCGCCCAATCGGCTGCTGCCGCCTGGGAATCGGAAATTCGTATTCAAAGGGAGCTTCTTTGCCCACGATCCAGCAGCTGATCCGGGTCGGCCGGAAAAAGCTGGTCAAGAAGTCGAAGGCGCCGGCGCTCAAGGAGTCGCCGCAGAGGCGCGGCGTCTGCGTGCGCGTCTACACGACCACGCCCAAGAAACCGAACTCCGCGCTTCGGAAGGTGGCCCGTGTCCGCCTCACGACAGGCATCGAGGTGACCGCTTACATCCCGGGCATCGGGCACAACCTGCAGGAGCACTCGGTGGTCCTGATCAGGGGCGGCCGCGTGAAGGACCTGCCTGGCGTCCGCTACCACATCATCAGGGGCACGCTCGATACCTCGGGCGTCCGCAACCGCAAGCAGGGCCGGTCTCGGTACGGCGCCAAACGTGAAGGCGCAACCCCCGCGAGAGCAAGGGCTTAAGGTGCCGCGCCGCAACCGACCCGACAAGCGTCGTATTGCGCCCGACCCGATCTACAGCTCGGAGGCGGTGGCGAAGTTCGTCAACATCGTCATGAAGAGCGGCAAGCGGTCGGTCGCCGAGGGCATCGTCTACGACGCCCTGCGCCAGGCCGCCCGCCAGGCCAAGAAGGAGCCGCTCGAGGTCTTCGAGGTGGCGATCCGCAATGCGACGCCGCAGCTGGAGGTCAAGCCCCGCCGCGTGGGCGGCGCCACCTATCAGGTCCCGATCGAGATCCGGCCCGAGCGGCGGCTGGCGCTGGCCCGCCGCTGGCTGGTCCGTTTCGCGCGCCAGCGAACTGGGAAATCTATGGCGGAGAAGCTCGCCTTCGAGCTGCTTGACGCAAGCAACAACGTCGGCGCGACCGTCAAGCGGAAGGAAGAGACGCACCGGATGGCCGAAAGCAACAAAGCTTTCAGCCATTTCCGGTACTAGCCAGGAGGAATCGCGAAATCACTGCAGTGGCACTAAAAGTCAGCGAGCGGCAGGTCGCGCTCGAGAGGATCCGGAACATCGGCATCATGGCCCACATCGATGCCGGGAAGACGACCACTACCGAGCGGATCCTGTTCTACGCGGGCCGCATCCACAAGATGGGCGAGGTGCACGAGGGCGCCGCGACCATGGACTGGATGGTCCAGGAGCGCGAGCGGGGGATCACCATCACCTCCGCCGCGACCACCTGCACGTGGCGCGACCACCAGATCAACATCATAGACACGCCCGGACACGTTGATTTCACCGTCGAGGTCGAGCGGAGCCTCCGCGTCCTCGACGGCGCGGTCGCCGTTTTCGACGCCGTGGCAGGGGTCGAGCCCCAGTCCGAGACGGTCTGGCGGCAGGCCGACCGCTACGGCGTGCCCCGCATCGCCTTCATCAACAAGATGGACCGGGTTGGCGCCGACTTCTTCGGCTCCCTCGAGTCGATCAAATCCCGGCTCGGCGCCCGCGCCATCGCCATCCAGGTCCCGATCGGGGCCGAGGACTCCTTCAAGGGCGTCGTCGACCTGATCAACCTGCGCGCCGTCGTCTACACCGACGACACCGGCTCCAACTTCGAGTCGGAGGACATCCCGGCCGAGCTGAAGGACGTCGTCGCGCAGCATCGCCACGACCTGGTCGAGGCCTGCGCGGACTTCGACGACACCGTCATGAACAAGTACCTGGAGTCGGAAGGCGCCGACGTCACCCACGCCGAGATCGTCCACGCCCTCCGCAAGGGCGTCGTGAGCGGCTTCCTGGTGCCGGTGCTCTGCGGCGCCGCCCTCCGCAACAAGGGCGTCCAGCCGATGCTCGACGCGGTCGTCGACTTCCTGCCTTCGCCGGCCGACATCAAGGCGGTCGAGGGGATCAACCCGAAGGACGGCAGCCTGGTCCTGCGCGAGCCCGACGAGGAGCAGCCCTTCAGCGCGCTCGCCTTCAAGATCCAGATGGACCCGCAGGGCATCGGCAAGCTGACCTTCTTCCGCGTCTACTCGGGTCGCCTGAAGGCCGGCTCCAGCGTCCTCAACGTGACGCAGGGCAAGCGGGAGCGGGTGGGCCGGATCCTGCGCATGCACGCCATGCGGCGAGAAGAGGTGGAGGAGGTCTTCCCGGGCGACATCGCGGCCGCGGTGGGCCTCAAGACCACCACGACCGGCGACACGCTCGCCGACGAGTCCCAGCCCATCCTGCTCGAGTCGATCACCTTCCCGGAGCCGGTCATCTCAGTGGCGATCGAGCCCCGCACCAAGGTCGACCTGGACAAGCTCGGCATGGCCCTGCAGAGGCTCTCCGAGGAGGACCCGACGTTCCGCGTCTTCACCGACGAGGAGACGGGCCAGAACATCATCGCCGGCATGGGCGAGCTCCACCTCGAGATCATCGTCGACCGCCTCCTCCGCGAGTTCAAGGTCGACGCCAACGTCGGCAAGCCGCAGGTCGCCTACAAGGAGACGATCCGCCGGCCGGCGCACGGCACCGGGCGGTTCATCCGCCAGACGGGGGGCAAGGGCCAGTTCGGCCACGTCGAGCTGGAGCTGGAGCCGCTCGAGCGCGGCGGCGGCTTCATCTTCGACGACAAGATCCGGGAAGGCCGGATCCCACGCGAGTTCATCCCCGCCGCCGAGAAGGGCATCCGCGAAGCGCTCTCCACGGGCGTCGTGGCCGGTTACCCGGTCGTCGACCTCAAGGTAAGGCTCGTCGACGGCTCCTACCACCCTGTCGACTCCAGCGAGATGGCCTTCCAGATCGCCGGCTCCATGGGCTTGAAGGACGGGCTCCGCAAGGCCGACCCCGTGCTGCTGGAACCGGTCATGCTGGTGGAGGTGGTGATGCCCGAGGAGTACCTCGGCGACATCATCGGCGACCTCTCATCGCGGCGCGGGCACATCCTCGGCATGGAAGGCCGGGGCACGTCCCAGGTGGTGCGCGCGAACGTGCCGCTCGCGGAGATGTTCGGCTACGCGACCCAGCTGCGGTCGATGACCTCGGGTCGCGCCACCTATCACATGGAGTTCAGCAACTACGCGGAGATACCGGCCAACATCGCGGAGTCAGTCGGGCGCCGCGGCGGATCACGAAGCTAGCCAGGAGGAGTGTTGAGTGGGTAAGAAGAAGTTCGAGAGGACCAAGCCGCACCTGAACGTCGGGACCATCGGTCACATCGACCACGGCAAGACGACGCTCACCGCCGCCATCACGAAGGTGCTGGCCGAGAAGGGCATGGCCCAGTTCACGCCCTTCGACCAGATCGACAAGGCGCCCGAGGAAAAGCAGCGCGGCATCACGATCTCGATCGCGCACGTTGAGTACGAGACCGAGAAGCGGCACTACGCACACGTCGACTGCCCGGGCCACCACGACTACATCAAGAACATGATCACGGGGGCCGCCCAGATGGACGGCGCGATCCTGGTCGTGGCCGCCAACGACGGGCCCATGCCGCAGACGCGCGAGCACGTGATTCTCGCCCGCCAGGTCAACGTGCCCTACATCGTGGTCGCCCTGAACAAGGTCGACATGATGGAGGACGAGGAGCTCCTCGAGCTGGTCGAGCTGGAGGTCCGCGAGCTGCTTTCCCGCTACGAGTTCCCAGGCGACGACATCCCCGTGGTGCGCGTCTCCGCGCTGAAGGCGCTGGAGGGCGACGCCGAGTCGTCCGAGGGGGTCCTGCGCCTGATGGAGGCCGTCGACACCTACATCCCGGAGCCGGTGCGCGACACCGAGAAGCCGTTCCTGATGCCGATCGAGGACGTGTTCACGATCGAGGGTCGCGGCACCGTCGTGACCGGCCGGGTCGAGCGGGGCACGCTCAAGGTCAACGAAGAGGTCGAGATCACGGGCGTCAAGGACACTCGGAAGACCGTCGTGACCGGCATCGAGATGTTCCACAAGCTGCTCGACAACGCCCAGGCCGGCGACAACGTCGGCTGCCTCCTGCGCGGGATCAAGCGCGAGGACGTCGAGCGCGGCCAGGTGCTGGCCAAGCCCGGCTCGATCAAGCCGCATACCAACTTCAACGCCAACGTCTACGTCCTGACCCGGGAGGAGGGCGGCCGCCACACGCCGTTCTTCACCGGCTACCGGCCGCAGTTCTACATGCGGACCACCGACGTCACGGGCTCGGTGAAGTTGCCCGAGGGCGTCGAGATGGTGCTTCCCGGCGACAACCTGGAGATGGAGGTCGAGCTCGGGACGCCGATCGCCATCGAGGAAGGCCTCCGCTTCGCCATCCGCGAGGGTGGCCGGACGGTGGGCGCCGGCGTGGTCACCTCGGTGACCAAGTAGGCGATCGGGAAGGGTAAGGGGCTAGCCGAATGGCGCAGAGGATCAGGATCCGGCTCAAGGCCTACGACCACCGGGTGCTCGACCAGGCCGCCGACCGCATAGTCGACACGGCCCGGCGGACCAACGCGCGCACGGCGGGCCCCATCCCGCTTCCGACCGAGATCTCGAAGATGACGGTCATCCGGGGGCCGTTCATCGACAAGGACTCGCGGGAGCAGTTCGAGATGCAGACCCACAAGCGGATCGTGGACATCCTCGATCCCAACCCGCGGGTGGTCGACGCGCTGATGCGTCTGAACCTGCCGGCGGGTGTTTCCATCGAGATCAAGTCCTAGCCATGCCGAAAGGACTTCTCGCCCGCAAGCTCGGCATGACGCAGGTCTTCAACGCCGACGGCACCGTCTCGGCCGTGACCGTGCTCGAGGTGGGGCCCTGCCGCGTCCTCGGGCTGCGGACCGTCGAGAAGGACGGCTACGCGGCGGTCAGGCTGGCCTTTGCGCCGGTCGCCGAGCGGAAGGTCTCCAAGCCGCTGCTGGGCGAGTTCAAGAAGGCCGGCGCCGATCCCCACCGGCACGTCGCCGAGGTCCGGGGCTACGACGGCCTGGAGGTCGGCCAGGAGCTCAAGTGCGACGTCTTCGCCGAGGGCGAGCTGGTCGATGTGACCTCGACCTCCAAGGGAAAGGGCTTCCAGGGCCTGGTCAAGCGCCACCGCTTTTCGCGGGGCCCGGAGTCGCACGGATCGATGAACGTACGCCAGCCGGGTTCGATCGGCGCCACCGACGCAGCCCGCGTCTTCAAGGGCGTGCGGATGGCGGGCCAGATGGGCAACAGGCGCACCACCGTCCAGGGCCTGCGCGTGGTCCGGGTCGACGGCAAGCGCAACCTCCTGCTCCTGCGCGGCGGCGTGCCGGGCGGTGACGGCGGTGTGGTCCTGGTCAAAGAGTCGGTCAAGCAATTGAGGAAGGCGCGGTGAGCGAAGAGCCTGAGAAGAAGCCGCGCGCGGCGCGCGCGAGAAAGAAGACCGCTGAGGCAGCGCCGGCCGAGATCTCGGCAGCCGAGACTCCGGCGATCGCCGAAGCGATCGCGCCGGAGGAGCCGACGACAAAGCGAAAGGCGAGGCCTGGCGACGCCCAAACGCCCGCCCCCATTCAGGGGGACGCGAGGGCTGGCGATGCGCAAACGCCCTCCCCCGCTCGGGGGGAGGGAGGGGAGGGGGCCCCTCAGAAGCCTGTCACCCTCAAGAAGGCAACTTCGAAGCGGCGCGAGAAGAGCGCCGACCCGCTCACTGTCGCGGCCTTCTCAGGCGAGGGCAAGGAGGCCGGCGAGGTCCACCTGTCGGAGCGCATCTTCGGCCAGGAACCGAACCAGGCGGTCATGCACCAGGCGCTGGTCCGGCAGCTGGCCAATGCCCGGCAGGGCAGCGCTTCGACGAAGACGCGCGGCCTCGTCTCCGGGGGCGGCCGCAAGCCGTTCCGGCAGAAGGGCCTGGGCCGCTCCCGCCACGGGTCGGAGCGCGAGCCCAGCATGGTCGGCGGCGGAGTGGTGTTCGGCCCCCACCCGCGCAGCTTCGCCCAGGAGATGCCGCGCAAGATGCGTCGCAACGCGCTGCGCTCGGCCTTGAGCGTCAAGGCGCGGGATGGCCTGGTCTCGGTAGTCGACGGCTTCGGGCTGGAAGAGCCCAAGACGCGCGCCATGGTCGAGCTTCTGCAGGGGATCGGCGTCGAGGGCACGGCCCTGCTGGTGCTGGCAGCGTCCAACGACGTCGTCGCCCGCTCGGCGGCCAACCTGCCCTGGGCGAAGACGATCCTGGCCTCGAACTTGAACCTGCACGACCTCTTCACCTACGAGCACCTGGTGATCCAGAAGGACGCTTTGGAACAGCTCGAGGCGACTTTCGCATGAGCCGGATGCCCGCCGAAGTGATCTACGGCCCGGTCATCTCCGAGCGCAGCTACGCGCTCTCGGAGCGCGGCCAGTACACGTTCAAAGTGGCGCCCCAGGCCAGCAAGCCGGAGATCGCCCACGCGCTGGAGCAGCACTATGAGGCGCAGGGCATCAAGGTCGCCGCGGTGAACACCATCAACGTCCGCGGCAAGGGCAAGCGCCTGGGAGCTCGTGGGGCTCCCGGCCGCACGCCGCACTGGAAGAAGGCCATCGTCACCCTCGGCCCCGGCCAGAAGCTGGAAGGCCTGTTCGGGAGCCTCTAAAGATGCCTGTAAGGAAGTTCAAGCCGACCAGCCCGGGCCGCCGCTTCATGGCGACCTCATCCTTCGAGGAGGTCACGCGCGACGAGCCCGAGAAGAGCCTGGTCGAGTCGATGCCGACCGCGGCCGGCCGCAACAACCAGGGCCGGATCACCGTCCGCCACAACGGCGGCGGCTACCGGCGGCTCTACCGCCGGATCGACTTCAAGCGGGACAAGCACGGGATCCCGGCCCAGGTGGCCGCGATTGAGTACGACCCCAACCGGAGCGCCCGCATCGCCCTCCTCCACTACAAGGACGGCGAGAAGCGCTACATCCTGGCCCCGCTCGGTGTGAAGGTCGGCGACCAGCTGATGAGCGGACCGGACGCGCCGGTGCGCGCGGGCAACAGCCTGCCGCTGGCGCGCATCCCGGTCGGTTCGACCATCCACAACCTGGAGCTGACGCTGGGTCGGGGCGGCCAGCTGGTCCGCTCGGCCGGGACCTCCGCGCAGCTGCTCGCGAAAGAGGGCAACTACGCCGCGGTCAGGATGCCCTCGGGCGAGCTCCGGCGCATCCACGTCACCTGCAGCGCGACGCTCGGCCAGGTCGGCAACCTGGAGCACGAGAACGAGTCGGGAGGCAAGGCCGGCCGCTCGCGCTGGCTGGGCAAGCGGCCCACGGTGCGCGGCTCGACGATGAACCCCACCGACCACCCGCATGGCGGTGGCGAGGGCAAGACGGGCCCCGGCGGGAACCCGAAGACGCCCTGGGGCAAGCCGGCGCTCGGCTACCGCACGCGGAAGCCGAAGAAAGCTTCCGACCGCCTGATCATCCGCCGCAGGGAGAAGAAATAAGTTGAGCCGCTCGCTGAAGAAGGGCCCGTACATCGACAAGAACCTGCAGGAGAAGATCACCAAGATGAACGCGGCTCGCGACAAGAAGGTGATCCGGACCTGGGCCCGGGCTTCGACGATCTTCCCGGACATGGTCGGCCACACGGTGGCCATCCACGACGGGCGCAAGCACGTGCCCATCTACATCTCCGAGAACATGGTCGGCCACCGCCTGGGCGAGTTCGCGCCCACGCGCTATTTCCGCGGCCACGGCCACCACACCGAGCGCTCGAGCTCGCTCAAGTAGGAATCCAAAGACGAGGGAAATGGAAGTCACCGCGATCGCCAGGTACGTGAAGCGGACGCCGCGCAAGGCGCGGCTGGTCGCCGATGCCGTCAAAGGCATGAAAGTCGGTGACGCCATCGCCTACCTGGAGTTCGAGCCCAAGCACGCGGCCAACGACGTGGCCAAGGTGATCAAGTCGGCGGCGGCCAACGCCGAGCACAACTTCAACTTGAGCCGCGACGACCTGGTGGTGAAGCAGCTCCTGGTCGACGAGGGCCCGACGATGAAGCGCCTGCGCCCGGTCAGCCGGGGCATGGCGCACCAGTACTTCAAGCGCACCTGCCACATCACCGCGGTCATCGAAGACCGGGCAAAGGAGTCCTAGTGAAGACCACCGGAGCGAACTTGCCGTCTCATCCGCTCAGATCGGCCGATTCGTCGGTTGCCGGTCTCCGCTCCTCAGTCACGCATCTCACGATGCGTTCCTTCCGGTGCTCAACCGTCGCCCTAGACTCGGCCGCCTGCGCGGCGATCCGGCGGCGTCCGTCCGGAGGCCTTCACTAGTGGGTCACAAGGTTCATCCGAACGGGTTCCGGCTGGGCGTCTACCGCCCCTGGGAGGCGAACTGGTTCGCCGAGGACAAGGACTACACGAAGCTCCTCCACGAGGACCTCGAGATGCGCCGCATCATCCTCGGCCGCCTGCGCAACGCCGGAATCGCCAAGATCGAGACCGAGCGTTCCTCCAACGCGCAGATGACGGTGACGATCCACACCGCCAAGCCGGGCATCGTGATCGGCAAGGGCGGCGCCTCGGTCGACCAGCTGCGGGAGGACCTCGAGAAGCGGTTCGAGAACCGGGTCCGGATCTCGATCCAGGAGATCAAGCAGCCCGAGATGGACGCCCAGCTGGTGGCCGAGAACATCGCCAGCCAGATCGAGCGCCGGATCAGCTACCGGCGCGCCATGAAGCAGTCGATCCTGCGCACGATGCGGGCCGGGGCCCTGGGCGTGCGGGTGGCCATGGGCGGCCGGCTCCGCGGCTCTGAGATGGCACGCCGGGAGTGGGACCGCGAAGGCCGCGTCCCGCTGCACACGCTTCGGGCCGACATCCTCTTCGGCCGCGCCGAGGCGCGCACGACGTTCGGGATGATCGGCGTCAAGGTCTGGATCTACAAGGGTCTGGTCAAGGTGGCCCCCAGGGGCGGCACCCCCGAGGCCGAAGTGGCTCCGCAGCCTGACGAGTCGGCCCTGCCGGCGCCCGCCGCGGCGGCGCCCGTGGAGTCGCCGCCGGCGGCGCCAGAACCGGCGGTGGCCCAGGAGCCCGCGGTCGCGGCCATGGAGAGCGCCGCCCCGGCGGAGGCCGCCGCCCCAATAGAGACCGCCGCCCCGGCTGAGCCGGCCGTCGAGAAGCCCGCGCCCCGCAAGCGCGCGCTCCGGGCCAAGAAGGTCGAGGCGAAGGCGGAGACGCCCGCCGAGCCGGCTGAGACGGCTGCTCCTCAAGAGGAGGCGACCGATGCTCCTGCCTAAGCGCGTCAAGTACCGCAAGATGCACCGGGGCCGGATGTCCGGCATCGCCACCCGCGGCGCCGAGATCTCGTTCGGCCAGTTCGGCCTCCAGGCGATGGAGCCCTGCTGGATGACCAACCGCCAGATCGAGGCGGCCCGGCGGGCGATGACGCGCCATGTCAAGCGGGGCGGCCAGATCTGGATTCGGATCTTCCCGGACAAGCCGGTCACCAAGAAGCCGGCCGAGGTGCGCATGGGCGGTGGCAAAGGCAACCCGGAAGGCTGGGTGGCCGTCATCAAGCCCGGCCGTGTCCTCTTCGAGATGGGAGGGGTGACGCAGGAGGTGGCGAAGGAAGCCATGCGGCTGGCTGCCGCGAAGCTGCCCATCGAGACGCGCTTCATCGAGCTCCAGGAGGCAGGGCATGAAGGCTGAAGAGTTGACCGAGCTGGACGCCGAAGAGCTGGCGAGCCGCCTCCGCGACTCCCGCCGCGAGCTCTATGAGCTGCGGTTCAAGCTCGCCGTCGGCCAGCTGGACGACCACCGCCAGATCCGCAAGGTGCGCCACGACATCGCGCGCATCCTGACGTCGATCCGGCAGCGAGACCTGGGCCTGGCCGCCGAGCCCGCCGTCGTCGAGCCGGCGGCCGAGCCCGCGGCGGCCGAGCCCGCCAAGGCGAAGGCGCCGTCCCGCCGCAAGGCTGCGGTGGCCGTGGCCGAGCCCGAGCCGGAGCCTGAGCCGGGTGAGGACGTGGCGCAAGAGCCGCTTGCCGAGGAAGCCGCCGAGGACGGGGAAGAGGAAGCCAGATGAGCGCCGAGGAAACGCTTGAGCGGGGCCAGCGCAAGGTGCGCGAGGGCTACGTGATCTCCGACCGCATGAATAAGACGGTGGTCGTGCAGATCTCGACCCTCAAGCAGCACCCGCTCTACGGCAAGACCATCCAGCACCGGGTGCGCCTGAAGGCGCACGACGAGAACAACGAAGCCGGGGTCGGCGACCTGGTCCGCGTGATGGAGACGCGGCCGCTCTCCAAAGAGAAGCGGTGGCGCCTGGTCGAGATCCTCGAGAAGGCCAAATAGGTAGGCAAGTAAAAGGACGAGAACGAGCAGTTGGTTCAGCAGGAGACGAGACTCAAGGTCGCGGACAACAGCGGCGCGAAGGAGCTGCTGTGCATCCGCGTCATGGGCGGCCACCACCGCAAGTACGCCTACGTGGGCGACATCATCACGGCCAGCGTCAAGTCCGCCCAGCCGGGCGGGCAGGTGAAGAAGGGCGAGGTGGTGAAGGCCGTGGTGGTGCGCGTGGCCAAGGAGTACCGGCGTCCTGACGGCTCCAACATCCGTTTCGACGAGAATGCCGCGGTCCTGCTCGGTCCTGGCAACAACCCGCGCGGAACGCGCATCTTCGGGCCCGTCGCCCGCGAGCTGCGCGAGAGGAACTTCATGAAGATCGTGTCCCTGGCACCGGAGGTGCTCTGATGTTGACCAACCGTCCGAAGGCGAAGCAGCGCTGGCTCGACCTGGCGCCCGGCGACACCGTGCTCGTGACCGCCGGCAAGGACCGTGGCAAGCAGGGCGAGGTGCTGCGCACCCTCCCGGAGTCCGGGAAGATCGTGGTGCGCGGCGTCAACATCCTCAAGCGCCACGTCAAGGCCGGCCAGTCGAAGGGCGGTACGCGCGCCATCCAGGGTGGCATCGTCGACTACGAAGCCCCCTTCTCCTATTCGAACGTGATGCTCGTCTGTCCGAGCTGCAACAAGCCCACGCGGGTAAAGCACGGCGAGCACGGCGGCCGCAAGGTGCTCGTCTGCCGCAACTGCGGCGAGCCCTACGAGCGCGTCAAGAAGGTGGAGGCTCAGTAGTGGCAAAAGCCAAGACGAAGTCGCCGGATACCGGTCCGGCCCGGGTTCCGATGCTGCTCGAGCAGTACCGGGAGAAGATCCTCCCGCAGCTGATGCGCGAGTTCGACTACGGCAACGTGATGGAGGCGCCGCGCGTCGCCAAGGTCGTCGTCAACATCGGCATCGGCGAGGGCAAGGACAACGACAAGGCGCTCGACGCCGCCCGCGGCGACGTGCGCACGATCACCGGGCAGCAGCCGGTGACGGTGCGCGCGCGCAAGTCGGTGGCCGCCTTCAAGCTGCGCGAGGGCCAGCCGGTAGGCTTGAGGACGACGCTACGCGGGCGCCGCATGTACTACTTCCTGGAGAAGCTGATCAACGTCGCGCTCCCGCGCATCCGCGACTTCCGGGGCGTCAGCGCCGAGGCGTTCGACGGGCGCGGCAACTATTCGCTCGGGCTGCGCGAGCAGATCATCTTCCCCGAGGTCGACTACGACAAGATCGACAAGCTCCGTGGCCTGGAGGTGACCGTGGTCACGACGGCCAGGACCGACGAGGAAGGCCGCAGCCTGCTGACCCAGCTGGGAATGCCCTTCCGCAAGTGAAAGAGGTGTTGCAAGAGATTGGCTAAGAAGTCCGCGATCGAGCGTTGGAAGAGGCCGCAGAAGTTCTCGGTCCGGCACCGCAACCGGTGCCAGATCTGCGGGCGTCCGCGCGCGTACATGCGGAGGTTCGGGATGTGCCGGATCTGCTTCAGGACACTTGCCGCCGAGGGCCGCGTGCCCGGCGTGACGAAGTCGAGCTGGTAGCGATGGCAGCAACCGCAACCACCGTCAACATCGGGGTCACGAGCGATCCGATCGCCGACATGCTGACGCGCATCCGCAACGCCACCAAGGCGCGGCGGGCCGAGGTCTACGTCCCCAACTCGCGCCTGCGAGGCGAGGTCGCCCGCGTCCTCCAGGAGGAGGGCTACATCGCCGGCTTCGAGATCGAGAAGCCGTCCGGCGGAGCCGGCGAGCTGCTGAAGATCAGCTTCAAGATGCGGCCCGACCGCCAGCGCGTGATCAGCGGCTTGAAGCGCATCTCCAAGCCGGGGCTACGCGTCTACGCTCGGAAAACCGAGATCCCGCGCGTCCTCGGCGGTCTCGGGCTCGTCATCCTGAGCACCAGCGAGGGCGTGATGAGCGGGCGCCAGGCGCTCCGGAAAGGACTCGGCGGCGAGGTGCTCTGCTATGTCTGGTAGGAGTCTCTAACCCCATGTCGAGAATCGGCAAGCTCCCGATCCCGGTGCCGAACGGGGTCAACGTGGAGGTCAAAGGCAACCTGGTCACGGTGACCGGCCCGAAGGGGACGCTCGACAGGACCTTGCCGGCGCAGATCAAGGTCCGCGTCGACGACGGGACTGTGGTCTGCGAACGGCCGACCGAGTCGCGCGAGCACCGCTCGCTCCATGGCTTGACCAGGACGCTGGTGGCCAACATGGTGACCGGCGTGAGCCAGGGCTTCACGAAGAACCTGGAGCTCGTCGGCGTCGGCTATCGGGTGCAGAAGCAGGGCTCCGACGTGGTCTTGAGCCTCGGTTACTCGCATCCGATCCGGGTGACGCCGCCGGAGGGCATCTCCATCGACGTCGCCGACCAGTCCCACTTCTCGGTCAGCGGCATCAGCGCCGAGCTGGTGGGCCAGGTGGCTGCCGACCTGCGCAAGTACCGGCCGCCTGAGCCCTACAAGGGCAAGGGCATCATGTACCGCGGCGAGCGCATCCGTCGCAAGGCCGGCAAAGCCGGCAAGGCCAAGGCATGAGCGCTTTCGTCGGTCCAGATAAGAACGTAAAGGCCCTTCCGTTCAGTCACGCGCGCCGCAGCGCGCGGCAGGCGGGCCTAGTGGCCCGCTCCAGATCAAAAAAGGACACCCAGACGTGATTAAACAGGTAGACAGGAAAGGCGCGCGGCACAAGCGCCACCGCCGGGTCCGGGTCAAGGTCAGCGGCACCGCCGAGCGCCCGCGCCTGACCGTGTTCCGGAGCCTGGCGCACACTTACGTCCAGCTCGTCGACGACGCCAGCGGGCGCACTCTGGCGTCGGCTTCGACCGTCGACCTGAAGCTGGACAAGAACGACCTCGCGGCCGCCCAGGCGGTCGGCAAGGCGATCGCCGGCAAGGCGGTCAAGGCGGGCCTGAAGCAGGTCGTCTTCGACCGCGGCGGCTACCTCTACCACGGGCGGGTCAAGGCGCTGGCCGAGGCCGCCCGCGAATCAGGATTGGAGTTCTAAGGACAGGAATTTGGGATCTCGCGGACCGTACACAAGCAGTGACCGCTCCGACGTGGGCGAGCGCGTCGTCAGCCTGAACCGCGTGGCGAAGGTCGTGAAAGGCGGGCGAAAGTTCTCCTTCTCCGCGCTCATCGTCGTCGGCGACGGCAACGGGCGGGTGGGCGCCGGCCTCGGCAAGGCTCGCGAGGTGCCGGAGGCGATCCGCAAGGGCGTCGACGTAGCCAAGCGGAACATGATCACGGTGCCGATGGTGGGGACGACCATCCCTCACGAGGTCCGCTTCAAGTGGGGGGCCGCCCGGATCCTGATGAAGCCGGCCGCGCCCGGCACGGGAGTGATCTCGGGCGGGGCGATGCGAGCCGTGATCGAGCTCTCCGGGATCAAGGACATCCTGACCAAGTCGCTCGGCACCAACAACCCGATCAACACCGTGCGGGCCACGATGGCCGCGCTCCAGACCCTGCGCACCGCCCAGGAGGTGGCCGATCTCCGCGGCAAGACCGTCGAGGAGATCGTCGGGCGCCGCCTCTCCCAGGTCTACCGGAACGCGGCCGCCGAGGGCAAGATCGAAACCCCTGACGATGCCGCACCCGAGCCTGAAGCCGCCGGCGAGCCAGCGCCCGGAGCCGCCACGTGATCAAGGCAACCTGGCGGAAGAGCACCATCGGCTACTCGGTCGACCTCCGGGAGACGGTCCGCTCGCTCGGCTTCCGAAAGCTCAACCAGACGCGGGAGCTGCCCGAGACCGACGCCGTGCGGGGCATGCTGCGCAAGGTCAGCTTCCTGGTCTCGGTCGAAGGCGTGCCCTGGAAACCGCCCAAGCGCGCCCGCTACAAGATCTGGACGAAGCGCTCGGCGAAAAAGCATTCGAGGGGTAAATAGAAGGAACCAGAGGAATGAAGCTCCACGAGATCAAGGGCGCGGAAGGCGCCCGGAAGGACCGTCGGCGTGTCGGCCGCGGCCACGGCTCGGGTCGCGGCAAGACCTCCGGCCGGGGCACCAAGGGCCAGCTCTCGCGCGGCGACGGCTTCCGCGTCGGGTTCGAGGGCGGCCAGATGCCGTTCGCGCAGCGGGTGCCGAAGCTGGGTGGCTTCAAGAACCCGTTCCGCGTCGAGTACGCACTGGTCAACCTGAGCAAGCTGGCTGTCTTCAAAGACGGCTCCAAGCTCGATCCCGAGGCCTTCCAGAAGGCGGGCCTGGCCGAGCCTGGCAGAAAGATCAAGGTGCTGGGAGCTGGCAAGCTCCGCCGCAAGCTGGCGGTGGAGGCGCACGCCTTCAGCGAGGCAGCCCGGGCGGCCATCGAGGCGCGCGGCGGCAGCGTCGTCGTGCTGGAGCCGAAACCCAAGAAGGAAAGGAAGAAGACCAAGGGGCCGAAGGTGAAGCCGGCAGCGGCTGAAGCGGAAGAGGCCGAGGCTGCCGAACCGGCTCAAAAGAGCGAAGAGACTGAGGCGAAAGCGCCGGAGCAGCCGGACCAAGAGCAATCCGAGGAGTAACAGTTGAACCTCCTGGAGGCGATCTACAACGCGTTGCGGCTACCGGAGCTCCGGAACAAGCTGCTCTTCACCGGGTTCCTGCTCATCGTCTTCCGCTTCTTCGCCAACATCTCGATTCCCGGCCCCACGCCCGCCGCGCTCCAGGCGCTGTTCGGGAAGACCGCGCTGCTGGGCCTCCTCGACCTCTTCTCGGGCGGCGGGCTGTCCACCTTCAGCGTGGTCGCAATGGGTCTCAACCCATACATCAACGCCACGATCATCATGCAGCTGATGCAGGTGGTCTCCGAACGCATCAAGGAGATCTCCAAAGAGGGTGAGCAGGGCCGCCGCCGCATCACGCGCTGGAGCCGCTACCTGACTGTCGCGCTGGCCGCGCTGCAGGCGTACGGGCTGACCGTCCTCTTCCAGCATTCCAACCCGGCGATCCTCTCGCCCGACCTGGACTGGTTCCAGCGCGGGGTCATCATCCTGACCCTGACCAGCGGCACGATCATGCTGATGTGGTTCGGCGAATTGATCACCGAGCACGGCATCGGGAACGGCATCTCGCTGATCATTTTTGCGGGCATCATCGGACGCGCCCCGGCCGCCCTCATCAACACGATCCAGTCGAAAGCAGGCGGCGGAACGATCGCCGACTACGTGCCGTTCATCGTGTTCGCGATCGTCGCGCTGATCGTCACCGCCGGCATCATCGAGGTCCAGCAGGCGGTCCGGAAAGTGCCCATCCAGTCGGCGCAGCGCGTCGCTGGAGGGTCGCGAACGGTGCAGGCCCGGGCCAGCTTCCTGCCCTTGCGGGTGAACACCGCGGGCGTGATCCCGATCATCTTCGCGATCTCGATCATGTTCTTCCCGACGATCATCGCCAACTACATGGCGGCGGCCCCGACCGCGTCGGTGTACTACCGGATCTCGCAGTGGATCACCACGAACTTCCAGCCCGACGGGCCCAACATCACGATGGATGTCGTCTACAACCTGATCTATTTCTGGCTCGTGTTTGCGTTCACGTACTTCTACACGGCGGTGACGTTCGATGTGAACGACGTGGCCGACAACCTGAAGAGATATTCGAGCTTCATTCCCGGCATCAGACCGGGCCGGCCGACTGCCGAATACCTCGGCTCAGTCATGAATAGGGTCACGTTCGCCGGCGGCATCTTCCTGGGCGGGATCACCGTCATCCTGCCCATTGCGACGTCGCGCATCACGGGCATTCCGCACCAGCAGATGTACCTCGGCGGGACGGCCATCCTGATCGTGGTCGGCGTCGCGCTCGACACCATGAAGCAGCTCGAGACTCAGCTGATCATGCGGCAGTATCGAGGCTTCATCAGGTGAACCTCCTGCTGTTCGGCCCACCGGGCAGCGGCAAAGGGACGCAGGCCCAGTTCCTGTCCGTGGAGTACCGCATTCCGCAGATCTCGACCGGCGACATCCTGCGCGACGACGTCAAACGCGCCACCCCGCTCGGCAGGCAGGCTGAGGTGTTCATGAAGCGCGGCGACCTCGTCCCGGACGAGCTCATGGTCGAGATGATCCGCGAGCGGATCCGGCGCGCCGACTGCAGCGGCGGCTTCATGCTCGACGGCTTCCCGCGGACGGTGCCCCAGGCCGAGGCTCTGGACCAGATGCTCGACTCCATCGGCCAACGGATCGACCGCCTGCTCTCTCTGCATGTGGACGCTGAGGAGCTCGTGACGCGGCTGACCGAACGCTGGACCTGCCCGAGCTGCTCTCTGACCTACCATCCCGCCAGCAACCCGCCCCGCGACGACCAGCGTTGCGACGCCGACGGCGCCGGGCTGATCCGGCGGGAGGACGACAACGCCGAGACCGCCCGCCGGCGGGCCCAGGTCTACTTCGAGCGGACCTACCCGATCCTCGATTTCTACCGACCCCGCGGGCTCGTGGTCGAGGTGGACGGCAACGGCCCCATCCAGGAGGTCAGAAACCGCGTCAAAGTTGCCCTCCAGGGAGAGCCCCGGGCGGCCTAGCCTCGCATGATCAACCTCAAGACCAACCACGAGATCGAGCTGATGGCTCGCGCCGGTGGGCTGCTGGGCGAGGTCGCCGAGAAGCTCCGCGAAGCGGTGCGACCGGGCATCAGGACGGAGGAGCTCGACCGGCTGGCCGACAGCCTGATTCGGGCAACCGGCGGGCGGCCCGGCTTCCTCGGCTACCAAGGCTTCCCGAAGTCGATCTGCATCTCGGTCAACGACGAGGCTGTTCACGGCATCCCCGGGCGGCGCCGGGTGGAGGCGGGCGACCTCGTGAGCCTCGACCTGGGCCTGGTCCTCGACGGCTTCTGGGCCGACATGGGCATCACGGTTCCGGCCGGCAAGGTCTCGTCCGAGGCGCAGCGACTGGTGAGGGTGACCGACGAGGCGCTCTACGCGGGGATCGAGCAGGCCCGGCCCGGGAATCGGCTGGGTGACGTCTCCAGCGCCATCCAGCAGCACGTCGAGGCCGCGGGATTCTCCGTGATCCGCCAGTTCGTGGGCCACGGGATCGGCCGCCAGATGCACGAGGACCCCCAGGTGCCCAACTTCGGAGCTCCTCACACCGGACCCGAGTTGCGGCCGGGCATGACCCTGGCCATCGAGCCGATGGTCAATGCGGGTGGCTTCGAGGTCTATATCAAGCCGGACGGCTGGACGGTCTGCACCACCGATGGGTCGCTCTCCGCGTATTCGGAGCACACGATCGCGGTCACGGCCGAAGGGCCGCGCATCCTGACGGCGACCCCCTCCGCGGCCCAAGGTTTAAGGGCGGCGGGATGAGGTACAATCACCGTTCGTGCCCCGGCCGCCAGACCTCGTTGACGGGGTGGTGGTCGAGCCCCTCCCAGACGGCATGTTTTGGGTTGAGCTCGAAAACGGGGTGAAAGTCCTCGCACACGTTGCCGACCGCCTCCGAACGCACTTTCCACGCCTCCTCGCGGGGGACCGGGTGCGGGTCGAGCTGGCGGAGACGGACAGGTCGCGAGGCAGGATAAAAGAGATCCGGAGATGAAGGTCAGACCCTCGGTAAAGAAGATCTGTGTGAACTGCAAGGTGATCAGGCGTGAAGGAGTCGTGCGAGTGATCTGCAGCAACCCCAAGCACAAGCAGAGGCAGGGGTAGCCCGCTTATGGCCAGGATCGCCGGCATCGACATCCCCCGCGACAAGCGCGTCGTGATCTCGCTCACCTACATCCACGGCATCGGCGACACGACCGCCGAGAAGATCGTGAAGATGGCCAACGTCAACGCCGACACGCGGGTGAAGGACCTCTCCGACGAGGAGGTGGCCCGGCTCCGCCAGGTCATCGAGCGGATGACCGCCAACAAGGAGATCCTGATCGAGGGCGACCTCCGCCGCGACGTGGCGATGAATATCAAGCGGCTGACCGAGATCGGGACCTACCGGGGACTCCGGCACCGGCGCGGCCTGCCTGTGCGCGGCCAGCGCACGCGCACCAACGCGCGCAGCCGGCGGGGCCCGAAGCGGACGGTCGGCGTACGGCGCAAGAAGGGCAAGTAGAGGCCTAGCGCGCAGAGATGACCAAGAAGAAAGTGGTCCGCACACGCCGCCGCGAACGCAAGAACGTCGCGGTGGGGCAGGCCCACGTCCAGAGCACCTTCAACAACACGATCATCTCCATCTCCGACCTGGAGGGGAACGTGATCTCCTGGGGCTCCGCCGGCGCCCAGGGCTTCAAGGGCAGCCGCAAGTCGACGCCCTTCGCGGCCCAGGTCACCGCCGAAGCCACTGCGCGCCGGGCGATGGAGCACGGGATGCGCTCGATCGAGGTCTTCGTCCGGGGACCGGGTGCCGGCCGCGAGGCCGCTATCCGCTCGCTCCAGGCGGCCGGCCTCGAGGTCTCCGCCATCACCGACGTGACCCCGATCCCTCATAACGGCTGCCGCCCGCCCAAGCGGCGGAGGGTATAGAGAACCCGCATGGCTAACTACCACGGTCCGGTCTGCCGCTTCTGCCGCCGGGAGGGCGCCAAGCTCTACCTGAAGGGCGAGAAGTGCTACACGAAGTGCACGCTCGACCGGCGCGCCTTCGCGCCAGGGCAGCACGGCCTGGCCCGCCGCCGGAAGACCTCCGACTACGGGCTCCAGCTGCGCGCCAAGCAGAAGGCGCGGCGGCTCTACGGCCTGCTCGAGGGGCAGTTCCGCAACTACTTCGACGCGGCCGAGCGGGAGCCAGGCGTGACCGGCCTGAACCTGCTCCGTCACCTCGAGATGCGCCTCGACAACGTGGTCTACCGGCTCGGTCTGGGCTCCTCGCGCAAACAGTCCCGCCAGCTGGTCAGCCATCGTCACTTCGAGGTCAACGGACGGGTGGTCAACATCCCGTCCTTCAAGGTCAAGGTCGGCGACCAGGTCAAGGTCCGCGACTCGGGGTCAGACGGCGTGATCGAGATCGCGCTCGACGCCTCCAAGTCGCGCGTGGTGCCGTCCTGGCTGAGCTTCAACGAAGAAGAGAAAAGTGGCAAGGTGCTCTCCCTTCCCGACCGCGGGGAGATGGAGACTGGCGTCGAGGAGCACCTGATCGTCGAGTTTTACTCGCGCTGATTCCAGGAGGAGGTTTTTTTACAGTTGGCGATTGACACCCCCGTTCCGGTAGCCCCGACAGTCAAGAAGCTGGAGGGCACCGACACTTACGGAAAGTTCGAGATCGAGCCTCTGGAGCCGGGCTTCGGCACCACGCTGGGGAACACCCTGCGACGGGTGCTGCTCTCCTCGCTCTGGGGCGCTGCGGTCACCTCGATCCAGATCGACGGCGTGGCCCACGAGTTCACCTCGGTCGCCCACGTCAAGGAGGACGTGACCGAGGTCATCCTCAACCTGAAGCAGCTGAACCTGAAGAGCTTCACCGAGGATCCGGTCATGCTCACCCTGGACGTCAGGGGACCGGCGACCGTCCACGCTTCCGACATCCAGGCCCCCTCCGACGTGGAGGTGGTCAACAAGGATCTCTACATCTGCACGCTGGCTGGCAACGGCCACCTGCGGATGGAGCTCAACGTCGAGCGCGGGAAGGGCTACGTGCCGGCCGAGCGCAACAAGCGCGAGGGCCAGCCGATCGGGGTGATCCCGATCGACGCGATCTTCTCGCCCGTCACCAAGGCCAACTTCAGTGTTGAGAAGACCCGGGTGGGCCAGACCACCGACTACGATCGGCTGCTGCTCGAGGTCTGGACCGACGGCACCCTGAGGCCCGAGGCCGCGGTTGCCCAGGCCGCCTCGCTCTTCACGCAGCACCTGGCCCTCTTCGTCAGCTTCGCCGAGTCCATCGTCGAGCCCCAGGCGGCGGCGCAGCAGCAGGTGCCCGGCCGGGGCGGCCGCCTGGCCGAGGTCCCGATCGAGGAGCTCGACCTCTCGGTCCGCGCGTTCAACTGCCTCAAGGCCAACGACATCTCCACCGTCGGCCAGCTCCTCGGCAAGAAGGAGGAGGAGCTGCTCGCCCTCCGGAACTTCGGCCGCAAGTCGCTGGACGAGATCAAGGAGAAGCTGGTCGAGAAGGGCTACATCAAGCCGGAAGAGCTGGACACCGTCTTCCACTGATGCGCCATCTCAAGAGCGGCCGGAAGTTCAACCGCGACACCGACCACCGCAAAGCGCTCATGCGCAATCTCTGCACGTCGCTGCTGGAATCCGGCCGGATCACCACGACCGAGGCCCGGGCCAAAGAGGTCCGGCGGTATGTGGAGAGGCTCATCACCGCTGCCAAGGCCGACGACCTGGCCGCGCGCCGGATGGTGGCCCAGGAGGTTTTGAAGCCGGAGGTCCGCGAGAAGCTCTTCGCCAACCTGATCCCCAGGCTGGCCGAGCGGCCCGGCGGCTACACCAGGATCATGCGCAAAGGGCCGCGGCTGGGGGACGCCGCGCCGATGGTGATCATCGAGATCGTCGACTGAGGCAGCTGGTCCTCCGTTCGGTTCAAAAGTGAATATCAAGGTCGTGCTGGAGTACGACGGGACCGAGTTCTCCGGGTGGCAGCAGCAGACCGGCCGGCGCACCGTCGAGGGTGAGCTCAAGCGGGCATTGCGGGAGCTGACCGGGGAGGCCGTCGCGGTCCACGCCGCCGGGAGGACCGACGCCGGCGCCCACGCGCTGGGGCAGGTCGTGAACTTCCGGCTGGCGAGCCGGCGGATCCCGCCCTCCCGGCTCCCGGCGGCGCTCAACGCGCGCCTTCCGGGCGACGTAAGCGCGGTCTCCGCCGAAGCGGCACCCGACGAGTTCCACGCCCGCTTCTCCGCGCGCTGGCGGCGCTACGGCTACCGCTACCTGGACCGGGGCGCGCGCCCAGCCCTGGACCGGAACCGCTGCTGGCACGTCGGCAGGCGGCTCGACGAGGCGGCGATGGGGCGGGGGGCGGCGGCGCTCGTCGGACGGCACGACTGGACCAGCTTCTGCTCAGCTTCCGAGCCTGCCCAGGAGCGCAGCCGCGAGATGCGGACGGCGAAGGTCGAACGGTCCGGCGACTTCATCGATCTGGAGCTGGTGGCGGAGGGCTTCCTCCGCGGCCTCGTGCGCAGCCTCGCCGGCGCCCTGGCGGAAGTCGGAAGCGGCCGCCGGCCGCCGGCCTGGATCGGCGAGATCCTCGCGGCCCGCGATCGCAAGCTTGCGGCAAGAGAGCTGGTCAAGACCGCCCCCGCGCGGGGCCTGACGCTGATCGAAGTCGTTTATTAGGCAGAGGAAGAAACGTGAAGCAGAAAACCTGGACTGCCAGGAAGGAAGACTTGAAAGGGGACTGGTACCTCGTCGACGCCACCGGTGTGGCGCTCGGCCGCCTGGCCTCCAGTGTGGCGCGCCTGCTGCGCGGCAAGCACAAGCCGATCTTCACGCCGCACCTCAACACGGGAGACCACGTCATCGTCATCAACGCCGCCAGGGTGCTGGTGACGGGCTCGAAGGCTGACGGCAAGCTCTACACCCGCTACTCGGGCTATCCGAGCGGGCTCAGGTCGCGCACCTTGCGCGAGGCGCAGGACCTCGACCCCACTTTTCCCATCTACAACGCGGTTCGTGGCATGCTGCAGCGCAACACGCTCGGAGCCGACATGCTGAAGCGGCTCCGCGTCTACGCCGGGCCCGATCACGGCCACCAGGCCCAGCAGCCCAAGGCCGTCACATTCAATGCGAAGGGGGATCTTGAGCTTGGCTGAGGCGAGCCCCGGCTACGGCACCGGCCGCCGCAAGACGGCGGTGGCGCGCGTGCGCCTCGTCCCGGGCGAAGGCCGCGTCACGATCAACGAGAAGCCCGCCCTTCAGTACTTAGGCCGGCGAGTCCTCGAGATGGAGGTGCTGACGCCGTTCCGGGTCGCCGAGGTGCGCCGTTTCGACGCCACCGTGAAGGTGGTCGGGGGCGGCGTTTCCGGCCAGGCGGGGGCCGTGGCGCACGGCATCGCCAGGGCGCTCCTGGACACCGATCCGAACCTCCGGCCGACCCTCAAGAAAGCCGGGCTCTTGACGCGCGACTCGCGCGAGAAGGAACGCAAGAAATACGGGCTGAAACGAGCCCGGAAAGCTCCTCAGTACACGAAGCGCTGACCTCGCCACCCAACTCGCCTCCCCCGCGTCGGGGGAGGGCGCCAACTCGCCTCCCCCGCGTCGGGGGAGGGCGCCAACTCGCCTCCCCCGCGTCGGGGGAGGGTTAGGGTGGGGGTCCCCGGCAGGCCTACTCGCTAGTTCTTGGAGCTGCCAGCCTGGGCCGGCTCCATCTTCTCGACCCACTGCTTGCGCCATTCGGGCGCCTCGAAGGGGTCGGCGAAGTAGTCGGTCTGCTTGACGACCTTGCCGTCTTTCATCTCGATGATGCTGCAGCCGTGGACTGTCTTGCCGCCGTAGTTGAGCAGCATCTCGGCCACCACCACATCACCGCCCAGCGTGATGCGGCGGAGCTTGGCGTCGGGCATGCCCGGATAGGCGTCGTTGATCGCCTTGATGTTCTGCTTGCCCCGAATCCGCTCGCCTGACTGCGGCCATTCCTGCACGACGTCCTCGTGCATCAGGTCCTCGAGACCGCGATAGTCTCCGGCTTCCATCGACTTCTGCGCCTTCTCGATGACCTTGCGATTCTCTTCCTCGCCCATGTCGCTTCCCTCCGTGTGCGGGCTGACGGAATCACCGGCAGTATGCGCCTAAGATGCCCGCATGAGGACCGTCGCCGAGCTCACGCGCTGGTGGGCGCGGCGGCGGCCTGAACTGCCCGCGACCTGGTTCGAAGGCCGCACGCGTAGCTGGGCGGAGCTCGACGAGTCCAGCACAAAGCTGGCGTCTGGACTCATCAGCAAGCTCGGCGTCAAGCCCGGTGACCACGTCGCCATCCTGGACAAGAACAGCGACGCATACCTGGAGCTGATGTTCGCGCTCGACAAGGCGGGCGCCATCGCCACGCCGGTCAACTGGCGCCTGACCGGCCCCGAGGTGGCCAAGGTCGTGGGCGACGCCGAGGCTCAGGCGATCGTGGCCGGCGACGCCTTCCGGAGCCAGGCCGACGCGGCCGGTGTCCGCGTCGTGGGCTTCGACGAGCTGCCCAGGGACGGCGGCCCGGACCCGCACCTGGACGACGAGTCGAGGGTGAGCTGGCAGCTCTACACGAGCGGCACGACAGGGCTGCCGAAGGGCGCCATGATCAGCGGCCGCAACCTTCTGGGCGGCACCTGCACCGTGTTCTCCATCGAGGTACCGGAGAGCCGGGTCGGTGGCCGCTCTCTGGTGGCGATGCCGCTCTACCATATCGGCGGCTGCGGCTGGGCGCTGGCCTCGATGTTCATGGGCAGCTGCGCGGTCGTGATGAGCGAGTTCATCCCGCAGCAGGTGCTCGACGTCGTGGAGCGAGAGAAGGTGGAGACCGCCTTCCTGGTGCCCGCCGCGCTGCTTTTCCTGACCTCCATTCCCGAGTCGCAGGGCCGCGACTACTCGGCGCTCCGGAACATCCTCTACGGTGCCTCGCCGATCTCCCAGGCTGTGCTGGAGCGGTCGATCCAGACGTTCGGCTGCCGGTTCACGCAGGTCTACGGCCTCACCGAGACGACCGGCGCTATCACCTTCTTGCAGCACGAGGATCACACCGGAGAGCGCCTCTTGAGCTGCGGCCGGGCGACGTTCGGCGCCGACATGAAGGTGGTCGACCCGTCGGGCGTCGAGGTGCCGCAGGGTGAGATCGGCGAGATCGTGTACCGCGGCCCGGGCGTGATGCAGGGCTACTGGAACCGGGCCAAGGACAGCGCCGATTCGATCAAGGACGGCTGGTTCTACACGGGCGATGCAGGCACCGAGGACGAGGGCGGCTTCTTCTACGTCAAGGACCGGATCAAAGACATGATCATCTCCGGCGGCGAGAACATCTATCCGGCCGAGATCGAGAGCGTGCTCGCCGGACACCCGGCCGTGGCCGACGTCGCGGTGATCGGCGTGCCGGACGAGACCTGGGGCGAGCGCGTCAAGGCGATCATCGTCCGCAAGCCGGGTGCGGCGGCGACAGGTGAGGAGATCGTCGAGTGGTCCCGCGCCCATCTGGCCGGTTACAAACGGCCGAGCTCCGTCGATTTCGCCGAAGCCATCCCGCGCAACCCGAGCGGCAAGATCCTGAAGCGCGAGCTACGCGAGCCCTACTGGGCGGAGACAGGCCGGCAGGTCAACTAAATCGACTGAGGATTATTTCCAAACCCCCGGACGTACACTTCGATTAGGGGTGGTTCGGTCCGCATGATCTTTGCTCGCTCCCGGCGCTCGTCTGTCCTGGTGGCCGGGTGCGGCCTGGTGGTCGCCACGATTTTCGGCGGCGTCTCCGCTGTGATCTTCGCGGAGCACGGGCCCGACGTTGCCGGCCTGGCTCTCGGCATCGGCGCCGGCCTCGGCCTGGGCCTGCTGACCTGGGCGCTGGTCCAGCTCCGGAGCTGGCCGCCCTGCCGCCTGGCCTTCTTCCGCGACCGCCTGGTCATCGTCGCGGGCAAGATCGAGCAGCATGCCCTCTGGGACCGGATCGAGACCGCCTCTCTCGCCCTCCCGGTCGAATGGACCGGCAGCCGCTGGCCGGAGGTCCGGATCTCGGACCGGCTGACGATCACGCTCCGCCGCGGGCGGCCCGTCGTGCTCCGGCCGGCCGACTTCGGGCTCGCCCCCTCCGGGTGCCGGGACCTGATCCTGAAGCTGCGCGACGAGCTGGAGGTGCGGTCCAGGCTGCCGGAGTTCGATTCCGCCCTGGACCTCTCCGAGCGGCCCGTTTATGCGGGAGAGCTGATCACCCCGAGGCTCTGACCTAGCCTGGTGGCGCTTGCCTCCCTCCCCGCGCCGGGGGGAGTGAGGATGGAGGGTGGGGCGTCCGGCAGGGTCCACTAGCATTCCAAGGGTGGATACCGCGGTGACGCTCCGGGGACGCGACTTCCTGAGCGTTGCCGACCTCGATCGATCTGAGCTCCTCGCCGTTCTGGACCTCGCCCGCGAGATCAAAGCGGGTCGCTGGCAGCAGCGGCCCCTGGCGGGCAAGTTCGTGGCCATGCTCTTCCAGAAGCCATCGAACCGGACCCGGGTCTCCTTCGAGGTGGGGATCGCGCGGCTGGGCGGAACAGCGATCGCGCTCGGCGAGCAGGACGTTCAAATAGGCGTGCGCGAGACGGTGGCGGACGCGGCCCGCGTCCTCGAACGTTACGTGCATCTGGTGGTGGCCCGGCTGCGTCATCACGCCGACCTCAGCGAGCTGGCCCGGTTCGCCCGCATTCCGGTCGTCAACGCCTTGACCGAGATCGAGCACCCCTGCCAGATCCTGGCCGACCTGCTCACCATCCGGGAGCGCTTCGGCAGCCTCGAGAACCGCAAGGTGGCGTACGTCGGAGACGGCAACAACATCGCCGTCTCGCTCAGCCATGCGGCGGCCAGCGTGGGCTTCCAGCTCCGCGTCATCACGCCAGCCGGCTACGAGCCTGCGGCGGCCGGCGGCCTGGTTCTGGTGAGCCACGATCTGGACGCCGTCGAAGGGGCGGACGTCGTCTACACGGACGTCTGGACGTCGATGGGGCAGGAGGCCGAACGCGACGAGAGGACGGCGGCCCTGGCCCCCTATCAGGTCAACGCCCAGCTGATGGCCCGGGCCCCGCAGGCCATTTTCATGCACTGCCTGCCTGCCCGCCGCGGCGAGGAGGTGACCGACGAGGTCATCGACGGCCCGGCCTCGGTCGTCTTCGACCAGGCCGAGAATCGCCTCTATGCTCAGATGGCGCTGCTGGCGCTGATCCTCGAATGAACGTCGTCTACCAGTTCCTCCAGACCTTCCTGCTCAGGATCATCGAGCTCTTCCAGAAGGTCGGCTGGGTCGAGATCATCGACATCCTGGTCGTGGCGGTGGTTCTCTACCAGCTCTTGAAGCTGGTCCAGGGCACGCGGGCAGTCGAGCTCATGGTCGGGCTGGTTCTGCTGGTCTTCGTCGGGCTCGTGGCGGGCGCGCTCAACCTGGTGCTGCTGGGCTGGCTCTTCCGCAACGCGGCGCCTTTCATCGTGATCGCGATCATCGTCCTGTTCCAGACCGAGCTGCGCCGGGCCTTGGACCAGGTTGGCCGCCTGAGCCACATCAACATCCAGCTGACACCGTTCGACCAGACGCTCTTCAACCGGGGCGTGGCGGAGGCGATCCGAGCCATCGAGCGGCTGGCGGCCCGCAAAACGGGCGCGCTCATCGTCTTCGAACGCGAGGTCGGACTCGAGGACTACGCGGCCACGGGCATCCGGATCAACGGCGAGCTGACCGCCGAGTTCCTGCAGACGATCTTCTTCCCCAACTCACCGCTCCACGACGGCGCTGTGATCGTTCGCGGCAACTCGATAGTTTCGGCCGGCTGCCTCCTGCCCTTACCGGAAGAAGGCCGTGTGCGAGAGCGCCTCGGAACCCGGCACCGCGCCGCCATCGGCCTCTCGATGGTCTCCGACGCGATTGTCGTGGTGGTCTCGGAGGAGACGGGAGCGATCTCGGCGGTCCAGGACGGCGTGATCAATCGCAATCTCGACACCGACAAGCTGCGCACGCTTTTGATCGGCGGCCTCCCGGCGAAGAAGCGCTCGGACGGCCGCAGCCGCCGGGTGCTCCGGCAGACTGGCCGCCTGGCTGAGGTGATGCGATGGCGTGGCTGACCAGTAACTGGCAGTTGAAGGTGCTGGCGCTGCTCTTGAGTCTGGGTCTCTTCACGGGCATCGCCTTCTCGCAAAACCCGTTCACGGTGTCGCCTGTCGACGCCAAGGTCGAATGGAACAATCCCCCCGCCGACCTGATCCTCACGAGCTATCCGCAGAAGGTGCGGGTGACCATCTTCGGGCTGACCGACCAGGTGAACGCCGCCAAGGTGAACAACGGGGTGGTGGCTTCGGTCGACCTCTCGGGCATCAAGAAGCCCGGGCAGCAGATCCAGGTCTTCGCGGTTCCCAAGACCCCGCAGGGGATCACTGCCAACGAGAATCGAGTGCCCTTCTATGTCGACGTGGAGCTGAAGAAGGACGCGGAGGTCCAGGTCAAGCCGCGGGTCCGATACGCCCCCGGCTGGCAGCCGGTCAAGGAAACCGTGACCCCGGGCATCGTGCACGTGGTTTCGACGGAGAGCTTCATCAAGGATCTCCAGGCCTACGTCACAGCCCCGAGCGCCTCGCCGGTCCAGGGCAACTCGATAATTCCGAACCTGGACATCACGTTCGAGAAGGCGGGCAAGCCCGTGACGCTGCCGGTCACGTTGCCGCGGAGCACGGCCGACGCCGCCATCGCCACGCTCGACATCCAGGCCCAGCAGCCCAACCAGAGTCGCAAGACCACGCTGGTCGAGACGCCGACGGGCAATCCGGCCGCGGGCTACCGGATCACGGCGGTGATCATCAACCCGCTCTTCATCGACGTCTCGGGTCCGGCCGGCACGATCGCCGGGCTGGATTCGATCACGCTGCCCCCGGTAGGGGTTGACGGCGCCACCGGCGACGTGACCCAGCGGGTCCAGGTGCCGCTCCCGGCCGGGGTCAGCACCGACCCCAAGAACAACACCGCGCTGGTCACCGTCCGCATCCAGAAAAACCCGGCGGTCCAGCCCTCACCGTCACCGTAAGGGCGGCACGACACCTCCCCACTTGGTGGGGAGGGCAGGGAGGGGGCGGGCCGTAACCTCCTCCCGGGGGATCCCGTTCTCCTTCTCGTAAGCTGAGTTCGAGCGGCTACGCCTATGTGCGGAATCATCGGATACCTGGGAGACAAGCAGGCGGCGCCCATCCTCATGGATGGGCTCAAGCGCCTCGAGTACCGCGGCTACGACTCGGCCGGGGTCGCGGTCCTGGAGACGAGCATCCACTCCAGCCTGACCAAGAGCGAGCGCAAGGTGGACGACCTGATCGCCAAGATCAAGGCCAACGAGCCCACCGGCCACCTGGGCATCGGGCATACCCGCTGGGCGACGCACGGCAAGCCCACGATCGTCAACGCCCACCCGCACTCCGACTGCTACGCCCGGATCATGGTCGTCCACAACGGGATCATCGAGAACTTCGCCGAGCTCAAGGCGGAGCTCGAAGGCAAGGGCCATGAGTTCACCTCTGAGACCGACAGCGAGGTCATCCCGCACCTGGTCGAGGACCTCTACAAAGGCGACCTGGTGACGGCCGTGCGCCAGGCGCTGCAGAAGGTCCGGGGCGCCTACGCGGTCGCCCTCTACTCGCATGACGATCCGGAGCTGCTGATCGGCGCCCGACTCAACGCGCCCCTGGTGGTCGGGCTCGGCGAAAGCGAGTGGTTCGTCGCCTCCGACATCACGGCGATCATCCCTTACACCAAGCGAGTGCTCGTTCTCGGCGAGGGCGAGATGGTCGCCATCAGCCCAGTGGGCCCCGTGGTCTCGAGCCTGGACGGGGTCGCCGTCGACCCCAAGATCGTGCACGTGGACTGGGACGTGAGCCAGGCCCAGAAGGGTGGCTTCGACCATTTCATGCTGAAGGAGATCCAGGAGTCGCCGGAGGCCGCGGCCAACGTGCTCCGAGGACGGATCGGTGACGACGGAGCGGTGCACTTCAACGAGTTCGAAGCGAGCGACGCCGAGCTCGAGCGGATCCGCAACGTGAAGCTGCTCGGGATGGGCACTTCGCTGCACGCGGCGATGATCGGCGAGTACGTGATCGAGGACTGGGCGGGCATCCCGGCCAAGGCCGACGACGCCTCCGAGTTCCGCTACCGGCGGCCGCTGGTCGGCGAAGACACGCTGGCTGTCGTGATCACCCAGTCGGGCGAGACAGCCGACACCATCATGGGCATGCGCCAGGCGCTGGAGCGGGGCGCCCTTACCGTCGCCGTCACCAACGTGGTGGCCAGCAGCGCCGCCCGCGAGGCCCAGGGCGTGATCTACCTCCAGGCCGGCCCTGAGATCAGCGTCGCCTCGACCAAGACCTTCATCTGCCACGTGATCAGCCAGTACCTGCTGGCCATGCGCCTGGCGGAGGTCCGCCACCGGCTGCCGCAGGAGCGCGTGGCCGAGCTGGTCGCGACGCTGCGCGGCCTACCCGAGGCGATCCGCAGCGTCCTCGCCCTCGAACCGAGGATCAAGGAGCTGGCGCAGAAGTACAGCCGCTACTCGAACTTCATCTTCGTCGGCCGGGGCATCAATTACCCGGTCGCCCTGGAGGGAGCCCTGAAGCTGAAGGAGATCTCCTATGTGCACGCGGAGGGCACCTCCGGCGGCACGCTCAAGCACGGCGCTATCGCGCTCCTCGACGAGCAGTTCCCGGTCGTCGCCATCTGCACCGAGTCGCCGGTCCGGGAGAAGATGGTCAGCAACGTCCATGAGATGGCGGCTCGCGATGCTCCGGCGCTAGCCCTGGTGACCGAGGGCGACAGGTCGCTCGACGGGATTGCCGCCGACCTCCTTGTCATGCCACCCGCGGACGAGCCGGCCTCGGCCATCCTCAACACGGTGGCGCTGCAGCTCTTCGCCTATCACGTCGCGGTTGCGCTGGGCACCGACGTCGACCAGCCGCGCAATCTGGCCAAGAGCGTCACGGTCGAGTAGCGGGCCGCCTAGGCGCTCCTTCCGGCTCCGTAGACGGCACAATTCGGGCGTGCGTAAGGTCGGGATCGACGCCGTCGCAGTGGAGCGGCTGGCGCTGGCCGCCAGCCGGTCGGGCCGCCGCTTCCTGCTGAAGAGCTACACGCCGGCTGAGCTCGACTACTGCGCCGGCCGCGCGGAGCGGCTGGCGGGGCGCTGGGCGGCCAAAGAAGCCGTCATCAAGTGCTTCGACGGAACCGGGATCTGCTACCCGCGGCGCCGGATCGAAGTCCTGCCCGGGCCGAACGGCGCCCCTGCGGTGACCCTGCTGGGCGGTGATCACCCGGCGACCATCGAGGTGAGCATCACCCATCACGGTGGCCTGGCCGTGGCGGCCGCCACGCTCGAGATGCCAAAGCAGGCGGAGCGCCTGGAGAAGCCACCGGCGGGCGTGCGGCTGCCCGACCGCCCTCTGGACGCGAACAAGGGCACCTTCGGCACCTCAGTCGTGCTGGCCGGCAGCCGGGGGCTGACGGGCGCCGCCTACCTTTCGTCGATGGCTGCCGCCCGGACCGGCTCGGGCCTGGTCCGGCTGCTGGTGGCGGAGGGGATCTACCCGATCCTGGCGGCCAAGTGCGTGGAGGTGATGGCCACGCCGGTGCCGGAGGTGGCTCCGGGCGCCGTCGGCCACGCCCACCACGAGGCGGTCGCCCGGCACTTCGAGGGCGCCGGTGCGGGCCTGGTCGGCCCTGGGCTCGGCCGGGACCATTCGACCTGGCGCTTGGCGACCGAGCTGGCCCAGGAGCTGCGCTGCCCGCTGGTCGTCGACGCGGATGGGCTGAACGCGCTTGCCGACAACCAGCGGGCGCTGCGCAAGCTTGGCCGGGACCGTGTCCTGACGCCGCATCCCGGCGAGATGGGCCGCCTCGCCGGCAAGCCCGTCAAGGAGGTCCAGGCCGACCGCGCCGGGCTCGCCAGGCGGAAGGCCGAGGAGTGGGGGGCGGTGGTGGTGCTGAAGGGGGCCCGGACGGTGGTCGCGGCTCCTGACGGGCGGGTCTCGGAAGACTCCCACCAGGTTCCGGCGCTGGCAACCGGCGGAACGGGAGATGTGCTCGGCGGCATGATCTGCGCCCTCCTGGCCCAGGGCCTCGACCCGTATACCGCCGCCGTTACCGGCGTCTACGTCCACGCCGAAGCCGGGCGCCGGATCTCGCAGCGGATCGGCGACGCCGGACTGCTCGCCTCCGACCTCCTGGACGAGATCCCGATCGTTCTCAAGCTGCTGCGAGCGGGGAGGGCGGCGCCGTAGACGACCTTCAGCGCTGGGCCGAGGTCGACCTCGGTGCCATCGCCGACAACGTGCGAACTGTCCTGGGGCTGCTGCCGTCCGGGGTCAAGCTCTTCGCGGTGGTCAAAGCCGGCGGCTACGGCCATGGCGCCAGGCCGGCCGCGACGGCCGCTCTCGCCGCCGGGGCTTATGGCCTGGGCGTCGCCACCGTCGCGGAGGCGATCGAGGTCCGCGACCTCTGCCCGCACGACCGCATCCTCGTGATGGGGGGCCTGCTCCCGCAGGAGGCGCCCGCGGCGGTCGAGTCCGGCGCCGCGCTGACCGTTTCCTCGCTCAGCCTTGCCCTCGCCCTCGAGCGCGCCGCCGACCGGCATCGCGTCCAGGTCCACTTGAAGATCGACACCGGGATGGGACGGTTCGGATGCCCGCCGGAGGACGCTCCCGAGATCGCGGGCTTTATCGCCGCCTCCAAACACCTCGAGCTGGCGGGCACTTGCAGCCATTTCTCGTCGTCGGACTCGGACCGCCGCTACACGAAGGTCCAACTCCAGCGCTTCCTCGCGGCTGCTCAAAGCCTCGGCGTCGACCCTGGCCTTCGCCATATCGCCAACTCCGGCGGTGCCCTACTGCACCCCGAGGCGGCGCTGGACGCGGTCAGGGTCGGCATCGCCCTCTACGGCTGCGAGGACGCCCGCGTGCGGCCCGTTCTGAGCCTGCGGGCCCGGATCGCCCACCTGAAGACCGTCGCGCCCGGCGAGACGGTCGGCTACGGGCGGACCTGGGCAGCCGACCGCCATACCGAGATCGCCACGGTCACGATGGGCTACGCCGACGGAGTCCACCGCGCCCGCTCCGGGCACGGTTGGGCGCTCGTGCGGGGACGCCGCGCCCCGCTCGTCGGGATGGTGAGCATGGACTCCTTCACGCTCGACGTCACGGCCGTTCCGGGCGTCCAGGTGGGTGACATGGTCACCCTGGTCGGGCGCGACGGCGAAGGCCGGATCCTGGCCGAGGAGGTCGCGGCCTGGTCAGGGACCGTCAGCTACGAGGTCCTGACCTCGATCGGGAACCGGGTCGTCCGCATCCACAGGGACTAATCGCCGGCCGGACCGGGTTATCCACAAGCGTTATGGCGGTGGCCGCTTACGCGCAAATAGACTGGATGCCCATGACCACGGTCCCGGATGGACAGGACGCATTCGCTGCGGAAGCGATCACGCACCTCGACGCGCTCTATCGCGGCGCGCTCCGCCTGACGCGCGACCCGGACCAGGCCCAGGACCTGGTGCAGGACGCTTACGCGCGGGCGCTCCGTTACCAGCACAGCTACCAGGCGGGCACGAACATGAAGGCCTGGCTTTTCGCGATCATGCGCAACCTCTTCTGGGACCGCTTCCAGAAGGGCCGGCCTCCGGCGCTCAGCATCGAGGACGTGGGCGAGTTCAGCCTCTACGACCGGATGCGCGACGGTGTTACCGAAGAGGGACCGGAGGACACCGTGCTGGACCGGATCGCGGCTGGCGAGGTGGTCGAGGCCATCGAGAAGCTGAGCCCGCTGCACCGGGAGGTGGTGCTCCTGGTCGACGTCGAGGGTTTCGCCTACAAGGACGCCGCCCAGATCCTCGGCGTGCCGATCGGGACTGTCATGTCGCGGCTGCATCGAGCCCGCCAACATCTTCAGAAGTCGCTCTACGATTACGCGGTTGAGTCGGGGATCGTCCCCGGCATGGGGAGGTCGGCTTAGTCCGATGGAATGTGACGATTGCGTCCGCCGGCTGGATCAGCTCATCGATCGCGAGCTGAGCGGTCTCGAGCTGGAGGAGGTCCAGCACCACCTCGATGGCTGCGGTGACTGCACCAAGCGCTACAAGTTCGAAGAGGGCTTGAAGCGGCTGGTCAAGGTCTCCTGCGAGCAGGGCCACGCCCCCGCCGAGCTGCGCGAGCGGCTCCGCCAGATCCTTCGCTAGCCCAGCAGGGCACCTAGGGCCCTGGAATCCCTCTTCAGTGCCCTGCTAAAAGCCCTAAGCATCCATTAAGGGTCGGGGTGTAACCCTGAAGTAGCCCGCCTGCGTATATGCGTAGTAGTAGGGCCATTCGCTTCACAGGGGGACACTTCCGAGTTGATCGACAGCGCCAACCGCGCGATCTGGGCGGCCTTCACCCGAGCCCGGCGCCGCCGGGCTGCGACGGAGCGCTATCCGGCGCTCATCCAGGCCATCGACGAGCTGCTCTTCGAGCTCGAGGAGCTGAACCTGCACGGAATCCAGCATGTGCCGACGCGCTTGCGCGAGCGATCGGCGCGGGTGCTGGATCTGGTGCCGACGGAAGACCCGGAGCAGATCCGGATCCGGTATCGGGTCATCGCGATGATGGACACGCTGTTCCGAGCCCAGGAGCTGGTGTTCCGGGCCAAGGACCCATCGCGCCCCGCCTACGAGGGTGAAGAAGACCTAACCGCTTAACTCCATCGCCTGACTTGCTGCCTGATCAGGGCCGCCCTTTCTTTTTTATTTGGAGCGGCGCACTCGCGCCGCCTGCCGCGCGCTGCGGCGCGCGAGTCTATAAGGAAGGGCCTTTACGTTCTAAACCGGGACCAACGCCACAAGCTCGTGCGCGCGGCCGTGATTTCCTTTTATTCGGAGCGGCGCAGGCGCGCCGCCTGCCGCGCGCTGCGGCGCGCGAGTCTATAAGGAAGGGCCTTTACGTTCTGAACCGGGACCAACGCCACAAGCTCGTGCGCGCGGCCGTGATTTCCTTTATTTGGAGCGGCGCAGGCGCGCCGCCTGCCGCGCGCTGCGGCGCGCGAGTCTATAAGGAAGGGCCTTTACGTTCTAAACCGGGTCCCACGCATCACGCATCACGCTCATAGCGCTCCCGGTTACTTCGCGCGTCCAAGCGCGTTTCGTCACGCATGATGCGCAAACCAAAGCTCCTCCGACTTCTCTTCGCCGCAGGCGCGGCAATCTTCGTCGTGGCTTGTGCCGGCGCCGCAACCGGCGCCGGCCATTCCTCCTCCAGCACCGGCACGACCTCGGGCAGCGGCTACAGCGGCAAGGCAACGACCGGGCAGGCGGCGACCTCCCTCACGACCCAGAACGCGATCACGCCGGTCCCTGGCGAAGGCCCGAAGGTGATCCGCACCGCCAACCTCAGCCTCGAGGTCCGCAACGGGACCTTCGACTCCGCCTACGACAACCTCGTCAACACGATGCTGGACCTGAAGGGCTACGTCTCCGGGACCGACGCCCAGGCTGACACCGGGGCGCTGCGCAGCGGCACGCTGACCTTCCAGGTGCCCGAGGCCAGCTTCCAGGAGGCCCTAACCCGCATTCGCAAGCTCGGCACTGTCAAGCAGATCCACGTCGGCGGCCAGGACGTGAGCCTCCAGTACGTCGACCTGCAGGCTCGCCTTGACAACGCCAAGGCGCAGCGCGACCAGATGCTGACCCTCCTCCAGCAGGCGCACTCGATCCAGGACATCATCGCGGTCCAGACGCAGATCACTCAGATCTCGCTCCAGATCGAGCAGCTCCAGGGCCAGATCAACTACTTCGACCACGCCACCGCGTTTTCGAGCATCAGCGTCGACCTCCGAGAGGCCGCGGTCACCGCTGCCGCTCCCGACACCTGGGGCTTCCGCGACGCCGCCTCAGCCGCGCTCCACGGGTTCGTCTACGACATCGACTACTTCCTGGTCGGGCTCGGCTACGCGGCCCCGTTCCTGATCCTGCTGGCCTTCGGTTACCTGGCCTGGAGGTGGCGCCGCCACTTAGCGCTCTAGGGGCGCTTGCCTCCCTCCCCCCGCTCCGGGGGGAGGATGTGGTGGGGGGTTCGCTGTAACTTAGCCACGGTGCTCGACGGAGTTCGCCTCTACGCCATCACACCTGATGAGGACCCGGACCGCATCGCGGACCTGGTCGGCGCCGTCCTCGAGGGCGGCGCCGGCTGCGTCCAGCTCCGCCAGAAGCTGCTCGGCCGGGCCGAGCTGCTTGAACTGGCCAAGCGGCTGGCGCCTATGGTGCGCACCGCGGGAGCGGCCTTCATCGTCAACGACCACCTCGACATCGCGCTCCTGGCCGCCGCTGATGGCGTCCACCTGGGACCCGACGACCTCTCGATCGAAGCCGCACGGCGAGTCGCCGGGGAGGGATTTCTGATCGGAGCGTCGGCTTCGACGCCGGAGGCGGCCCGCCGAGCCGTCGCAGAGGGCGCCGACTACCTCGGCTCAGGCCCCGCATTCGAAACTCCGCTCAAACCCGAGAAAGAGGTGATCGGCCCAGCCGGCGTCGCCGCGGTCTCCGCGGCAGTGGAGGTGCCGGTCTTCGCCGTCGGCGGCGTCACTGCCGGCAACGCCGGCGAGCTCGTCGCCGCCGGGGTTCGTCGGGCCTGCGTCATCCGGGGACTGGCCGGCTCACCAGACCCGGCGCAAGCCGCGCGAGATCTGCTCCGTGTACTTGCTTCTTGATGACGCGCCTGGACCGGCTCGGTGAAGCCGCGCTGATCAAGTCGCTTCTGCCGCACCTGGCGCATGACGGACTTGTCATCGGCCCGGGCGCCGATGACGCCGCGGTCTGGTCGGAGCCCGGCGGTGGCTTCACCGTGGCCAGCTGCGACGCGAGCGTCGAAGGCGTTCACTTCGATCTCGGCTGGATGGCGCCGGAGGAGGTCGGCTGGCAGGCGCTGACCCTCGCCCTGGGTGATCTGGCGGCGAAGGGCGCCGAGCCCACCTTCGGGCTGGTCGCCCTCGCTGCGCCAGGTGATTGGGATTCCGAGCGCGTTCTCGGCATCTACTCTGGGCTCGCCGAGCTCGCGGCCACCGTCGGCCTCAGGCTGGCCGGCGGGGATACCACCTCGACCCCTGGCCCCGCGATGCTGGCTCTGACCGTGCTGGGCACCACGCAGCGCGCCCCGCTCGCCCGCGCCGGCGCCAAGGCCGGCTGGACCGCGGCCGTCACCGGCCCGCTCGGCGGCGCCGCCCTCGCGCTCGCGGCCCGGCGTTTCCAGCGCCGGCTGCCGAAGCTCGCGGAAGGCCGGCACCTCAACGAGGCCGGCCTCGCCTGCGGCGACGTCAGCGACGGCCTCCTGCGCGAGCTGGAGAAGTTCGCCGCCGCCAGCGGGGCCGGCTGTGTGGTCGACATCGAGGCGGTTCCTCGGGCGGAGGGCGCGACGCCGGCGCAGGCCCTTGCGAGTGGGGAAGAGGTGGAGCTGGTCTGCGTCGGCCCGCCGGAAGATATCGCCGCCACCGGGCTCGTCCCGTTCGGAACGCTGACGTCCGACGGGCGCGTGCGGGTGGTCGACAAGAGCGGCCAGGAGGTGACGGTCGCGGACCGCGGGCACGAGCATTTCCGCTGATTGGCTGACCCGTTCCCCGGCTGAGACCGAGCAGGCCGGCGAAGACTTCGCGGCGCTCGTGACCGCGGGCGACCTGCTCCTGCTTGAAGGTGAGCTCGGCTCCGGCAAGACCACCTTCGTGCGCGGGCTGGCGCGCGGCCTGGGCTCGGTCGACGCGGTCCAGAGCCCGACTTTCACGCTAGTCAGGATCTACAAGGGCCGGATCCCGCTCGCCCACGTCGACCTCTTCCGGCTGCAGAGCGCGACCGAGCTGGCGGACCTGGGGCTGGAAGAGCTGCTCGACCAGGCGGTGGTGGCGGTGGAGTGGGGAGACCGCCTGGCGGCCGATGACGCGCGGGCGCGCCGCCTGAAATTCGACGTGACCGGCCCCGACGAGCGGCGGATCCGCATTCTGCGGTCGTGATACTCGTCATCGACACCTCCTCTGCCAGGAGCGCTGTCGCGCTGGTCGAGGACGGCAGGCTCGTCGCCGAGTCTGTCAAACCGTCAGGGCGCGAGTACGACGTGGGCAGCGAGGTCGCCGCTCTCGTCCCCGAGCTGCGGTGGCTGGCCGGCGTCGCGGTGGCGCTGGGACCGGGCTCCTTCACGGGTCTCCGGCAGGGCATCTCCTATGGCCTGGGCCTGGCCATGGGTCTGGCAGCGCCGCTTTACGGCCTCCGCACCCTGGAGCTGCAGGCGGCGCGTGCGCCGAGGCCCGCGATGGGCGTTTCCGACGCGGGCCGGGGTCGCGTCTACTTCCTGGCGCCCGACGGACGGACCGGCCTGACGGAACCGCCAGGCCTGCCCAAGGAGTGGCCGGCGGTGGGCTGGCTCAAGACCGCCGGCGTGGAGCTGTTACCGGAGGCAGGCCTCCTTCCCTTCGGCGAGGCGGCGGCGCGCCTGGTCCGAACGGCTCGGGAGGTTGGCTATGGTACTGTCAGCCCCGAGTACATGCAGTCGTTCGGAGGCCTTCTCTGATGGTCCAGTTGAGGCAGCGACTCGCACTTGAACCGATGCGGGAGGCGGACGTCCCGACGGTGCAGGAGATCGAGCGCGACATCTTCAGCACGCCCTGGCCGCGCAACGCCTACTACCGGGAGCTCTCCTCGCGCAACACCGCCCACTACATAGTCCTGCGCAAGGACGAAGAGATCGTCGGCTACGGCGGGATGTGGCGCATGTACGACGAGGCGCACGTCACCACCATCGGGGTGCGCAGGGACCTCCAGCACCACGGCTACGGCCGCATCATCTTCGCGGGCCTGGTCCAGGCCGCCTACGACCTGGGCGCCAAGTGGGTGACCCTCGAGGTCCGCACCTCCAACGACCTCGCCATGCAGATGTACGAGGGATTCGGCTTCAAAGTCATCGGGCGGCGGCGCGGTTACTACACCGACAACGGCGAGGACGCCATCGTGATGTGGTCCGACTCGATCTTCTCGCCGCGCTTCCGAAGCGCTTTCGAAGCCAACCTGGAGCGCATCGCGACCGAGGTCGACGGGTTGCGCCGCGATCCGCCTTCGACAACCACAACGCGCTAGAACTGCTGACGCTCGGCATCGAGACCAGCTGCGACGAGACTTCGGTCGCCCTCGTCGCTGACGGGCGCCAGGTGGTCGCGAACCTGATCCACTCCCAGGAGGCGCTGCACGGCGAGTTCGGCGGTGTGGTGCCCGAGCTGGCCGCCCGCGACCATCTCGAGAAGCTGCCCGGCCTGGTCGACGGGGTTTTGAAGAAGGCGGGCCAGGAACCGGACGGAATCGACAGGATCGGCGTGACGCGCGGTCCGGGCCTGGTCGGCTGCCTCCTGATCGGAGTCGGACTGGCTCGCGGCCTTGGTGCGGCCTGGGAGAAGCCGGTCGTCGGTGTCAACCACCTCTGGGGCCACGTCTATGCGGCCCTGCTGGGCAGGCCGGATCTCTCGCCGCCGCTCCTGGCTCTGGTGGTGAGCGGCGCCCATACGGACCTCGTCTGGATGCTGGAGCACGGCCGCTTCGAGGTGCTCGGCCGGACCCGGGACGACGCCGCCGGCGAGGCTTTCGACAAGGCGGCGCGCATGCTCGGGCTCGGCTACCCAGGGGGCCCGGCCCTGGACCGCCTCGCCCGTGGCGGAGACGCCCGCCGGCAAGCGCTGCCGAAGCCGGCCCTGCCGGGCCTGGAATTCAGCTTCAGCGGTCTCAAGACCGCGCTCCTCTACCGGCTCCGCGACCTCGGCGGAGAGGTCACGGAACAAGATCGAGCCGATCTCGCGGCCGCCTTCGAGGAATCGGTCGTCGGCGCGTTGATGGAGAAGCTGGACCAGGCGCTGGATCGCCGGCCGGCGACCGAAGTCGTCGTCTGCGGCGGCGTGGCTGCCAACACCCTGCTCCGGCGCCGGGCCGGCGAGGTGGTCGGCGCCCGCGCCCGCCTCACCATCCCGCCGCTCGAGCTCTGCACCGACAATGGCGCGATGATCGCGGCGGCTGCGACCTACGCGCCGGTCAACGACCTGACCGTCGATCCGGGGCTTGGCTGGTGACAGGGGGGAGCGGTGGGGGAAGGGCTTCGCCCGGCCGCCGTTATGGGGGGGAGTGCCCCCCCGATTGAAGGGCTGGGAGGTGGTTTTCGAGGGGCCTCAGTTCGCCGCTGACGTGGTCCAGGCCTCACTCGAAGCGGCCGGGATCCACGCCCTGACGGTCGGCTCGGACACGGCTTACGGGCCCATCGTGCAGAGCCGGGTGCTGGTCCCGGAGGAGGAAGCTGAGGCGGCTCGCAAAATCGTCGCCGAGACAGGTTGAAATCGGGGACCCTCTTCCTTAGAATTAGCAGTCGCGGTCGGGGAGTGCTAACACTCGGCACCACCGACTGCCAGTCCACTTCACATCAATTCAGGAGGGCGTTTGGTATGAACCTGAGGCCGCTTGGCGACCGGGTAATGGTGAAGCCGGTCGAGCGCGAAGAGAAGACCAAGAGCGGCATCGTGCTGCCCGACACGGCGAAGGAGAAGCCCCAGGAGGGCATCGTCGAGGCGGTCGGCACGGGCCGGATCCTTGACAACGGGACCAAGATCCCGCTCGAGCTCAAGATCGGCGATCGCGTTCTCTACGCGAAGTACGCCGGCAACGAGTTCAAGTTGGAAGAGGACGAGTACCTGATCATCTCTGAGAAGGACGTCCTGGCCGTGCTTTCCGGCAACGGCAAGAAGAAGTCCAAGTAAGAAAGCTGAGTAGGAAAGGAGAAAGCAAATATGCCTAAGGCAGTAGCCTTCGACGTAGAGGCCCGGCAGGGCCTGAAGAAAGGGATCGACACCGTCGCCCAGGCGGTGCGGATCACCCTCGGCCCGAAGGGCCGCAACGTGGTCCTCGAGAAGAAATTCGGAGCGCCCACCGTCACCAACGACGGCGTGACGATCGTCCGTGAGATCGAGCTCAAGGACCCCTGGGAGAACACCGGCGCGCAGCTTCTGCGCGAGGTCGCGACGAAGACGAACGACGTCGCGGGCGACGGCACCACCACCGCCACCCTCCTGGCCCAGACCATGATCACCGAGGGCTTTCGGAACGTCGCCGCCGGGGCCAACCCGATGCAGCTGAAGCTCGGCATCGAGAAGGGCGTCGAGGCGGTCGTTGAGGAGATCAAGAGGCTGGCCGTACCCGTGAAAGGGCACGACGACGTGGCCCACATCGCGGCCATCTCGTCCCAGGACGAGAAGATCGGCGAGCTGATCGCCGAGGCGATGGACAAGGTCGGCAAGGACGGCGTCATCACCGTCGAGGACTCGCAGGGCATCGGCACCGAGCTCGAGGTGGTCGAGGGCATGCAGTTCGACCGCGGCTACACGTCGCCCTACTTCGTGACCAACCCCGATCGGATGGAAGCGGTCCTCGAGGATCCCTACATCCTCATCACCGATCGCAAGATCTCGGCGATCCAGGACCTGCTCCCCGTGCTGGAGAAGGTCGTCCAGCAGGGCAAGCCCTTGCTGGTGGTGGCCGAGGACGTCGAGGGTGAGGCGCAGGCGACGTTGATCGTCAACAAGCTTCGTGGCACCTTCACCGCGGTCGCCGTCAAGGCCCCTGGCTTTGGCGACCGCCGCAAGGCGATGCTCGAGGACATGGCGATCCTGACGGGTGGCCAGGTCATCTCTGAGGACATCGGCCTCAAGCTCGACCAGACCCGGATCGAGCAGCTCGGCAAGGCTCGTCGGGTGACCGTCAACAAGGACGACACCACGATCGTGGAAGGCGCCGGCAAGGCGGCCGACATCCAGGGCCGGATCAAGGCGATCCGCGCGCAGATCGAGGAGACCACCTCTGACTTCGACCGCGAGAAGCTCCAGGAGCGCCTCGCCAAGCTGGCCGGCGGCGTGGCCGTCATCAAGGTCGGCGCGGCGACCGAGGTCGAGCAGAAGGAGAAGAAGCACCGGATCGAGGACGCTCTCTCGGCGACCAAGGCCGGTGTCGAGGAGGGCATGGTCGCCGGCGGCGGCGTGGTCCTACTCAAGGCCCAGAGCGTGCTCGACGGCCACCTGAAGCTGCACGGCGACCAGTCGACCGGCGTCGCCATCGTGCGCAAGGCACTGGAGGAGCCGCTCCGCCAGATCGCCCACAACGCCGGCAAGGAAGGGTCAGTCGTCGTCGAAGAAGTCCGCAAGTCGAAGGGCGCCGAGGGCTACGACGCGCTCAACGATAAGTTCGTGGACATGTTCAAGGCCGGGATCGTCGACCCGGCCAAGGTCACCCGCTCGGCGCTTCAGAACGCGGCTTCGATCGCGGCCATGGTCCTCACGACCGAGGCAGTCGTGACCGAGATCCCCGAAGACAAGAAGAACTCAATGCCGGGTGGCATGCCGCCCGACATGATGTAGGTTCTGTTCTTATAGAGCTAGCTTCAGGGAGCCCCTCTTCGGAGGGGCTCCTTCTTTTGGGGGGCTCGCCGCGCCGGGGAGCGGCGCTCCTCCAGACGGCGGGCGACGAAGGTGACCGCCACCGGCATCAAGAGCAGGAGCACTGCCGTCGCCACAGAGAGCGGGTCGGGCAGCCGGTTCGGGTCGCGCATGCCCAGGTAGGTGAAGTAAGCGCCGCCCGCGGCCGTGGCGGTGACCACGATCCCGATGCCGGCCCAGATCCAGTAGCGGTATTCGGCCAGGAGGTCGGGAACGTGACGGCGAGCGCGCCGCATCGCCGCCCAGGCGGCCAGGCCGTTCAGGAAGAGCGCGCTCACCAGTGCGCAGATCGAGAGGACGAGGCGGAAGTCGGCCAGGTGGCGCATCACAAAGGCGGAGCCGTTGACGGCCAGGATGCCGAGAGGCGTGATGACGCCGATCGCGATGAAGGCCGCCTCGCGGAAGCGCCGGGACTTCGGGATCACAGGGTCACCCTGAGATCAGTGTGACCACCTCGTGCAAGGAGCGGATGTGCTCGTGGTCGTCGAACCGGCAGAGCTCGTAGGGGTCCAGGTGGAGCGGCCGGATGCCGGCTGCGCGGGCGCCGCCGACGTCGGCGAGCACGCTGTCGCCGACGTGCACGGCCTCTTCCGGTCGGACGCCGGTCGCGCTCAACGCGAACTCGAAGATCTTCGGATCCGGCTTGGCGACGCCCACGGCGGTCGAGTCGACCACAATGTCGACCTCGACGCCCTCACCGGGTCCCACCTGGCAGATGCCCAGACGGCTCAGGTTCTCCGCAGCCGTCCCGTCCGCGTTGGAGACGATCGCGAGGCGGACTCCCGCCGCACGGAGCAGGGGGAGGGCTTCGCGCGAGTCCTCGATCACCGCCACCCAGGTCCCCGGGCCGGTCACGTTTGGGGTGAGGCCGGTGATCGCCTGCTCCAGCAGGATCTCGCTGACCCCCAGCTCCTGTGCCATGCCCCGGGTATAGCGATAGGCCCAGTCAGCGTCGGGTGTCGGGCCAGGCTTCTTGTCGTATTCGAGCATCGCGCCGTGGTGCGCCCGGAGCAGCGCGCCGGCTGGGAGCTGGATGCCGATCTCGGCGAGCGCCTGGCGGACGCCCTCCTCGCGGGGCATGACCAGCACGCCGCCCGCGTCGAGGAAGACGGCCCGGATCAGGACTTGGTCAGTGGGCTGGTGCTGGCTAGTGGCCGCAGCCGCAGGCCTTGGCCTGCCCGCCTTCGTCGCCGGTGTCGAAGGAGTGCCCGCAGGAGCAGGAGCGGACGGCGTTCGGGTTGTGCACGGTGAAGCCGGCGCCCATCAGGCTGTCCACGTAGTCGATCTCCGACCCGCGCAGGTACTGGATGCTGAGCTCGTCGAGGATGATCTTGACGCCCTCTTGCTCGACGACCTCGTCGTCGGGGCGAACCTGGTCGTCGAACGCCATGCCGTACTGAAGGCCTGAGCAGCCGCCACCGGACACGAAGACGCGGAGCCCGATAGCCGGGTTCGACTCCTTCTCGAGGAGGCTGCGGAGCTGGGCCATAGCATCGGTGGTGAGTGAGACGGTGGCCTGTTCGATCATCTGTAGTTCGGATTCCTCCCTTGGGTCAGTGACTTGAGGATACCAGACGAGTTCAACGACCCACCTTCAGACCGAATGGGAGATGTTTGCCCTTGTCTTTGTCGCCGCGGATGCCGATCAGGAGATCGCCCAATTCGTGGGACGCGCGGGCGATCGCGCTTTTCGGATCGCTGAGCACCAGGATCTCGCCCCGGACGGCCGCCTCGTCAGGCTTGGAACCGTCGAAGGCGACCTCGACGGCGATGGCCTGCTTCAGGGTTCGCTCGATGTCCTCCCGGCTCACGACGGGTTTCGGCATGCGGTTGTTGAGGGCGAGGATGACCCGGCCCGGCACGATGTTGAGGACATTCGTGAAGATCCGGAGCAGGTCGGTGATGTCCTTCAGGCTGGACAGCTCGGGCGTGGCCAGCAGGACGACGCGCTGGGAGTGGTCGAGGATCGTCAGGACGTTGTCGTTGAGGTTGACGCCGAGGTCGAAGATGATGTAGCGGAAGGCCCCGGCCAGGATCCCCATCGACTTGCCGATGAGGGCCGGGGTGATGAGGTCGGCCTCTTCCGGCTTGAGAACCCCCGGCAGCAGCATCATGCCGCCCGGGTGGTGGAGGAGGACGCTCAAAAGCGACTCTTCGAAGTGCTCCTCGCTGGCTTGGCTGGCACTGGCCAGGGAGCCGGTGGGGACCAGGCTGGAAAGCAGCGCGGCATGGTTGTAGGGGAGTGCCAGGTCGACCAGCAGCACCTCGGCCGGGAACTGCTGGGCCAGCATCGCCGCCAGGTTGATGGCCAGCGTGGTGCGGCCGGCGCCGCCCTTGGGGGAGTAGACCGCGACCGTCGTGGCGGCCTGCTCAGGGGCGACCAGGGTGGCCCTGGCGATGATGTTCTCGAGCGTCGCCTTGCGCTGCTCGACGAGCCGCTGCATGTCGACGAGGGCGTCGGAGTCGGGCGGGATGTTCGCGTACATGAGCTCGCGGTCGAGGACCAGGAGCTTGCAGTCGGTCATCGCCTTGACCGCGGCGGTGCGCGGCTCCTCGGAGACGAGCGCGATCTCACCGAAGAAGTCGCCGTCGCCCAGGTAGGCGATCGTGATCTCGTGGCCCTCGGCCTGCTTGACGGTGACTTCGGCGCGACCTTCTTCGATGATGAAGAGGGAATCGCCGGTATCGCCCTGGTTGATGATGGTGGATCCCTTGGCGGCGTGTCCCGGGTGGAGCTGGCGCGCCAGGGCCCGCAGGATGTTGTCGTTCAGGGTGAAAAGGACGGCCACCCGCTGGAGGACCGCGAAGCGTCGGCGGAGCTCGTCCGGGGTGGGTTCGGACGCTGGAGTTCGGCTGCTCACTTGGGCTGACCCATTATAGGTAGGGGATTTTGGGCTTCCGGACGGCTTTTTGGGGCCATTTGGCAAGCTGGTAAACTCAACCAGCGCCGGTCCCGTGGTGTAGCTTGGCCAAACACGCGGCCCTGTCAAGGCCGAGAACGCCGGTTCGAATCCGGTCGGGACCGCCATTTGAAGCCCTTAGCCTCAAGCTTTGAGTTGAGATCTGCCGTCGCGGTGCGGAGAGGTGGCCGAGCGGTTGAAGGCGGCGGTCTCGAAAACCGTTATAGGGTCCTGCCCTATCGTGGGTTCGAATCCCACCCTCTCCGCCACTCTGTCCCGTCCAGCGATTGTCCTCATGACCTCTGTGGCCCTTCGCGGGCGGGCTTCCTCTCAGGCTCCTTTCCCGGTCTTCCGGCAGTTCACCTGCCCCGTAGACTTGCGTCCGGAATTACCCGCCCCTGAGTTCGGCGCCGGATGTTGACGCGAGGAGGTACGATCAGCGTGGAAGAGCGCGAATCCAGAGCATTAGTTCTTCGACCCGGTGAGGGCAGATCCGTGGACCTCGGCTCCTTGCGAATGTCCGTCAAAGCCACTCACGACGAGACGGGCGGAGCCTTCTCGCTCCTGGAAACCGACGAGGCGCCAGACTTCGCGACGACGCTGCACATTCACCACGACGCAGCCGAGGCCTTCTACGTGCTCCAAGGCGAGTACACCATTTTTGTCGAAGGTCGCCAGTTCGTATGCTCGGCCGGTTCGTTCATCTTCATACCGGCCGGCGTGCCCCATGGGTTCAGGGTCAGCACGACAAGAAGCCGCAAGCTGAATCTCTACGCGCCTGCGGCAATGGTCGGCTACTTCGACGACCTGAGCGAAGCCGTCAAGCAAGGCACCGTTGACCCTGTCCACCGTTCTGAGATAGCGGCGAGGCACGCGATGGAAGTACTTGGCCCAGTGCCCGAGGGCCACGCGTAGGCGACCGATTTACGGTCTTCCTCGGCGGCGGGCTCAGGCGCAGAGCTTCGCGTTCGCCCTCAAGGTGATCTGAAGAGTTCCAGCCGTGTTGGCGGCGCTCGCGCGACGCCGCCCTCAAGCAATGCTCGGAGTCGGCGAGGCAGTGGAGGGGTCAGCCGGCACCAGCATGAGAGGGCCGTTAACCACTTCTGTCGATCCCGCAAGTTCGAAAAGTGTCCACGACACCCCGCCATTGCCATGTCTCAGGACATACAGGACCGATTTCTCATGGAGGTCCTCCCAGTTCGACAACGTGCCTCTGACGGCTGAGAAGCTGGCTCGAACGGCCTGACTAACTCAAGGCAGCGGTCGGCAGGGACGACTTGGAGGCCGCTGCGGTCGCGGCGCGCCCACACCCGCCGGCCGGCCCTATACTCCGGCGATCAAGCGGACTGGCGCGGCTGCATTGGGAGCGCTCGCCTTGCTGGCCTGCGGTGGGGGGACGGGCGCGCCCGGCGCCCAGGCTCGGACGGCATCCCCTTCGGCGGCACCGGTCAGCGCCAAGCCGCTGGCCGCCCATCCAGCCGACTTCGGGGCCGTCGTGATGCAGGAATGCCCGGCGCCCGAGACCGGAGACCTCGCCGGCTTTGCCGCCGCCTACCGCACCGGGATCCCGGCGCACGACCGGCTCGCCGCAGCCGCGGCCGCGGTCGCGCAAGCGGGCCCCGTCGACACCTGGGTGGTGAGCCTCGCAGCCAACGCCGACGCGCACCCGGCGTGGTGCAAGGGCTCGCTCGGTTTCGCCTACGGCTACGAGGGCCAGGACAAAGCACCGGTGGCGACCTCGTTCGCCCTGGTCTTCAAGGATGAGGCGACCGCGCGAACTGTCTATGCGCAGGTGGCGCCCAACCTGTTCGCCGGCGGCGCCAGCGCCGAGAGCGCGGGCTTTGGCGCCAACTCCACGATCCGCAACAACCCCTCCATCCTGTGGCTGGTCTGGCAGCGCGGGAGCAGGGTCGCCTATCTCCTCTGCCAGGACGTGGACACCTGCCTGGCCGCGGCCAAGGCCATGGACGCGAGGCTCGTCTAGGCAGACTGCGAGCTGTCCTCGGATCTCCCAGGCGTCCAACTCGCGGCCGGGCCGCTTCCAGTCAAGTCAATCGGTGAGGATGGCCGGCCACTGGTGTGATCCTGGCCAATTCCCACTCAATCCCAAGCTTCGCTTGTTTGAATGGAGGCAATGATTCGCCTACTGCTGGCCGGCTACCTTGTTGCCGCGATGACAGGCTGCGCGGGGACGGGCACTTCCGCAGCGGTTCCCCGCGCTTCTTCCCCCTTGCCTACTACCTCTCCGAGCACCCAGGCCTCGACGCCGGCGCCGATCGCCTGCTCCAAGGTCGCGACGCCCGGCGTCACGGAAGGGCCGTACTTCAAGGCCGGCTCGCCCGCGGCGAGCACGCTGACCGGCCCCGGCGTGGCCGGGACTTCATTGCTGGTCACCGGGCACGTCTTGAATCTCAACTGTGCGCCGATCGTAGGTGCGCTGCTCGACTTCTGGCAGGCCGACGGCAACGGCCAATACGACAACAACGGCTATCGCCTGCGTGGCCATCAGTTCACCGACTCGCAAGGCGCATATCGGCTCGAGACGGTGATACCCGGCGAGTACCCGGGTCGCACCCAGCACATACACGTAAAGGTGCAGGCACCCGGCGGGCCGGTCCTCACGACCCAGCTGTTCTTTCCGGGATCGCCGCGAAACTCGCAGGACTCGATCTTCAACGGGGCCCTACTCATGCAGGTGAGCAGCGGCGCGAGCACGACCGCGAATTACGACTTCATCCTCTCGTCGGAGTAGCGCGCCCAGAGTGTTCAGCCGAAGGCGAGCATCGACAAGCACTGCGTCTGGCCTGGCTGGCGGGTGTTCCGGCGGTTGAGGTCGCCGACCGAGATGGTCTTCAAATCTCGATCCGCCACCTGAGTAGTTCGTCTTGATCTAGGCTAGGCACGATTGACGCCCGTCAGGTAAGGAGGAAGACTTCATGCCGCTATTCATGGACGTTCACGAGAAGCTGCCAGACGGTGCCACGGCGAAAGATGTCGCCGAAGCACACAAGGCGGACGTGGCCAAGCAGGGTGAGTACGGCGTGGAGTACAAGCGCTACTGGGTCGACGACAAGGCTGGGAAGGTCTTCTGCCTGGTTGAGGCGCCGGATGCTGAGACCGCGGCTCGCGTCCACAAAGAGGCGCACGGCTTGGTAGCCGACCACATCTACCAGGTGGCCGAGGGATCCTGACAGGGCCGATTTCGCACTTTTAGTGCGAACGGCGCGCCTTTAAGCGTCGGACTGCGCGCGTTTGGCGTAAAACGCGCGACATGTTGGCCGGCCCGGCCGGCCTGGTGGTGGAGAGGCGGCCAAGGCGGCCGCCCCTCAATACTTATTGGATCTATGACGCGGGCACGCCGCCCGGAACCGGGATGCCTCCAATCTGCACCATGAGCCCGAAGATGTCGACAACGTCCCAGTGTTCGGCCATCTTGCCGTCGCGCAGCTGGTGGATGTCGATGCCCGACACGACCACCGTCCGGCCGGTAGCAGGGACGCCGAACCAATCCGCCAGATGGGTCCCGCTGTTGGTCCAGCGGACAACCACCTTGTCAGCGTCCGCCAGCACGTCCTCGAGCGTGAACTGCGGGTTGAAGGCACCGCGCACCATGGCCACTCGCTGCTTCAAGCCGTCGAGGCCCTGCGTCTGGCCGGGGAGCGGATTGTGCTCCACGTGGTCGCGGGCGACGATCTCGTCCAGAACCTCGAGCTTGCCCTGGTTGAAGACCTCTTCGTAATAACGCCTGATCGTCTCTTTGTTGTTCGACATGGCCTAAAGTTCCTCCCGGCTGAAATGTTCGCGGGCTGGCGGCGACAGTCCGATCATCTCGGGACCGGCCAGGGCTGACCAGGAAGTCCACTCACCGACCTGGTCACCGACTTGAGGTGCGTCGCTAGCATGCGATTCGGTGGACGACGGATTCGGGGCCTCGCTTAAACGACTCCGGCTCCGGGCTGGGCTGACCCAGGAGGAGCTGGCGGAGAAGGCCGGCATCAGCGCGCGCACCGTCAGCGACGCGGAAAGGGGCCTGCGTAACTCCGTCTATGCCGACACCGCGAGGCGCCTCTCGACTGCGCTCGGCCTCGAGCAACCCGAGCGGGATGCGTTCGAAAAGATCGGCCGCGGTCGGCTGCCGGCCGACGCGAAGGACGAGTGGCCGGACGCGCTCCCGCAACCCCTCACGGCGGTTCTTGGTCGCGAGGCGGAGCTGAAGGAGGTCGCCGCGCGGCTCCTCGACCCCGCCGTCCGGCTGCTCACCTTGACCGGCCCCGGCGGCATCGGGAAGACGCGCCTTGCGATCGAGGCGGCGTCGCGCTCCCGGAGCGAGTTCGCAAGCGGCGTCTTCTTCGCTTCGCTGGGAGAGGTCTCCGAAGCCTCCCTTGTCGCCCCGGTCCTGGCGCGGGCGTTGGGGGCGTCGGAAACCGGGCCTGACCTCGAAAAGCTCATCGTGCAGCGTCTAAGCGGCCGCCGCGTGCTGCTGGTCCTGGACACCTTCGAGCACATCCTCGGAGCTGCCGCGCTCGTTTACTCCTTGATGCTCGTGCTTCCGGAGGCGACCTTCCTGGTCACCAGCCGGAGCGCCCTGCGGCTGCGCGGGGAGCAGGAATTCGCGGTTCCGCCCGTAGACCTCGCCACCGCCGAGGAACTGTTCATCGAAAGGGCGCAGGCGGTCAAGGCCGGGGCAGCCGGGGACCCAGCCTCGAGGCCGATCGTCAGCGAGATCTGCGATCGGCTCGACGGCATACCGCTGGCCATCGAGCTCGCCGCCGCGCGCGTCCGCCATCTGCCCCTGACCGCCCTCCGCGACGAGCTCGGCAGCCGCCTGCAGCTGCTCACGGGTGGGTCGGTCGATCTTCCCAAGCGCCAGCGCACGATGCGCGACACGGTCGCCTGGAGCTACGACCTCCTCAGCGAGTCCCAGATGACGCTCTTCCGGAGGCTGGCTGTGTTCTCCGGCGGATTCGACCTCGACGCGGTCGCCACCGTTTGCGGACCGCCGTGGGGGAGGGCGGAGGCGCTCGGCGGGATCAGCGACCTGCTCGATCAGAGCCTCATCCTCCTCACGCAGGGAGAGCCGGCGAGCACGGCTCGGTACCGAATGCTCGACGTCGTCCGCGACTTCGCAGCCGAGAGGCTGGCGGCGGCAGGGGAGGCGGAGCCGCGGTCGCGGCGACACGCCGAACACTTCCTGACCATCGCGGAGGAGGCCGAAAAGAACCTCACCGGGCCCGAGCAGCAGGCGTGGTTCGCGCGGCTGGACCGCGAGCGCGGAAACCTGCGCCGCGCCCTGGCCTGGGCTTTAGGCCGGAACGAAACCGAGCTCGCCCTGCGCTTCACCTGCGCGCTCTGGCGCTTCTGGCGCCACGCGGGTGAGTTCGCCGAAGGTCGCCGCTGGTCGGACGCCGCCCTGGCCTTGAATGGCGCCGTCCCGGACTCGTTGCGTGCCCGAGCTCTCTGGGGGACAGCTTTCATCGCCTACCCGCAAGGCGACTACGCGCGGATGGCGGAGCTGGCCGCGGAGGACCTCGAGGTGGCTCGACGCGGCGGCGAACCGATGGACCTTCGCAACGCGCTCACCATCACCGGCCAGGTGGCGATGTGTGAAGGTCGCTTCGAGCAGGCTCTGGCGCCGTTCGAACAGGCACTGGAGATCTGCCGAAAACTGGGACGAACCTGGCAGCTCGCCACCTCGTACATGAACCTCGGCAACGCGGTGTTGCACTCGGGCAACGCGGAGGGGGCGCGCGCGCACTACGAGAACGCGCTCGCCGTCTATCGGGAGCTGGGCGACCTCACCTTTGCTGCCCGGACGCTGGTCTGGCTCGCACATGTGGCCCTCCAGGAGGGACGGATCGACACCGCCGAATCCCTGGCGACTGAGGCCAGCGGCGTTCTCGCCGGCCGCGGCGATCGGATCAATCTGGCCGAGATCCAGGAGGTCCTGGCAGCGGTCGCTGCGGCGCGAGGCGAGGTTGAGCAAGCGGCGACGCTGGCGGGCGATGCGGCCACCCTCCGGGAGACCATCGCCTCCCGGCCGCCGCCCTATGAGCGGGCCATTCCCTTCAAGTTCATTAAGGAGGCGGTTAAGTAAGCAGGCTCCGCTGAGCCCGGCGGTCGCTGATAATGGCGCCGCCCGCCTGAGCGCCAGGTTCAACTCAACGCCCCACCAGAGGTCTGCCAATCCCTTCCCAGAAAGCGCGCTCCAAACGACGCCGCCGCCCCCACCAGCTTCGGCTCCTCTGGGCCGCTGTCGTTGTCGCGCTGCTGGTGGGCGTCGCCATCGTGAAGCTGGAGGCCGCGTCCGGTCGCGGCCCGGTCGCCGGCCGGGGCAGCGCCAGCCTGCTGGCGGGCGTCGGCCAGGGGGGAGCCAAGTCGCCGGCTCCTGACTCGGAGCAGGTGGCGGTCCCCGGTACCGCGTTGGCCGCCCACGCCTGCACCGCCTTCGCTCCCCTCGGCCCCGATCGCGGCCAGACGGTCTACGTCGATCCTGGGCACGGCGGGCCCGATCCCGGCGCCGGCGCCAACTCCGTCCAGGAGGAAACCGCGACGCTGGCGGTGGGCCAGGAGCTGGCGAAGCGCCTGCGCGCCGATGGCTACCGGGTAGTGCTGTCGCGAGTCGGCGACTCCTCGGTAGCAGCGTTGCCGGCGTCGGCGATCGGTGACAGCGGCATCACGATCACCGGCGTCCACCTGGAGAACCAGGCGCGCATGGCCTGCGCCAACGCCGCCGCCGCCGACGTGCTGGTCGCGATTCACTTCAATGCGTTTGAGGATCCAAGCGTTGGTGGTGCCGAAACCATCTACGACGACGTCCGGCCTTTCGCGGACCGCAACCTGAAGCTGGCCAAGCTCGTCCAGGCGTCGGTGGTGGCGAGCTTCAGCGCCAAAGGCTGGCAGGTGCCAGACCGGGGCGTCCAGACCGACGCCGCCGCCGGCACGCCGGCACTGTCAGGCGCGGGCCAGGCCTACGGCCGGCTGATGGAGCTCGGCCCCGCCCAGCAGGGCTTCGTCGACCACCCGAGCCAGATGCCAGGCGTCGTCGTCGAGCCCCTCTTCTTGACGCGGCCCGCAGAAGCCGCTGTCGCCGCCGATCCGACCGGCCAAGCGGCCATGGCAGAAGGGCTCCGGCAGGGCATCGAGAAGTTCCTGAGCGGCGCCTAGGCTGAGCCAAGCCGGAACTAGCCGAGCTTCGCCGTGTGCAGGATGGCGTAGGCGACCCACGCGATCAGCGCGGCCGCCGGGATCGTGACCAGCCAGGCGGCGACGATGTTCGCGCCCACGCCCCAGCGGATCGCGCTGAGACGTCGCGGCGCGCCGGCGCCCATCACGGAGCCGGTGATCACGTGGGTCGTGCTGACCGGGATTCCGAGCTGGGTCGCGGCCTGGATCACCGTCGCGCCCATCAGCTGGGCGCCCATGCCCGTCGCCGGCTCGAGCTTGTAGATCCGCCAGCCGAGCGTCCGGATGATCCGCCAGCCGCCGGCGTACGTCCCAAAGGCGATCGTCGCCGCGGAGAGGACCACGACCCAGAGGGGCACCTCGAACTTCGGCAGGGCGCCCGCCGCCACCAGCGCCAGGGAGATCGCCGCCATGGTCTTCTGGGCGTCGTTGGAACCGTGCGAGTAGGAAACGAGTGCGGCTGTGAGCACCTGTAAGTAGCGGAAGATCCGGTTCAAGGGCGCCGGTCGCGCGCGCCGCAGCGCCAGGTACACGAGGGTCATGAAGATCGCGGCGGCCAGGAAGCCGACTGGCGGCGAGATCACCAGGCCCAGAAGGACGCTGCCCACGACCGACCACTGGATGGCCGCCAGGCCGCCCGACGC
>VBGR01000069.1 GCA_005880695.1 Chloroflexota bacterium
CGAGGTGGCCGAGCGCCTGAACTTCCGAGGTGAGGTCTTGACGCCCCTCGACGAGAACGAGGCCCGCGCCATCGGGCGCCGCCTCCGCGACGCGGCGATCAAGAGCGTCGGCATCTGCTTCCTGCATTCGTACGCAAACCCGTCCCACGAGCGCCGGATGCGCGAGTTGCTGCTTGAGGAGCATCCCGAGGCGGTGGTGTCGATCTCGTCGGAAGTCTGGCCCGAGTACCGCGAGTACGAGCGCACGGTCACCACCCTGGTCGACGCCTTCGTGAAGCCGCACGTGACCGGCTACGTCGAGCGGGCCGCCGCGAGACTGGCCGAGACCGTCCCGGGCGCGCCGCTGCTGATCATGAAGTCGAACGGCGGGGTGCTGCCGGCCCGGGCGGTCACCAGGCAGCCGATCACGACGGCGCTGAGCGGACCCGCGGCCGGTGCTCTGGGCGCCTCCTGGCTGGCGCGTCAGGCGGGCTTCGAGCGCGTCATCACTCTCGACGCGGGCGGCACTTCGACGGACGTCTGCCTGGTCGAGGGCAGCGAGCCGCGCCTGACCAAGGAGGGCCGGATTGGCCGTTTTCCCGTCCGGATGCCGATGATCGACATCGTCTCGGTCGGGACCGGCGGCGGCTCGATCGCCTGGGTCGGCCCCGATGGCGGCCTCAAGGTCGGTCCCCGCTCGGCCGGGGCTGTGCCGGGGCCGCTGGCTTACGGCAAGGGCGGGGCCGAGCCGACCCTGACCGACGCCAACCTGGTGCTGGGCCGGCTGCCGGAAAGCCTGGTGGGCGGTGCGGTGCCCTTGCACCGAGAACTGGCGGAGGCGGGCCTGGGCCGGCTGGCCGGAACGCTGGGTCTCTCCCAGGAGCGAACCGCAGAAGGGATCATCGAGCTGGCGACGCACGACCAGGCCAACGCGGTGCTGCAGCTGACCGTGCAGCGCGGCATCGACCCCTCCGGCGACACGCTCGTCGCGTTCGGAGGGTCTGGTCCCCTGCAGGCGGCCCGGCTGGCCCGGCTGCTCGGGCTCCAGACGGTCCTGGTACCGCCCAGCCCTGGCAACGTCTCCGCTTTCGGCCTGCTCGCCGTCGACCTCACCGACGACTACGTCCTGACGCAGGTCCACCGCCATGACGCGGTCACGCCGGCGATCGCGGGCGAGCTGTTCGGCCAGCTCGAGGAAGCGGCTGTCGAGTCGCTCCTGGCGCAGGGCGTGGGGGCGGGCCGGATCGCCCTCAAGCGCTCCGTGGAGTGCCGCTACCTGGGCGAGGCATACGAGGTGTCGATTCCGGTCGGCGAGCAATTCGACGTGTCGCAGGTGGTGACGCGGTTCCACGATGCGCACGAGGGCGCCTACGGCTACGCCTACCGCACCGCGGAGGTCGTGGAGCTGGTCAATTGGAAGGTGACCGGGATCGGCGCCATCGACCGGCCGCGCTTGCAGCCGCCAAACCGGGGCGGCTCCGGGCGGCGCAAGGACGAGCGGGCGGGGTTTGCCGTCTACGACCGAGCCGATCTGCCCCCCGGTTTCACCGGCAGCGGTCCCGCCATCGTCGAGGAGTACGGCTCGACCACGGTGGTGGAAGACGGCTTCGCGTTCGAGGTCGACCGCCTCGGCAACCTGGTGCTGCGCGATGTTTAGTGAGGGGATCGAAGTCGATCCGATCGTCCTTCAGATCGTCGAGGGGACGCTCCACTCGATCGAGGCCGAGGTGGAGGCGGCGATCGAGCGCACCGCCCGCTCGCCGATGATCCGCGACCAGCACGACTACCGCGCCGGCATCCACGACCGCCGCTGCCGGAAGCTGACCGGCCGCTCCTACTCCGCGATGGTGCAGCCGGTGGTCCGCGACTTCCCGCCCGAGACCATGCGCGAGGGCGACGTCTTCTACCACAACGACGTCTACCTCTCGGAGGGCTCGATCGGACATCTGCCCGACCTGACGACGACGGTGCCGGTTTTCGACCGCGGCGAGGTCGTCGCCTTCGTCCAGGCCTTCGGGCACCACGACGACATCGGTGGCATGGTTCCCGGCTCGATGCCGGCGCACGCGACCTCGCACTTCCAGGAGGGCCTCCTGGTCCCGCCGATCCGGCTTTTCAGCGCGGGGCGGCGCAACGAGGACGCCTACCGCGTCATCGTCCGCAACTCACGCACGCCCGAGTCCTTCGCGGGCGACCTGGACAGCGAGGTGGCGGCCTGCCAGATGGGCGCCCGCCGCCTCGGCAAGCTCTTCGAACGCTACGGCCGCCAGCAGGTCGAGGCCTGCTTCGACGCGCTGGTCCAGCGCTGCACGGACACCTTCCGGCGCGAGATCCTGCCGAAGATTCCCGACGGCGACTACGAGTTCGAGGACTACATCGAGCACGACGGCGTGGACCCGCCCCGCCTGCACGTGCTCCACCTCAAGATGTCAAAGAACGCTGACAAGATCGTCTGCGACCTGGCCGGCACCGGGCCCCAGGCCAGGGGCCCGATCAACCACGCCGGCGACTACGCCGACGGCCTCTTCCTGCGCAAGTGGATGGCCTGCATCCTGCGCAACCTGGCCGACCCGCCGGAGCGGGCGGAGCAGCTGGACATCAACGAGGGGATCTGCGAGGTGCTGGAGCTCAGGTTCCCACCGAAGGGCACCCTCGTCACTCCGGTCTTCCCGGCGCCGACCAACGCCCGCTCCTTCCTGATCCTGCGCTTACTGGGGGTGTTCGCAGGGTGCCTCGCCCAAGCCGTCGGCGGCCGCATGCCGGCGGACCAGGAGACGATCCGCTATTGGGGCGTGCATGGCGTCGACGCCGGCGGCCGCTGGTACCTGCTCCGTGAGGTGCTCGGCGGCGGCTCGGGCGGCCGCTTCTACGCGGACGGGTCGGACGCCATCCACATCGTGCCAAACTCCAAGAACCTGCCCGCCGAGTTCGCGGAGACCCGCTTCCCGGTGCTGATCGAGAAGCTGGCGCTGGCGACCGACTCGGGCGGACCCGGCAAGCGCCGGGGCGGGCTCGGCTACTTGAAGGAGATCCGGCTCCTCCGCGACGCCTATTTCGTCTCCACGGCCGACCGCTCCATCCTCGGCACCTATGGAGTGGCCGGCGGAGAGGCGGGCCTCCCCTACCAGGCGACCATCGACGCCGGGCCCGCCCTGCCCGGCCTGAACGACGACGTACCGCTGCGAGCGGGTTCGCTGCTCCGGCTGCGGACGACCGGCGGCGGGGGATGGGGGGACCCGTTCCTGCGCGAGCCGGAGCTCGTGCTCCAGGACGTTCTCCGGGGGCTGGTCTCGGTCGAATCGGCTGAGCGCGACTACGGCGTTGTGATCAAGGACGGCCAGGTCGCCGAGCTGCGGCGACCGAAGCGGGAGCGGCCTTTCTTCGACCGCGGCCCCGGTTACGAGACGCTGAGAGCGCGGTCGCGTTTCCGGTAGCGGCTCACCTTCAGGCCCTTTGCCGGCAAAGGGCCACTGTAAGCCTGGGGAGATGGGCCGTTTGCTGGGAAACGGCCCTCTTTCGGCTCGCTTAGGCTGGCGGCAGTCCGAGTGCGCAACGGACCTGGCCCACGATCTGATCCGGCCGGCTCAGAAGATCGGCTGCTGTGTAGCGCAGCAGCCGAATACCCGCGTTGGTAAGGCGGTTCTGGCGACGGTTGTCATCAACCAGTCGATCGCGGTGGGTTCCGCCGTCGTACTCGATACCGAGTCGGTGGGAGGCGTAATAAAGGTCGGGCCGGCCGAGGAAGCGACCGAGCTCGTCGTACACCTTCACTTGCACCTGCGGTCGCGGCAGGCCAGCAAGGATGAGCAGAGCCCGGAGGCGACTCTCCATCGGCGATTCCGCGGCCGGGTCGGCCAATTCGACGACTCGTCGCAAGCGCACGACGCCCATGCAGCCCGCACGCTGGTGCAGCAGTCCGCGCAGCCCCTTCTCGTCCACCAGTCGAAGCTGCAAGGCCGCATCCATGGCTGCAATAGCCTCGACAAGCGTTAGCTGCTGACTCAGATCCACGAGCGTTCGGAGAATCGAGGTCACAGGCATCCCGTGTCGGGACACGACGTCACCGTCGGCAAGCTCGACGCGTCGAAGGGACAAGCCAGCCCGCGCAGAGATGCCGCACCGCTTTGAGACTGTTGCGTCGACTGGGTCGCAGGGCGGAAGGTCGATACCGTGCAGCCAGGCGGCGGTCCGGCCTGAGAAGACGGCCTCGGCTGGGAGCCGGCGGCGGACCGCCGTGAGGATCTGATAGACCGACTCAGGCAAGGAGTTCCAGACATAAACACCGCGCCTCACACGGCGCCAGCTCGGACCCCGAAGATGCTTTCGGGTGAGCCCGGCTCGGCGAGCGTCGGCGAGCGTGAAAGGGCCACGTTTGAGTTCGGCCGGGACGATCCGCTGGTGCGACACGCGGTCGAGGATGGCGAAGCCGCCGGCTCGTCGCAAGGCCCGTCGTTAAGAC
>VBGR01000070.1 GCA_005880695.1 Chloroflexota bacterium
ACGCGGTGTAACGTCTTAAGACGTAGTCGGCCGGCCTGAGAGAAGGAGAAAGCTAAGCCGATGAGCGCTGACCTCGACTTCTGCCGCGAGCTCAGCAAGCAGCTCCGGGTGGACAGCATCCGCTCCAGCACGGAAGCCGGGTCCGGCCACCCGACCTCGTCGATGTCAGCGGCCGACCTTCTGGCAGTGCTCATGGCCCGCCATCTGCAGTACGACTTTGCCCATCCGCAGGAGCCCAACAACGACCACCTGATCTTCTCCAAGGGCCACGCATCGCCTCTCAACTACGCGGTCTTCAAGGCCGCCGGCGCCATCAGCGACGAAGAGCTCTTGACCTTCCGCCAGTTCGGCTCCCGCCTCCAGGGCCATCCGACGCCGGTACTGCCCTGGGTCGACGTCGCGACCGGCTCGCTGGGCCAGGGCCTGCCGATCGGCGTCGGCGTCGCGCTCGCGGGCAAGAACCTGGACAAGCTCCCGTACCACG
>VBGR01000011.1:0-6745 GCA_005880695.1 Chloroflexota bacterium
CAGCGCGGCGTAGGTCGCGATGTCGGCGACGACGAGACCGAAGAGCACCAAGAGGACGACGGCGAGCAGCAGCCGCGCTCGCAGCGAGAGGGTCACGGCCGGGGCGCGCGCATCACGTAACCGACGCTGCGGACCGTGTGGATCAGCGGCGGGTCGAGTTTGTCGACCTTGCGTCGCAGGTACGAGATGTAGGTCTCCAGCACGCTGGCGTCGCCGCCGAAGTCGTAGTTCCAGACGTGGTCCAGGATCTGGCTCCGCGTCAGCACGCGGCCCGCGTTGATCAGCAGGTAGCGGAGCAGGCGGTACTCAGTTGGTGTCGTCTCGATCGGCTGACCGGCGCGGCGGACCTCGTGCGCCTCGTCGTCAAGCTCGAGGTCGGCCAGGCGCAGCTGCTCGCGCTCGGAGGCGCCGTTGGAGTGGCGCCGCAGCAGGACGCGCACGCGCGCGACCAGCTCTTCCAGGCTGAAGGGCTTGGTCACGTAGTCGTCACCGCCGATGGTCAAGCCGTGGATCTTCTCTTCGGTCGAGTCGCGGGCCGTGAGAAAGATGACCGGCACTTTCCGGCCCGCCGCGGTGAGGCGGCGGAGGACCTGGAGGCCGTCGATGTCCGGCAGCATCACGTCGAGGATCACCAGAGCGGGCTTGAAGGACTCGACCTTGACAAGCGCGTCACGGCCGGTGAGCGCGGTCTCCACGCCGAAGCCCTCGTAGCGGAGCGCCATCGCGACCAGCTCGGTGATGTTCAGCTCATCGTCGACCACCAAGACCCGCTGCGCATCGGCTGCCATTTGCCATGCATCGTCCCGCTCTTTCCTTGGAGTTTGCTGAGAGCCGGCTGGGGACCCGCTGAGCCCGGTCGGTTCTCAGCGAAGCCACAAGGCACACCCAGGAACCTTCCAGACCGGACCCATCTAATTCGATGCCATGACCACGGCGCGTTCGCTGCGGCTGTTCGGAACCGGCGGCGGGCTCTGGCTTCTGGCCGTGGCGATCACATCCCTGACCGGATGCGGATGCTAGCTTGGGGACTGTGAGCGCGCTGCCGTCGGCCTGGCGGTCGCGCTGCTCCTCTGGCGCGGCCCGCTGCGCCAGCGCTTATAGATAGAGGAATCACCCACCCGCGAATCGCCCTCGCGCTCGGGGTCGCGCTCGTCCGGCTGCCGAGCCTCTCCGAGCCGCGCTGGCATCCCGATGAGGGGCTTTTCACCGTGGTCGCCTGGGCCACCTCGAAGGGCGTCCCGCTTTACGGGGGCGTCTACGACAACAGCCCGCCCGGGATCTACTGGCTCTACCGCCTCCTTCTGCTGCTCGGCGCCGACCGTTATCACCTCGTCGTGCAGGTCGCCGCGACGCTCGCCGTGGTGGCTGCCGCGCTGCTCACCTTCGAGATCACGCGCCAGCTGGCCCCGCCCTGGCCGGCGGCTCTGGCCGCGGGCCTGACCGGCTTTGCGCTCTCGGTTCCGACGCTGGACGGCGACCTCCTGAACGTGGAGCTGGCGGCACTGCCTCTCTTCCTGGCCGCTCTGCGGCTGGCCTGCACTGGCCGGGTCACTTGGGCCTTCCTGGCCGGCGCACTGCTCGGGCTGGCGGTGGCGACGCGGCCGTCCTTCGCCTTCGACGGCCTTGCCTTGCTGGTCCCCCTCGGCCTGGACCGCCGGCTCGTCGCCACCGCCGCGGGCGGCGTGACGGCGCTGGCCGCCGTCCTGGGCGCGCTCTGGATCGAAGGTTCGCTGGTGGCGTTTTTTCAAGTGGTCCTACCGGCCGACCGCGCCTACCTGCTCTGGGCTAATGGCGGCACGATGGCGCCGGTCTTCCTCCGCGTGGGAACGCTTGCGATCGTCGCCGGCCTCGGCCTCCAGGCCGCGCGAACGCCGGCCGGCCGGCTGCTGGCGATCTGGCTGCCCGCCTCCCTTGCCGGCGCCAGCCTGGCGCCGCGGGAGCTGACGCACTACGCGCACGAGGCGATCCCCCCGCTGGCCGCCGGCCTGGCGCTCCTGGCCGGGCGGCTTCGCTGGAACTTCTCCTACGGGCAGCTGCCGGCCTTCTACGGCAATTGGCTGGCCTACGTCAGCGGCGCCAGGTCCTGGAAGGCGTACTCGGAGTGGTTTCCCGGGGTGGCCGGGCGCCGCCCGCTCGAGGCCGCAGTCCTGAGAACGCAATGGCAAACCACCGACAGCCGCCTCCTGATCCTGGGCGACCAGCCCTGGCTCTACGTCGACTCCGGCTTCCTACCGGCGACGCCGTACCCCGCCACGAACTCGGCCTTCTGGCGCAGCAGCGGTGCGGCTGACGCGACGCGCCAGGCTCTCCGGAACAGCTGCGCGGACCTGGTCGTCTACACGGACGGTCCGGGCGACTGGCGGCCCGACCTGGACTCCGGCGGTTACCAGGCTGTTGACGGCGCGCCCTGGCCTACCTTCCGCGCAAATGAAAGAGGGCCGGCATGCTAGCCGGCCCTCTTCGTCGCTGTCGCCCTCGCCGGGCGCATCATTTCTCCCCACTAGGGGACAGTCGGGACTTGACCCGCGTCTTCCTGCGCCTCACGTGCGGCGCTCTCGCCCTTCTCATGAGTTGCGTCCTCGTTGGGCACGAACGTGCCCGATGGCGCGGCCGTGGTCGAGCTGCCCGTGCTGGGGCTCGTCGTGGCCGCGTTGGCCGCGATCGTGCTCGCCCCTGACAGAGCGGCGCCGATGACACCACCCGTGAGCATCGAGGCGGCGATGGCGCCTCCTGCGATTGCCATTCGAATCCGGTTCATTTTGGTCACCTCCTTTTTCGTTGGCCCCGCTGCGGAGCTCTTGAAATGCATGCTGGGGCTGGCGCCTGAGGACGCCCTTCGAGGAGGCTGAGAGTTAGCAGTGAAAGGCCGAGCGTCGTCGCGCGGGTTAGGCTGTCGTTCGCTTGAGCTGATTTCTAGGTTGCGTAGGGCCTTTTGACTCTGTCACGACGCCGGAGTTTTGAGGGTCCATTGTTGGCATGGTGACGTTGTATAAGTATTCAGGGCCGTTTGGCGGCGCAGAGGCGTAATGCGGATCCGAATTCCGCATCTACTGGCGCAATCGCCTTTGAGAGTCCAACAAATGCCCCCCAGGCCAACCGCATTGAGCATAACGATGCCAAATCACCGCATAGTTATGCATGGCGTTATTTTCGACACGAAACGTCGCTCAATCGCCCCGTCCTTGTGCCCGCTCCCACACGTCGCGAGTGGTCATAGTCGTCGCATCTGGTTGCAGACCTGGCGATTGCGTCATCAGGCCCAACCTGGTGCCGAGCCGACTCGGGAGAGGACGCTTAGGCGGACTTCGTCAGAAAGATATCGAAGGCCAAGGTGACCTTCGAATCGACCTTCGTGAACGGCACCTGCGGCGGTGTGATGCCGTAGTCGGTCATGTCGATCACGAGCGGTGAGCTGGGGTTGCTGGCGACTTCGATCTTGTCGCCGACAACCTGGGCCTGCGCGCTCGCCGTCACGTCTTTGGTGACGCCATGAATCGTCAGCTTGCCCGGCACGGAAAGGTCGACCTTCTGGGTCGACACCGTGAGCGGAACCGCTGCGGAAGTCGCGGTGAAACTCGCGGTCGGAAACGCGAAACTTCGATCTGCCGCTGCACGACGAAGTCGCGCTGCGTGACGTTGCGGCCCGCCACGCTGTCGACGCTGTGGAGGTCCGCCATGCCTGCAGTAAACGTCATCGAGCTGACGCTGTAGCCGGTCGCGTCACCGGCGACGGTCATGTCGCCGCTCATGGTCGACGTATCGGCAACGGCTTCGTGCGGCGACGTCGTGCCGACGAAGACTTCGCTCACGCGATACTCGGCCTTGGAGCCGCTGGTGACGGTCCAGGCGCCGGCCAGGCCGGAGGCTGTCGAAGCGGCCGGCGAGGGCTTGCTCAGCGTGAGTGCCTTGGGAGTGGATCGCAGCCCGGAGAAGTAGTACGCGTAGGCACCGGCCCCCGCCACCACCAAGCCCAGGACGAGGATCGCCGCACCGATCGTCAAGCGCCTCCTCATGCGGCCACCTGGCCCACGGTACGGCACGCAGCCGCGAACTCGGGTTGGAACACCTGCAGCGCCGAGTGGACCAGGCCCGCCGCCCCGTCCGGGTGGCGGCAGGCGCCTCTGCCCACTACTTGTCCCGACCAGCGCCGCAGGCGCTCGAGGTCAAGCGCTTGGGCCTGACCGCCGGCGATCCGCTCGCAGGTGGCGGCGAGGGCGCCGAGGCCGAAGTAGCAAGGGCCACACTGGGCGGCGCTTTCGCCGGCCAGGAAGCGCACCATGCGGGCCATCTCGGCCAGCGGCGAGATGCCGGCGGATAGAACCGTGATGGCGCCGCAGCCGCCCGGCAGTCGCAGGTCCCAGGCAGACCCGACGTCCAGCCAGGTGCCGAAGAAGCCGCCAACTAGAACAGCTCTGGGCGGACCCGCCAGGCCACCCGCCACGTCGATGGCTTCGCCGACTGTCGACCCGACTTGCACCTCTACCACGCGGGGCACGGCGACCGCTCCGCTGACGCTGACCAGGATCATCCCGCCGGCGGATTCTCCCTGGCGGGCCACGAGCGCGGCGCGAGCCAGGCTCTCCACGTTCTGGATCAGCGTCGGCCGACCGTCAACCCCCCGCTCGAACGGACGCGGCGGCGTGGCCGTGGGCACCGCGACGCCGGTCTCGATGTAGTTCACGGCAGCCGTCTCCTCGCCCGCCACGTAGCGCGGCGGGGCGATGACGATCCGGGCCCGGCTGCGCTGCGGGGCGGGACGCTCGCCGAGGGCCCGCGCCAGCGCGGCCTGGGCGGTCCGGTGCCGCTCGCCCACGTAGAGGATCACCTCGTTGGCGCCGACTGTCTGCGCGGCCAGGAAAGCACCGTCGAGCACCAGGTGCGGGCGGGATGACAGCAAGGTCTGGTCCTTGCGGTTCAGCGGGTCGGCTTCCGCTCCATTGGCGAGAACCACCGCGCCACCTCCCGCCCGACCGGCTACGGACCGCCATTTGGTCCCGACCGGGAAGGACGCGCCGCCCCGGCCGCGGAGTCCGCTGCGCTCGAGAGCGGCTATCAGGTCCGGGCCGCCCGCCGGCAGCGGGCCCTGGCGATCGGCGTCAGCCAGCAACGATCCAGCGAACATCAGAGCTCCCGCTTGACCGTCACCCGAAAGCGGGTGCGTTCGTGGATCAGCGGGTCCGGCGGGGGCATCAGCACCCGCGCCGCGGCGGCCATGACGACGGCGCCGACGCAGGCGATGTCGATCGCGCTCATCCAGCTGGAGCCGCTATCCGTGCCGGTCCCGATGCCATGAGCGACCGCGACCGGCCAGGCCGCGTAGGACAGCCAATGGACCAGTCGCCAGGCGCGCCCGCCGATCAGGCCACGCAGAAGGCTCGTGAGCAGAACCGCCACCATCAGCTCGGCGGCAATCGTGCCGAGACCGAGCCAGAAGGTGCGGTAGTAGGAGCCGAAGGGGATCAGCGCCGCCACCCAGCCGAGACTGGTGAACGGATCGACCACCGCTGTGACCACATGCAGGGCCAGGAAGGCGATCGCGAGCAGTGACAGATTGCGATGGAATGCGGTCGTCAGGAAGCGCGGCCAGCCTGGCGCTTCGAACCGGGCGGTGCCCAGGACTCCGAGGACCAGCACGCCGGAGAGCAGCAGCAGGCTGACGGCTCCGGCGCCGCGCGTCGTGTACCAGACGAGCGTGTTGCTCATCGGTTTCACACGTTGTTGGTGGCAACGCCGACCAGGGTGCCGGCAAGGGTGGCGCCAGTCGAGGTTGTGACCGTGAATGTGCTGGCCCCGCTAACGACGTGGGCGTTGGTGACGATGTCGCCCTTGCTGTCGAAGGCGATGCCGGAGCCGAGCCCGTTGGCTGTCTCAATCTGCACAACCGATGGCCCGGTGCTCTGCACGACCTTGATGTAGTCGCTTTGGAGGTCCGTGCTCGTGACGTTGGTCACCACCGTATGGGTCGGCGCGCTCGTCGGGGCCGGGGTCGGGACCGAGTTGCCCACCGTGATCGCGACACGCCCGCCGGCAGGCAGCAAAATCGTGGCGGAGCAGGCCGCTCCGAGGACACCGAGCGTGACGATGGCGCCGGCCAGCGCCAGGCGTTTGCGAACTGCTGACTTGATGTTCATGGTGCCTCAGCTTTGGGCCCTGGTCTGAAATGAGGCTTAGCGTTTCCTCAGAAGTTGCTGTGAGCCGCGCGATGTACCCTCGAAGCCTTGCGAGTCGCTACCTATCTGGCCCCCTGCAACCGGCCGCTTTACGAGTACCTGGCCGGCGCCCTCGGAGCGGATGACTTCACCGACGGCGGCGATTGGCGAGAGCTCGCCGCGGGGCACGTCGACGTCGCGTTCGTCTGCAGCCCGCCGCTGGTCTGGCTCGACGGTGCCGTCGAAGCCATCGCGGCGCCGGTCCTCAGCGATCCGCGGTTTGCCGGCCGGCCGCTCTACTCCTCCGAAGTCGTCGTCCGCCGGGATTCTCCCTTCCAATCCGTCGACGACCTCAAGGGGAGGCGCTGGGCCGTCAACGAGCCGAGCTCCTGGTCCGGCTACTGGGTTGCTCTCCGCCGAGTGGGCTCCTGGACCTTCTTTGGGGAAGTTGTGGAGGCGGGGTTCCATCAGCGCGCTCTGCGCCTGGTGGCCGACGGTACTGTCGACGGTGCCGCCATCGACTGTCAGGTGCTGGCGATGGAGCTCCGCGCCAATCCAGAGCTCCGCGCCCGCCTGCGAACCGTTGAAACTCTCGG
>VBGR01000011.1:6976-13826 GCA_005880695.1 Chloroflexota bacterium
AGCGGCGGCCAGAGCGTTGCACAGGCGTCGTAGCAGGTGGAGGCGGTGCCCTTGTCCGCCTCGAACAGGTAGAGGCTGCGGCCGCTGCCGTCGACGAGGATCTTGCCCAGCTTGGAGTCGCTGACCGACACCGTCCCGGCGGTGCCAGATCCGGCTGAAGTCCCGCTGGAGCTGGGCGTCGAGCCGCCGCAAGCAGCCGCGGCCAGCGCCAGCCCGGCGCATGCATGAAACAGCTTGTGGTTCATGAACTGCTGATACCGGCGGGCGTTACTACCGCGAACTCACAGCCAATTCAAAGCCAAATTTAAGGTTGGGCACGGATCATTCGATTCATTCCAAGCGAACAAGGAGCAACCAGAATGATTCGATTGCGCAGGACGATGTTCGCCGTCGCGATCGCGGGATCGATGGTGGCCGGGGGCGTGATCGGGGCCGTGGTTTACAACGCCAGCACGATTGCGGCCAACGCGGCCTCGACTCCGCCGGCGGCCGCGGCGGCTGCGGGCACCCCCACGTCCAACGAGGACGCCACCCACGAGAAGGCGGAGACCGCGGCCCAGGAGACGGCAGAGGACAACGGCACCGCCCGGCATGGCGGGCACGCCGGGACCCCCGGCGCGTCCAACGAAGACCCGACGCACGAGGCAGGCGAAAGTGCGGCTCGAGAGGCCCAGGAAGGCGCCGGCGCCGCACCGACCACGCCCGCGACACCGGGACAGTAGCCAGCTAGAAAGACTTTCGTACCGGAAAGCCGATCACCCCGCCTAGGTGGTCGGCTTTTTCTCATCTTCGCTCCCTTCGCGGAAGAGGCCTTCGATGTCGAGCTGGCGGCCCGTGAAGGTCAGGTGCCCTTCGGCGTCGAGCGGCCATTCCTCCGGCGGGCGGTCCCAGGCGAACTCGAGCCCGTTCTCGTCGGGATCGTGCAGGTAGAGCGCCTCGTGCGTGCCGTGGTCGTTCATGCCGTCCAGGGGCCAGCCGGCAGCGGTCAGCCGGCGCAGCGCGTCGCCCAGCGCGGCCCGGGTGGGATAGCGGATGGCGACGTGGTAGAGCCCGGTCGTGCCAGGCGGCGGCGGCTTGCCGCCCTTCGATTCCCAGGTGTTGAAGCCGAGGTGGTGGTGGTATCCGCCGGCGGAGAGGAAGAGCGCATCGGGCATCTCGACGATGACGTCGAAACCGAGGATGTCGACGTAGAAGTGGCGGATCCGCGCGATGTCCGCCGTCTTCAGGTGCACGTGACCGATGTCGACTCCCGCAGCGATCGGCTGCTCACTGCGCGCGCGGGGGACGACACCTCTCTGGACGGTCGACTTGCCGGCCATGGCCAAATGCTAGCTTCGTTGCTGTGACGGCCGTGTATCTCGAGGCGGGCGCCAAGCGCGTCTTCGCCGGAGCGCTCGACTGGCCGGGCTGGATCCGCGCCGGCGGGGACGAAAAGCTGGCCCTGGCAGCGCTGGAGGCGGCGGCGCCCCGCTACGCAATCGCGGCGGCCGCGGCCGGCGTGCCCTTCGACCCCCCGGATGGCTTCGAGGTCGTCGAACGCGTCCGCGGCAACGCCACCACTGACTTTGGCGCGCCAGGCATCGCGGCAAGCCGCGACGCGGAGCCGCTCACGGCGGCGGAAGCCAAGCAAATCGCCGCCCTGGTGGAAGCTTCCTGGAGCGTGCTGGCGAAGGTCGCCGCCAGGGCCCCGGCTGAGCTGCGCAAGGGTCCCCGCGGCGGCGGACGGGACCGTGACCAGATCGTCAGCCACGTGCTCGGCGCCGAAAGCGCCTATGCCAGCAAGCTCGGCATCAGAGTCCGCCAGCCCGACCCGGATGACGAGGCGGCGATCGCGGCGATGCGCAACGCGATCGTGGACCGCCTGCGCAACGCCCGCGCCGGCGAGCCGGTCAAAGATAAGGGCTGGCTCCCGCGTTATGCCGCCAGGCGCATCGCCTGGCACGCCCTCGACCACGCCTGGGAGATCGAAGACCGGAGCTAGGCTGCACAGCTAAGCGGGCTCCACGGTCGCAAGCCAATCGAGGACGTTGCGCGCGCAGAGCTCGGGATCGTCCCAGAACATGGTGTGGCTGACGCCCGCCAGGCGAATCACGTCGTAGCCGCGCGGCTCCGTCACCTCCACGCCGCTGGAGAGCAGAAGCAGGCTCGGCACCGCCGGCTTCGAGACCGGCCTGAGGTCCGGCTGCTCGCCCTGCAGGTCCGCCGCGAAGGCGTCCATGTCCCAGCGCCGGATGCCCTCGAGCATCACGTCGATGGCTTGCTCCGACCAGCGCGGATTGAAGGCGCGCCACTGCTCGCGGGTGAAGCTCGTGAGCGCCTCCCGGCCGGCGGCCACCTGCTCAGGTGAAATATCGATCTTCCAGGCCGGGTCGGCGTAGACGGCCGCCCGCGGCAGCAGCCGATCCCTGCTCAGCGTCAGCAGGGCACCGCCCAGAGAATGGCCCAAAGCCAGGTCAGGGCCGGCGGGCACGCTCTCGACCACGTCCGCGGCCAGCTCGGCCAGGCTGTAGCGGCCGCGCGGACTCTCGCCGTGGCCCCGCAGGTCGGGCGCGACGACCCGCCAGCCACGGCCGACGAAGTGCTCCGCGAATTCAGCCCAGCCAAGCGAGTCGGCGGAGACGCCGTGGATCAGCAGCGCCCAGCGCTCGCCCGATCCCCAGGAGCGGATGTGCAGTTGCACGGGCCCCCTCCCTACCGTCCCCCTCGCAAGGGGGAGGGCTTGCGGATCACGAGATCGGCTACAAGACCGGTCCAGCCGGTCTGGTGCGAAGCCCCCAACCCGGCTCCGGTGTCGCCGTGGAAATACTCGTGGAACGGGATCAGGCCGTGCCAGGCCGGGTCGGCCTGGAAGCGCTCGTAGCCGCCGAAGACCGGCCGCAGGCCACCCTCGTCGGTGAAGATCGCGACCAGCCGGCGGGCGAGCTCGTCCGCGACCTGGTCCAGCGTGAGCATCGTTCCCGAGCCGGTCGGGCACTCGACCTTGAAGTCGTCGCCCAGGTAGCGGTGGTAGGAACGCAGCACTTCGACCAGCAGATAGTTGATCGGGAACCAGACCGGGCCGCGCCAGTTCGAGTTGCCGCCGAAGAGGCCGCTCGTCGACTCGGCCGGCTCGTAGTCGAGCCGGGCCATGACGCCGCCAACGTCGATGGCTAGCGGATGCTCGAGGTGGTAGCGAGATAGCGCGCGCACGCCATGGTCGGAAAGGAACTCGGCCGGGTCCAGCATCCGGCTGAGGATCCGGCGCAAGCGGTCGGGCGCCGCGATCGAGAGCATCCGCCAGCCCCCGTGCGATTCGTGGTGGATGTCCTGGATCACGGTCATCGCCTCTGGCCGGTTGTGGATGAACCACTCGGTCCTCGCCTGAAACTCGGGCAGGCGGCCGAGAGTCTCCGGGCCCAGCGTGGTCACCGCGAAGAGCGGGATCAGGCCGACCACCGAGTGCGCGCGCAGCGGCATCACCGTGCCGTCCGCGAGCTTCAGCACGTCGTAATAGAAGCCGTCCTGCTCGTCCCAGAGGCCCTTGTCGTTGAGCGCCGAGGCGATCAGCGCGAAGTGCTCGAAGAACTTGATGGCCATGTCCTCGTAAGCGCGATCGTGCTGCGACAACACCAGCGCCAGCTCGAGCATGTTCTGGCAGTACATAGCCATCCAGGCGGTGCCGTCCGACTGCTCCAGCCGGCCCGCCAGCGGCAGCATCGAGCGGTCGAAGGGACCGATGTTGTCGAGGCCCAGGAAGCCGCCCTCGAACACGTTCTGGCCCTCCGAATCCTTGCGGTTGACCCACCAGGTGAAGTTTAGGCAGGCAGCTGCCCATTCGGGTGCATGTACCACTCGCGGCCGAGCAGGATCAGCTGGCTTTTCGCGAACTCGGGATCGACGTGCGCCAGCGCGACGCAGTGAAAGGCCAGATCCCAGGCCGCATACCAGGGGTACTCCCACTTGTCGGGCATCGAGATGACGTCGCGGTTGTCGAGGTGGGTCCAGGCCGAATTGCGCCCGGCAAGCCGCTCCCGCGGAGGCGGTGGGCCGGCCGGGTCGCCCTGGAGCCAGAGCTGGACGTCGTAGTGGTAGAACTGCTTCGACCAGAGCATCCCGGCCAGCGCCTGGCGAGCGACCAGCGCCTCGTCCGGCGTCGTTCCCGCCGGGAAGAGGGCGGCGTAGAACTCGTCGGCCTCGGCCTCCCGGGTGGCCAGCAGCTGATCGAAGTCCGGCCCGGGCGGGCCCTCCTTGTCTGCGAGGCGGAGCTTGATGACCTCGGTCGCACCGCCGGCGACCTCGAGGCGGTAGCGGAGCGCCGCCTTGGTCCCGGTGAGCGCCGGGTTCACTGTCGCGGCGCGGGAGATGACGTGGTCGTTGATCCCGTCTTTCGGAAAAGCGGAACGCCCGGGCACGCCCCAGAGCCGCTGGGTGTTGGTCTCGTTGTCGCAGAAGAGCGGCTCCGGCGCGACCGGCCGGCCGTCGCCGGCGAGCGTCATCCGGCCGAGGGTTGGATGGTTCGCTTCCAGCGCGCCGGCGGCGCAGCTGATCTCGGGCTTCGCCTCGCCCAGGCCCCACGACCAGTGGTTGCGGAACCAGAGCGTAGGCAGGACGTCAAGTTGGGCAGGATCGCGCCCCGCGTTGCGGATCGCAACCCGGATCGCGATGTCGTCCGGCGCCTGCTTCGCGAAGTCGGCCGTGATCTCCCAGTAACCCGCGTCGAAGACCCCGCTGTCGAGGAGCTCGAACTCGGGGTCGGAGCGCCCCCGACCCGCGTTCTCGGCCAGCAAGCGGTCATACGGAAAGGCGGCCTGCGGGTAGAGGTAGCGCCAGCGCATCCAGGAGTGGGTCGGAGTCGAATCGAGATAGAACCAGTACTCCTTGACGTCCTCTCCGTGATTCCCTTCGTGGCCGTTGAGCCCGAAGAGCCGCTCTTTCAGGATCGGGTCGGCGCCGTTCCAGAAAGCCAGGCTGAAGCAGAGGAGCTGGCGGTCGTCGCAGAGGCCGGCCAATCCGTCCTCGTTCCAGCGGTAGACGCGGGAGCGGGCATGGTCGTGCGGGAAGAAATCCCAGGCCGAGCCGTCCGGGCTGTAGTCCTCCCGCACGGTGCCCCAGCCGCGCTCGCTCAGGTAGGGCCCCCACTTTCGCCACGGCGCCCGGCCGCGGGGGACCTCGGTCAGGCGGGCGCGCTCGGCTGCGGGCAAGGCTCAAGAAATGTAAAGGGCCCGCGGATGACGCACCCACGGGCCCTCAGTTAGTGCTCCTGCTTTACGAGCTTGGGCTCATCTTCAGGATGCCGAACACAGCGCCCGTCGGGTCGGTGACGACGCTGAACCTGCCGCCCGGGAAGTCCGCCGGCTCCATGTTCACCTTGCCACCGAGGTCCTTGGCCTTCTTGGTGGTGGCGTCGACGTCTGCCGAACCGATGTAGACGAGCCAGTGCGGGGGCACCTGCGACGGCAGGTTGATCCCGCTCGGTCCGATCTCCATGCCGCCGGCAATGCTCTTCCCGTTGAGCTGCCACTCGGTGTAGGGCGGCTGGCCCTGCTGCGACTCGCTGGTCTTGTCGCCCCAGCCGAAGACCTGCTTGTAGAAGCCCTTGGCGTTGTCGACACCGCGCGTGTTGAGCTCGGCCCAGGCCAGCGTGCCCGGCTCGTCCATGAGCTCGGAGCCCTTCATCTCATTCGCCTGCCAGACCGAGATGAAAGCGCCCGTCGGGTCCTGGAAGACGGCCATGCGGCCCGACTTCAGGACGTCGAACGGCGGCGCGATCACGTTGCCACCGGCCTGCTTCACTTTCTCGGCAGTGGCATCGGCGTTTTCGGTGGCGATGTACACGCTCCAGGCCGGGGGCTGGTTCGGATCCTGCGTCGGGCCGATCCCGGCGACGTCCTTGCCGTTCTTCTTGAACAGGCGATAGCCACCTGCATCTGGTCCCGGGTCTACGGTCTGCCAGCCGAACACGCCTTCGTAAAACGCCACGGCACCATCCACGTCCTTGGTAGAGACGTCTATCCAAGTGGGGGTGCCCGGCGCCGATACGGCTACTTCCGGCATCTCAAATTCCTCCAGCCTTCAATTCCTGCCTTCGTGAGTCGTGGCCCAGTCTGCCAGAACCGTCAGTTAGACCGGGGTCAACGATCGGCGGTGGCGTTCAGCGTGCCCGCATCCGGTTGTTCTTCGGGTTGTGCTCGACCTCGGCCAGGCCGAGCTCTTCCAGGAGCGGCGGCATGTACATGCCGAACCTGCCCCGCAACCCCTTCTTCAGGCCGTACCAGCCACCCACAGGATTTTGCTCGGAGCGCCCCCACGCTTCGACTGTCCCCGGTGCCGCCGGCTTCTGCTCGTCGGCGCTGCCGAGCGGCATCCAGTCGCCCTGCTTCTTCAGCATCGCGTGGAGGTCGTCGATCGCGCTCAGGTGGTAGCGCAGCTCGGTCTTCCCCACCGTGCAGACGATGGCCGGCGGGCTGGCCGACTCGTCCCGATACATCTGGTACTCGGAGCTGCCGCTGGGCGTTTTCAGGTTCCAGGGGCTCTCTTTGGTGCCTTTGCCGCTCATTCGCTTCGGCCCTCCACTCGGTAACCGGATTGTGACTAAGCATGCAGTCTAGCTCGGAGTCCAGAATGGGATGCGAGATGGAGATTCAGATCCCCGGCATCCACCACGTGACGGCAGTGACCGGCGACGCCTCCGGCAACGTCGCCTTCTACACGAGGATGCTCGGAATGCGCCTGGTCAAGAAGACGGTCAACCAGGACGACGTCTCCGCCTACCACCTCTTCTATGCGGACCGCCACGGCAGCCCGGGGACCGACCTGACCTTCTTCGACTGGCCGCAGTCGCCGCCGGCCCGGCCGGGAGCGACGACCATCG
>VBGR01000099.1 GCA_005880695.1 Chloroflexota bacterium
CGCCTCTGGTGGGTGCGGGCACTCGGCCACGGCGCTGTCTTCGAAGAGGGTCCGGAGCGAGAACGGGGCTTGGCCGCCCTCCTCGAGAAGTACGCCCAGTACCGGGACCGGCAGCCCAACGGGGCGGTGATCGCTATCAGCGTCAGCCGCTGGCGCGGCTGGTCGGCCTCAGGCTGAGAGGACGAGCATCACTTGCCCTCCCCCTCAAGGGGAGGGGTACGGGTGGGGGCCGCGGCTGGGCATTTGCGGCAAGTGGAACGGACCCCTCCCTACCCTCCCCGCCAAGCGGGGAGGCGAGTTAAGGACCGGCCAAGCGGGGAGGCGAGTTAGGGACCCGCCAAGCGGAGAGGCGAGTTAAGGAAGCTTGTTAAGAAACCGCTGGCGCCTGGGCGTCCGCACCGGTGAGCTGCTGGACTGCTGCCAGCCAGCTCGGGTCACCCATGTGGGCACGGTAGAGCCAGTATTCGCTGCCCCAGAGCAGGATCACCGGGAAGCCCTGCTCGTGGAGGGCCGTGAAACGCCGGCCGATGTCCTGCGGGCCGGTGCTGCGGGCGTTCAGGTAGTCGTCGCGGTTGGCCTCCCACGGTTCGGCCTGCATCTCGGTCACCCAGGCGCGCTTGCCCTGGCCGGCCGCCGTCCGCCGCCAGCGGCCGATCACGTCGGCCCAGTCCGATCCCGCCCTGCTCGTCGCCGGCAGGCCGAGCCAGTTCTGGTAGCCGATGTCCGTATAGGTGTCCAGGCCGAGGATGTCACCCGGAGCCAGTGCGGAGAGGCTCTGCCGCTCGGCGCTGTCGGCGTCGAAGCCGAGCAGCGCGCGGAGGTCGAACCCGTTCCGGTTGGAGGCGGCGTCCATACCCATGTCGAAATGCCCGAAGGCGTTCACGATGACCGGCCTGTTGTCGAGCTGCTTCAAGGCGGCGACCTCCTGGAGCAGGAAGTCGCGGCCGATCCACCAGCGATGCGGGCCCGCGCGGTTGAAAGGCTCGTTTTCCACCTGCCAGGCAACCAGGGCTGGATTCAACCGGTAGCGGTCGACCATCTCACGAACGAAAGCCAGGGTGGCGTCGCGGAGCAGGACGTTCTTGGCGACGTCCTCGCCGTCGCCGATGCCCACCGGCTGGTAAGCGGGCGGGATGAAGAATTCCGGCCAGCCCAGTCCCTTCATGCCGACCGCCAGGACGACGGGCTGGCGCGCGCGATTCGCCTCCTGCATCATCCAGTCGAGCTGGTCGGTCGCGGAGAGGTCGGCCTGGTCCCAGTAGGTGGAGAGCCGGATGACCCGGAAATGCATCGCCTCCAGCTGCAGGAATGCCGCCTGGTAGTCGAGGCCGAGAGCCGCCGCCCTCAGCGGGCTGAAGCTGGTGCCTACCTCAACGGGGCCGGGCACGACGTGCGCTCGCGCATGAGCCGGCCGGAGCACCTGGCCGGGGATTGACAAAAAGGCGGCAATGACCAGCAGCAGGGCTGCTCGCCGAAAGATGCGGGCGGGCGGGTTCCGGGACTCCAAGCGACTCCTGACCGGGATGGACGTTATGGGTCAGGAGGAAGCCGCCTGACAACATTCCTGTAAAGATCCTATATACCGCCGATTGCGCTTCGACAACCACCCCTCCTATTGACTGCGCATTTGCTTTTAATGTGGTACTCTAACTATCAAGTTTTGGGCCGCGCCCACCTGTCGAACGTACCAACGATCTAAAGAGGTTCAAATCGGGGTCATGGCTGTCAGGCAAGAGTTTCTGATCGGTATCCTCCGGGAGGCGGCGAGGCCCGGCGCGCTGAGCCGGGAAGAGCGCCTGCAGCGGCTTCAGCGGCGCCGGCGGGCCGCCCAGGTCATGTCGGCGGCGGAAGGTTTCGCCTGGCTGGCGGGCTCGGCCATCGTCCTCTTCCTCGCCGTCTTCGGCCTCTTCGGCCTCCGTTACTAGGCTGCTCGCAACCGATCCGCTCGAGGCAGCTCGTATTTTTCTTGCATGGTGATCAAGCGCGGGCAGCACATGTCAGGCGAGCGGCGTCCGCCCCAGGGCAACTTCACCGGAGAAGCCGAACAGCGCCCTCTCCATGAGCAGCCTGACGCGGTCGGCGTCCGGGTCAGCTTCGTGCGCTTCCAGCCCGGCGCCCGCACCCACTGGCACAGCCACTCTGGCGGCCAGGTCCTGCACGTCGTGGAGGGCGACGGGCTGACCCAGAGCGAAGGTGGTCAGATCGAGCAGCTCGCGGCCGGGGACACGGCCGTGACGGTTCCCGGCATCCGCCACTGGCACGGCGCCGCTTCGAGCGGGCCGATGGCTCACCTGGCGGTGACGATCGGCGACCTCAGCTGGTTTGACGACGCGCTGCCGGAGGTTCCGTGACCGCCTTCGGCCGGCTCAGCGGCAAGCGTTCGAATTCCTCAGCGGGCACCGGGCGCGAGTAGAGGAAGCCCTGGGCGTAGAGGTGCGGCCGCCGCCGGAGGCGGGTCAGCTGCCAGTCCTTTTCGACACCCTCGACCACAACGTCGAGCCCGAGCTCAGCGCCCAGCCTGACCATTCCGCGAACTAGAGACAGGTCCTCCGAGTCGCCGCGCTGGTGGTGGAGGAAAGACCTGTCGATCTTGAGCTGGTGCACGGGGTACCGGCGCAGATAGGCAAGCGACGAGTAGCCGCTCCCGAAGTCGTCGATGGCCAGCCTGACTCCAGTTTCGGCCAGGCGCGCTAATCGATCTATGGACTGCTGGAGGTTTGGCAAGACGCCGGCCTCGGTCGTCTCCAGCACCAGGCAGGCCGGCGGCAAGCCCGTCTCGGCCAGGGCGGCCGCGACCTCCTCCACCAGGTCGGCGCTCTGCACCTCGCGCTGGGAGATGTTCACCGCGATCCAGTCCGGCGCCTCGTCCGGTCGCTCGGTTTGCCACTGGACCAGCTGCCGGCAGGCGGTCCGCAAAACCCAGCGGCCGATGTCGAGGATCAGGCCGCTCTGCTCCGCCGCGAACAGGAAGTCGGCGGGCACCAGCGTCCCCCGCGTCGGATGGCGCCAGCGCACCAGCGCCTCGACCCCGGCGTAGCGGCCGGACTCGACGTGGACGATGGGCTGGTAATGGAGCGCCAGCTCTTCGCGGTCGAGGGCGCGGCGGAGGTCGCCGTCGAGCCGAACCCGCTGCGCGACGGTCTCCCCCATCGCCGGCTGGAACACCTCGAAGCGGCCTTTGCCGCTGCCCTTGGCCGTGTACATGGCGACGTCGGCCTGACGCAGCAGGTTGTCCCCGCTGATCTCGGAGTCGCCGCTCAATGCCACGCCCACGCTGGCCCCGACGTGCACCCGGCTGCCGCCGACGGCGAACGGCTCGGCCAGAATGGCCAGGATGCGCTGCGCCACGCTCGAGGCGTCGTCCAGGCTGGGGTTGCCCTCCAGCAGAACGGCGAACTCGTCGCCACCCAGGCGGGCGGCCGTGTCCCCGGTGCGAAGGCAGGAGTTGATGCGCAGCGCCACCTCGGCCAGCAGCTTGTCACCGGCGGCGTGGCCGAGGCTGTCGTTGACCAGCTTGAAGTCGTCCAGGTCCACATAGAGGACGGCAGCCCGGTCGCCGCGCCGGCTGGCACGCGCCAGCGCCTGAGCGACACGGTCGTGGAAGAGCTGACGGTTGGCAAGGCCGGTGAGCGGGTCGTGGAAGGCCTGGTGCCGGAGGGCCTCCTCGAGCGTCTTGCGGTCGGTGATGTCCCTGGCGTTGAGGACGACGCCTGTCTTCTCGCCGCCCTCGAGAAGGTCGCCCGGCGTCATCTCGACAAAGCGCCAGGAGCCGTCGCGCCGCCGCATCCGGCACTGGATGGCGGCCCGGGACGTGGTCTCCCGGTCACCGCCGAGGCAGCGCATGAGAACATCGGCTGCCTCGGTCTGATCGAGGAGCGCGACCAGGCCAGATCCAAGCAGCCGCTCGGGGTCGTAACCCAGGATCCGCTCCAGCGCGGGGCTGGCGTAGGTGATGACGCCCGACAGGTCGAGCACCATGATCAGGTCGGAAGAGTTCTGGACCAGCGAGCGGAACCTCTCCTCGCTCCGCTTCAGGCGCTCCGACATCTCCGTCCGCTCGAGCGCCAGCGCAACCTCCGCACTGAGCGCCAGCAGCGACTCCTTGACTCCGGTGGGCACCGAGATGGCGGCCGCGACGGCGAGGGTGCCGCGCACGTTCTCGCCGGCCTTGATCGGCACGATGTTGAGATCAGCCAGGTCCGGGCCCAGGCCGATCGCGCGCCGGACGGCGTTGGGATCGACGGGATTGATCTCCAGGTGCTCGTGGCCGATGATCGCCTCCCGCGCCCGCAGCGGCAGGTCGGCGAGCTTGATCCGCCGGCCCACGACGTCGCCCTCGTAGGCGCCGACCGCAGCCACGACCGTCTGCTCCGAAGCGCTGCCGAGGGTCATCCAGGCGTAAGGCTTCTCCATCTCCCAGGTGACGCCTTCCAGGGCTTCGCGAACGGCCTGGTAGACCTGGACGCGGTCGTCAGCCGCCACCAGCGCGGTCCCGGCGCGGCTCAAGGCGCCCTGCCGGTGAACGGCCAGGTCCTGGCCGCTCAACGTGGTCGAGATCAGGTGCAGGAGCCCGGCGATGACAGGCATGGCAACCACGTGGTCGGCGTAGGCCGCCGAGACGAGGACGGCCAGGTTCCAGTGGGAGACCGCTTCGACCGCGGCCAGGAAGGCCCCGAGGTAGACGCCGGTGGCGATCGCCACCCGGGTCCGCGTTCCGTAGAGCGAGCGCAGGAGCAGACCAGCGTAAAAGACCCCGATGACCCCCTGGACTTCGCCGGCGCCCAGCACGAGCAGGAGGAGGACCAGTCCCATCAGGAGGTCGAAGAGGAGCGGGAAGTGGCCGCTCCGGTAACCGCGGACCCAGAGACCGCCGGCGAACAGCAGCGCGCCGGCGCCGAGCGCCTGCAGGGGCGGCGGGCCGCTTCCCGTCAGGGCGAGGATCAGGATCGCTGTGATGACGTTGAAGAGCGCCAGCACGAGGAAGAGCCAGCGCACCCGTCCGAGCAGGCTGTGTGGCGGCAGCAGGCTGCGAAGCTGCTCGAGCATTCGCGGCATTATCCCCGCCCGAGAGGCGGCCAGACGGCCGGGGACCTAAAGAGAAAGATCTGGAGAACCGGCGACGTCTGCGTGAGAAGCGGTGAAGGGGCGATGGGGCCAGGTCTTGCGTCGAAAAACGACGTTATGCATAACGATGCAGCGTCAGAGCATTTTTATGCAGCCCAAACGGCCCTTGCGTGCAGCTTGCGGGGCCTCAACGGACGAACTGTGGGGAAACGTGCGGAATCAGAGTCGGAATTACGCGCGTTTGCCGACAAGTGTGAGTGAATACTTATGCAGAATCAAACTGAAGACTCCCACGTCGTGAGTTCAGGTGCCTGGTTCGTCTCCCGAGCTGATCCAGCGCCCGCCGCCACCGGAGGTGACCAGGTCCTCCGCCGCCTGGGGCCCCCAGGAACCCTTCGAGTAGGTCTCGGGGTGGCCTTCCGACTCCCAGGACTGGATCAGCGGATCAACTATCTCCCAGGAGCGCTCGATCTCCTTGCCGCCAGGAAACGCGGTATGGCCTCCCGCCATGATCTCGCTGAGCACGTTCTCATACGCGTCCGGGAGGGGCGCCCGGGCGAGCCGCTTGTACTCCAGCGTCATGCCGGCCGGCACCATCTCGAACCGCGGTCCCGGGCGCTTGGCGCCGATCCGGAGCGTGATCCCCTCGTTTGGCTGGAAGCGCATCACCAGCAAGGTCGGGATCGGCCGCTGGAGGTGGCCGCCGACTTTCAGGTGCGGCGCGTCACGCCAACGGATCACGACCTCGGTCAACTGCCGGCGGAGCGCCTTGCCTGTCCGGATGAAGATGGGCACCCCGTCCCAGCGCCAGTTGTGGATCGAGAGCCGCGCGGCCGCGTACGTCTCCCGCCGGGAGTCGTCGTCGACGCCGTGCTCCTGCAGGTAGCCCTCGTACTGCCCGCGCACTGCCTGCTCGGCCCGGATCGGGTCGACCGACCGCAGCAGCTCGTGCTTGGCGCGGCGGATGTCGACGGGGTCGAAGGTGGCGGGCGGCTCCATCGAGACCAGCGCCAGCACCTGCAGCACATGGTTCTGGACCATGTCCCGGACCGCCCCGATCCGGTCGTAGTAGCCCGCGCGCTGCTCGATCCCGATCTCCTCCGCGGCAGTGATCTGGATGGACTGGACGGCCGAGCGGTTCCAGACCGGCTCGAAGATGGAATTGCTGAAGCGGAAGGCGAGCACGTTCTGCACCGTGTCCTTCGCGAGGTAGTGGTCGATCCGGTAGACCTGGTCCTCGTTGAACAGCTCGGCCAGCTGGGCGTTGAGCCGGCGCGCCGAATCGGCGTCCTGGCCGAGCGGCTTCTCCATAACGACCCGGTGGTCGCGACCGTCCTTGCCCGAGAGCCCCGACGCGGTCAGTCCCTGCAGGATCGACGAGAACGTCTGGGGCGGCGTCGCGAGATAAAAGATCACCGACCTGTCGTCCGCCAGCTCCTCCTTGAGCCGGCCGTACGTCTCGGGAACCGCGTAGTCGAGCTGCACCCAGTCGGCGGTCGCGGCCAGGGCCTCACTGCCGCTGGTCTCGGCCACCACCTTGCGGAAAGCCTCCTCCTGGATGTCGGAACGACCGGCGCCGATCACGCGGAGCTCGCCATCGTCGAGCCCCCGCAGCGCGGGCAGGATCTTGCGGCGGGCGAGGTCGCCCGACGCGCCGAAGATGACAAGGTCGGTCCTACCCGGCACGAAACGGGACTCTAAACTTCTGCGGGCTCGACGTGGAAGCGGAAGCCGTCCCGCCCCTTCTCCTTGACGCGGTACATCGCCTGGTCGGAGATCTTGAGCAGCAGGTCGCTGGTGTCGCCGTCATCGGGAAAGACGCCGACGCCGATGCTGAGCGAGACCTGGACCGCGACGGCGCCCACCTTGAACGGCTCCTGGAAGGAATCGCGAATGGTCCGGGCGACGGTGACCGAATCGGCGACCCGAGTCAGCCGCGGCAGCAGCACCGTGAACTCGTCGCCCCCGACGCGGGCGACGGTGTCCTCTTCGCGAACGCAGTCCCGCAGACGCTTGGCGACCTGCTGGAGCAGGCTGTTGCCGGCCTGATGGCCGTGGCTGTCGTTGACCGACTTGAAGCGGTCGAGGTCCACGAACATGAGGGCCAGCCGGTGCTGGTGGCGGCGAGCGCTGGCGACGGCGGCTTCCAGCCGGTCTTCGAAGAGGAGCCGGTTGGGCAAGCCGGTCAGCGGGTCGTGGTAGGCCTGGTGACGCACGCGCTCTTCGCTCCGTTTCAGGTCCCGTACCAAGCGGACGTTCTTCAAAGCCGCGGCAGCCTGCTCGGCCACCGCGTTCAGGCGTTCGCGGGCGGCCTCGTCGACCCGGATCGGCTGCTCGGCGGTGCTGTCGACCGAGATCAGGCCGACGAACGTACCCTCCTCGACGATCGGGACCAGGAAGGCGCCGGCGGACCCGCCCGCGGCGAACATGGCCCGCACGAAAGGATCCTCAGTCTCGGCGCTGTAGAAGCGCGGCTGCGGCTCGGCGACCAACCGCTCCAGCTCCGGCGTGTGCTCGGGCTTGATCTCGAGGCCGACGAAGATCTCAGCGACTTCCTTCCCGTAACCGTTGACGGCCTGGCCGCGCAGCAGCCCGGCCTTGGGGTCCCAGAACCAGACCGAGGCGCGCTCGACTCCCGCGATCCCGGGCACAGCTTCGGCCAGCCGCTCGGCGACCTCCTTAGGCTTGGTCACGCGGGCCAGCGAGCGGGCGAGGTCGAGCATGGCGCGCGCCGTGGCGACGTCTTCGTGCGTGGCGTGCTCGCTGATCGCGGTCTGGAGTGAGGCGGCCGCGGCGCGCAGTACCGCCATCTGCTCCTCGAGCTCGGCGATCCGGCGCCGAGTGCCCCGGCCGGGCCACCGCGGGTGGTCCTGGATGCCGCGCGCCAAAGAGTCGACCCCAGCCAGGATGGCACCGGCACCCGACCCGTCTCTCATTTCATCCCCCAGCACCCCGGTCCTTCCGACCGGTGGGGGGAGACTGTAGCAGGTGGCGAAAGGTAAAAACTGTAATCAGGAGGTAGCAGATGGCTCCTAGACGCGTGGTGATCGTGGGCGGAGGCGGCGCCGGTGACGCCGCGGCGTTCAGTCTCCGCAAGCAGGGGTTCGACGGCGAGGTGCTGATCTTGAGCGCCGACACCGACCGCCCTTACGACCGTCCTTACCTTTCCAAAGAGTTCTTGCGAGGAGAGATCGAGGAGGCCAAGGTCTACCTCCACGACGACGGCGAATACTCGGAGAACCGGATCGAGCTGCGGCTGCAGCAGCGCGTGACAGGCGGGTCGCTCGCGGAGGGACGGCTCCAATTGGCCAGCGGGCCTGACGTCTCCTTCGACACGCTCATCCTTGCTACGGGTGGAACGCCGCGCCGGCTCCCCGACGCCCCGCGCACCAGCAATGTCTTCACGCTCCGTTCCCTGCGCGACTGCCAGGCACTACGCGCCGGGATCCAGGCCAGCTCGCGCGTGCTCGTCGTCGGCGCGGGCTTCATAGGCGCCGAAGCCGGCGCCTCGGCGCGAACCCTCGGCAAAGACGTCCTGCTGGTGGAGGCGGCGCCGGTTCCGCTTGCCGGCGCCTTGGGCGAGGACGTCGGCAAGGTGTATGCCGGCATCCACAGCTCCAAGGGCGTGGACGTGAAGACCGGCACCAAGGTCAAGGAGTGGCACCTGAGCGGCGAGCGGCTGGTCGGCGTGACTCTGAGCGACGGGAGCCGCCAGGAGACCGACCTCGCCCTGCTGGGCGTCGGCATCGATCCGAACATCGAGCTGGCCGCGGCCCTGGGCCTGCCCATCGAAGCCGGCGGCGTCGCCGTCGACCCCGGGCTCAAGACCGCCGACGGCGTCTACTGCGCCGGGGACATCGCCGTACACCAGCACCCGGTCCTGGGCCGCGCCATCCGCGTCGAGCACTGGGAAGTGGCCAAGGGACAGGGCCGGGGTGTGGCCACTTCGATCGCGCGCGAGCCGACGCCTTACTCGACGCTGCCTTATTTCTGGTCCGACCAGTACGACGTCAGCCTCGAGTACCGGGGCCAGGCGTCGGGCTCGGCCCAGCTCGTCTGGCGGGGCGACCGGGAAGCACTCAAGTTCTCGGTCTTCTATCTCAACGGTGGGCTGGTGGACGCCGTCCTCTCGGTCAACGACGGCAAGACGAACGAGGCGGCGGCCGCCCTGATCCAGGCCCGGCGCCGGGTCGACCCGGCGGCCCTCGAGGATCTGTCGGTCGACCTCGCGCAGCTGGCGGGCGCCCCGGCGTCGTGAGCTGCGAAGTAGGCGCGGGCGCAAACTAATATGTGATAGCGTCATTATCATGCCAGGTAAGAAGCACGGTCCCGGAGTGAAAAACCCCGACACCTACGAGGCGCTGCGTGACAAGGGCATGCCGAAGTCCCGTGCGGCCCGCATCAGCAACGCTCAGGCCAAGAAGCAGAAGTCCAAGAAGAGCTAGCCGCGCTCAGGGCGAGGGTGGCAGGAACGGCTTCCGCGTGAAGTCGAAACAGTCCGCCATCCCATAGAGGCTGTCCTGGCCCGCCGCCGGGAGGGCGCCGGCGGCGATCTGGTCGCGGAGTAGCTGCTGGATGTCGGAGTCGGAAACGCCCTGGGCAGGTTCGGGGCTCGTCAGCGTCAGGGTCCCGACCCGGGACCCCTGCCCGATAGTCTGGCCCGACACGGAATATTCAGCCAGCTGGTCGATGAGCGGGCTTGTCAGCACGAAGTCGAAGAACGCGTTCAGCTCCTGCGCCTGGGCCGCCTCGGCCTGCCGCCAAGCGCTGCCCCAGAAGATCGTGAAGACCTGGACGGCGGTCAGGAGCGGCCCGTTCCTATAGGTGAGGGCCGGCGCCTTTGCCGGCGACGCCGCCAGCCCCGGCCGAAGCGGAACGATCCGGATGGCCTCCCCGCCGCCTCCCGGCAGGTTGGCAGCCAGCTGGCTTACCCGGCCTTGTCCAGGTAGTCCAGGAGCCGCGAGGAACGGCCGGACTCGCGCAGCTTGCGCAGGGCGGTGGCCTCGATCTGGCGCACGCGCTCGCGGCTGACGCCCATCCGGCGGCTGACCTCCTCCAGGGTCCGCTGGTGGCCGTCCAGGAGGCCGAAGCGGAGCTGCAGGACGCGCCTCTCGCGTGGCGTGAGGGTATCGAGCACCTGTTCGACCTGGTCGCGCAGCATCGTCGTGGCAGCCGCGTCGGCCGGCGAGACGGCGTCCTTGTCCTCCACGAAGTCGCCCAGCGCGGAGTCCTCCTCCTCGCCGATCGGCGTCTCCAGCGAAACGGGATCCTGAGAGATCCGGAACATGTCCCGCACCTGATCCGGCCGGAGCCCCATCTCAGCGGCGATCTCGTCTTCGGAGGGCTCTCGACCCAGCTCCTGCTGGAGGCGGCGGGAAACCTTGATCAGCTTGTTGATGGACTCCACCATGTGGACCGGAATGCGGATGGTCCGCGCCTGGTCCGCGATGGCCCTGGTGATGGCCTGCCGGATCCACCAGGTGGCGTAGGTCGAGAACTTGAAGCCGCGCCGGTGGTCGAACTTCTCGACCGCCCGGATCAGGCCGGTGTTCCCCTCCTGGATCAGGTCCAGGAACGGCATGCCCCGTCCGATGTACTTCTTGGCGATGGAGACGACCAGCCGCAGGTTGGCTTCGATCATGTGGCTCTTGGCGTCGAAGTTGCCCTTTTCGATGAGCTTGGCCAGATCGACCTCCTGGGCGGCGGTCAGCAGGTTGACCCGGCCGATCTCCTTCAGGTACATCCGGACGGGGTCGTCGAGAGCCGCGACCTGGGCCGCCTCGACCTCCGCCAGGAACTCGTCGTCGATCTCCGCGACCTCGTCCTGCTCCTCGTCGTCGGTGACCTCGATGGCCATCTCGCGGAAGGCACGCAAAACCCGCAGGAGACCCTCGGGGTCATCCTGCAGCGAGGGGAAGGCCTCGAGCAGCTCCTCCGGCTTGAGCACACCGTGCTCTTTGCCCTTGAGGATGAGCGCCTCCGCCTGCTGGATCAGCTCTTCTTCAACCGTCGGGGTGGGCACGCGGTCTGGCACTGTCGCGGCTTTTTTTACCCGCCGGCTGGCTTTTTGAAGCTTCACGGGGCGTTGCCCTCTAGGGTAGCGCGCCGGGATTACCGGGCGCTATCACTTTTCTTGATACGGGCTATTCGGCGGGGGCTGTCACCAGGGCGACTTCGTCCGAGAAATGGCAGGCCGCGACGTGGTCGGGCTCCTTCACCTCGAGCGGAGGTTCGCTGTCGACGCAGATCCCGGGCACCCTGGCGATCGGACAGCGGGTGTGGAACCGGCAGCCGGAAGGCGGGTTGATCGGCGACGGGATCTCGCCGCTCAGCTCGACCAGGCGCCGGTTCTGCTGAATCTTCGGGTCAGGAACCGGAATCGCCGATAGCAGCGCTTTCGTGTAGGGGTGCTTGGGGCTCTCGTAAATATCGGCGCCGTCGGCGATCTCCACGATCTTGCCCAGGTACATGACCATGACCCGGTCGCTGATGTGGCGCACGACCGAGAGGTCGTGGGCGATGAAGAGATAGGTCAGCTCGAACTCACGCTGGAGGTCTTCCAGGAGGTTGATGACCTGGGCCTGGATGGAAACGTCGAGAGCGGAGATCGGCTCGTCGCAGACGATCAGCTTTGGGTTCAAGGCCAGCGCCCGGGCGATGCCGATGCGCTGGCGCTGGCCACCGCTGAACTCGTGCGGGTAGCGATTGTTGAAGTACGGATTGAGACCGACGACCCGGAGCAGTTCCTGGATCCGCGTGGTGCGCGCCCGGCCCCGCACGATGCCGTAGTTGTCGAGCGGCTCGGCGATGATGTCGCCGACGGTCATCCGGGGGTCGAGCGAGCCGAAGGGGTCCTGGAAGATCATCTGCAGCTGGCGGCGCTGCTGACGCAGCTTCTCGCCGCGCAGCTTGGTCAGCTCGACGTCGTCGAAACTGACGCTGCCGGAGGTAGCCGGAATCAGCTGCGTGATCAACCGGCCGAGCGTCGATTTGCCGCAGCCCGACTCGCCCACCAAGCCCAGCGTTTCGCCCTCGCGGATGTCGAAGCTGACACCATCGACAGCCTTGACCGAGGTACCCAGGCCCGCGCCGAAGTGTTTCACCAGGTTCTCGACCCGGACGAGCGGCGCGGCCGAGGATCCTGCAGGCTCCAGCCGGCGGGCTGGCTCAGCCACCTTTACCTGCCGCATGGACCCCCGACGCGGCGCCCGGGCTGACGTCGACCAGGTCGCGAGCTCCCATTTCGGCATAGGCCCGCTTCATCGTCACCCAGCAGGCCGCGCGCTGCTCCGGCCCGACGTCCTCCAGGACGGGGTCGTCGGTGAAGCACCTTTCGACGCGGAAAGGACAGCGAGGGTGGAAGCGACAGCCGTGGGGCGGCTTGATGAGGTCGGGCGGCAGCCCCTCGATCGACTTCAGGCGATCATGCCGTGACGCGTCGATGCGCGGGATCGAGCGCAGCAGAGCCCAGGTGTACGGATGCTGCGGATTATCGAAAATGCGCTCGACGGGTCCCTCCTCGACGATCCGCCCCGCGTACATGACGATGACGCGCGTACAGAGACCGGCAACCACGCCGAGGTTGTGCGTGATCATCACGATCGAGGTGTCGATCTCGCGGTTGAGGTCGGCCAGCAGCTCCAGGATCTGCGCCTGCACGGTTACATCCAGGGCCGTCGTTGGCTCGTCGGCGATCAGGAGCGAGGGCGTGTTCGAAAGGCCCATCGCGATCATGGCGCGCTGGCGCATACCGCCGCTCATCTGGTGCGGGAAGTCCTTGACGCGCCGCTCCGCGGCCGGGATGCGCACCTGCTTCAAGAGATCGATGGTCCTCTGAGGCGCCCGCTCCTTTGGCACCTTGTCGTGGACGAGCATCGCCTCCTCGACCTGATAGCCGGTTTGGAGCACCGGGTTGAGCGAGCTCTGAGGGTCCTGGAAGATCATCGCGATGTCCCGACCCCGGATCTCGCGCATCTCCTCGGGCGTCTTCTTCAACAGGTCCTGGTCCCGGAACCGGACCACGCCTTTCGTGATGCGGCCCGGCTCCGGGACGAGACGCATGATCGAGAGCGCGGTCATCGACTTGCCGCAGCCAGACTCGCCGACGATTCCGAGCGTTTCGCCTGGAAAGAGGTCGAAGCTGACGCCGTCGACGGCCTGAACCACGCCGTCGTCGGTGAAGAACTGCGTGTGCAGGTCGCGGACCGACAGGATGGGTGCGGCCACTTCAGCTAGCGCTTTTGCCGCGGGTCGAGGGCGTCGCGGAGGCCGTCGCCGAGGAAGTTGAAAGCCATCAAAGTGAGCGAGAGTGCGAGGGCCGGCACGAGGACGATGTGCGGCGAGATCCTGATCGCGGCGATGCCCTCGGCGGCCATCGAGCCCCAGGATGGCGTCGGTGGCTGGATGCCCACTCCCAGGAAACTCAGGAAGGCTTCAAAGAGAATCGCTGCCGGAACGCCGAAGGTGGCCTGGACGATGATCGGCCCTAGTGCGTTGGGCAGGATGTGGCGGAAGAGGATCTTGGCCGGCTTCGCGCCACTCGCCCGGGCCGCCTCGACGAATTCCCTTTCGCGCAGGCTCAGGGTCTGGCCGCGTACCAGGCGCGCCATGTCCATCCAGCGAGTGACGACGATCGCGATGATGATGTTGGTGAGGCTCGGGCCGAGCAGGAAAACCATGATCAACGCCACCAGTAGGTCGGGGATCCCGTAGAAGACATTGATGAAGAAGGTGACGGCCGAGTCGATCCAGCCCCTGAAGTAGCCGGCCGCCAACCCGATCGGGGCCCCGACCGCCAGCACCAGCAGCTGCGTGCCCACGCCGACGATGAGCGAGATCTGGGCTCCGACCATGATCCGGCTCAAGATGTCGCGACCGAGAGTATCGGCGCCGAAGGGATGGCCTGGGCTTGGACCCGAGTAGGGCGGGGCGATCCCCACCGCTGACATGCGGGACGGCGTATAGACGATGGCGACGAGTGCCATCAGGACCACCAGCAAGAGGTAGATGCTGCCCACCAGCGCCAGTCGGTTGCGACGCAGCCGCCGCCAGGCGTCGGCCCAGAGGCTTGATTGCTCCCGGGCTTCCGTGCCAAGCAGCTCTGGGGTTACGGCCGGCGCTGCGGTTGCCATCAGTCCATCAGTCCATCTAGTACCTGATCCGCGGGTCGATGACCGTGTAGAGCAGATCCACACCCAGGTTGGCGACGCCGATCATGGCTGCGTACATCGTGAAGACACCGATCACGATGTTGTAGTCACGGTTCAGGATGCTCTGGGCGAACTCCTTGCCCAGGCCGGGAATCCCAAAGATGTTCTCGATCACCACGCCGCCCGTGATGATGCCGATCACCAGCGGGCCGAGGATGGTGATCACCGGGATGAGGGCGTTGCGGAGCGCGTGGCGAATCACCACCAGCAGCTCGGTGACGCCCTTGGCACGGGCGGTCCGGATGTACTCCTGGCGGATCACCTCGAGCATGCTGGCCCGCGTCAGGCGGGCGACGATGCTCGCGTAGGGGAAGCCAAGCGCGAAGGCGGGGAGCCAGATCTCGCCGATGTTTCCGTAGGTTCCCGTCCAACCGATCGCGAAGTAGTAGGCGCCCTGCGTGAGGTTCGCCATCCAGACGGCGAAAACGAGCAACAAGAAAGAGGCGATGACGAAGTTGGGCATGCTGTAACCGATCACCGAGGTGGTGCTGAGCACGTAGTCGACCCAGCTGTTCTGACGCACAGCCGCCACAACCCCGAATAACATCCCCAAGCCGACTGTAAAGAGCAGCGCGAACGCCCCCACCTCGGCGCTGACGGTCAGCTCCCGCGCCACCAGGGGTGTGATCTTTACACCCTTGTTGACGAGAGACTCCCCGAGGTCGCCTCGCAGGATCAGGCCGGAGAGGAAGTTGCGATATTGGATGATCAGCGGCTCGTCGAGGTGGTAGTAGTGCAGCCGGGCGGTGTACTGGTTCCCGTGCAGGCGCTCGGCGAAGAGCGCGTCGCCGGGCAGCCGGTGAATGCCGAGGAAGACGATCGAGGAGACCGCCAGCACAGTGAAGGCGATGAGCACCGCGCGCTGGCTGATGTAAATCAGCGTTCCCCGGGTCAGCATCTGCCGAACTCCAATTCTGGCGGAAAAAAAGAGGGCGCTCGTGATGAGCGCCCTCTTTAGCTGGCTGGTCTAGTGCTGGAGGACCTGGTACTGGTTCCACCAGTAGTCGAAGACGTTGTTGGTGCCGGCACCCTTCATGTAGGGCTTGATCAGGAAGGTGCCGACCGAATAGGCGAGCGGGATGTAAGCCACGATGTCCTGGAGCATCTGCTGAGCCTTCTTGTAGAGCGGCAGAGCCTGATCGAGGGGCAGGGCGTTTGCTTTGGCGATCAGGTCATCGAATTCCTTGGTGTCGTACCCGCTCGTGCAGCTCGAGTCCGGACAGCCGGGAGTCTTGCCATAGAGGCCGTCGAACCAGTCCTGCGGGTGGTTGTAGTCGGCTTGCCAGCCATCCCGGGTCAGCACGTAGCTGCCGCTTAAGCGCGCCTTGATAAACGGCCTGTGGGACACCTTCTGGAGATCAACGTGGACGCCGAGGTTGGTCTGCCACTGGTCCTGCAGGAAAGGTGCCGAGTCACGGAAGAGGGGTTGTTCCGGATCGTAGAAATAGGTCAGGCCCTTGGTCTTCGTGCCCGTAGGGTCACCGCTCTGCAGAAGCTGCTTAGCCTTGGCGGGATCGAACTTTGCCAGCGGGTCGGAGTTGTCGCCGAGGTACCCGGTCAGACCCTTGGTGATGAGGCCGCCGGTCATCGGCGTGCAGATGATGTTCTGACAGACGACCTCGGCCAGCTTCTTCTTGTCAACGGCCAGCGCGAACGCCAGGCGCAGGTCGTGGGCGGCCTGGCCCTGGTCCAGGGTGAACGGACCCTTGGCCTGCCGAACCGAGTCGGCCACCAGGTTGAACGTGACCCAGGTGCTTCTGACCTTCGGCTGGAGCTTCAGCTGGTCCTTCTCGTTCGCTGTGCCCTGAATCCGCCTGACGTCGGCGACGGAAGCCCCCTGGCTGTAGCCGCCGAAGCCGAAGAGGTCGTAGCCGCCCTGCTCGTACTTGGTGATGGCGGTGGCAGCGTCGGCAAGAACGTCGAGGTGGACCTTGGTAACTGTCGGCTTGGGCGTCCCCCACCAGTTGGGCACCGCCTCGAAGTCGAGCGAGGCCTTGGGGGTGCGAGCCGTCATCTTGTATGCGCCGGTGCCGATGGCGGTCTCTGGCTTGGCCCACCAGTTGTCGGGGTCGGTCTTGACCACTTTCTCGTCGACGACCATGCCGGTTGCGCCCTCCACGGCGAGTGCGCTGAGCCACCAGCCGGCCGGGCTCGTAAGCTGCGCTTTGACGGTCGAGGAATCCGGAGCTGTCAGTCCAGTCATGGTGACGGAAGGATCGTTCTTCTCGAGCAGGGCCTCGAGCGCAGCACCGCCAACCTTGTTGGCTGACACCTTGTCGTAACCGACAACCGGGGCGAAGGTGCCGGAGTAGCTGCTGACCTGAAGGGCCGCCGCTCGGTTCCACGAGAAGAGGACATCTTTGGAGGTGACTTTGTCCCCGTTGGAGAAGGTCACGTCCTTGCGGAGCGTGAATGTGTAAGTGAGCCCGTCGGAAGAGATGGTCGGCATCTTCTCCGCAATGTCCGGAATGATGTTCAGGCTGTTATCGAACTTGACCAGGCCGTTGAACATGTTCTGGTTGAGCTCGGAATCGGTCTCCGCGTCCGAGGTGCCAGGGTCGAGCGTGCCGATGTCGTCCAGGATCGGGAACTTGAAGGTCTGGTTGCTTGCCAGGTTTGTCGACGTCGGGCCCCCCGGGCCTCCGCAGGCCATGAGAGCCAGGCTGGCCATGGAGAAGACGCCGAGCGCCTTCATCCGGGATAACACTGGAGTCATACATACCTCCTTAGAGGAAGTGGAGGCAGCCGCGCCTCCGTGGCGTCTTGTCCCTCCGCCCTCTTCCCGGCACGGAACCGGGGCGAGAGTGCGCCGGCGAAGGGCCGGACGGCTCTCGCCGCCCATAGGCAACTCCGAATCAGAGTATCCGACTTATAGGATCTGCAGGTCAAGTTGGACCTGGATTCGGGCCGGCGGCCTACTCGCCGCCGTGCACCACGACCTTGCCCTCGAAATTCTCCTCCCGCTTGACGTTGAACTCGTGCAGGTGCTCCTTCACCCACTCCGCGGAGAACTCGGTGGCGTCCTTGGTGCCGAACTCGTCGCCGAAGAGCGTGATCGAGACCAGCTCGTCATGCCCGACGTCGACGACGAAGTAGCCGATGAACGCCCGCTTCTTGGCGAGGGCCGGCAGGTAGTTGGTGTCTACGCGACGGACGACCTCGTCGATGCTGCCCTTGGCGACCTTGTAGCGGCGGATGCTCGCATGCATGGCGACTAGTTTGGCGGGGCCAGTTGGGCCGCGTCAGGCGACGTGCTGGCTGAACCAGTCGTCGAGCGGGCGCGCGTCGCGCCAGACCTCCGCGACGCGGTCGCGGGCGGCCGCCGACCCGAGCCAGGGCTGGAGGCCGAAAGACTTCCAGATGTAGAGCCGCTTGTGGCGGAGCAGCCGGGCCCGGGGATGGTCGGCCGGAAAACCCGGCGGAACGCGCTTCAGGTCCTCGCCGCCGAGCTCATAGCCCTTCTTCTCGAGGCGTTCGACGATCGCGCCCAGCTTGGAGCCGCTCGGTTCCGCAGCCGCCGCGGCGCGGTACTTCTCGAGGCCCTCTTTGTCGAGCTCGTAGCGGCCCGCAGCCGCCGTCAGCCCCTTGGCATCGAGAGAGACATAGCCACCGTGACCGCCCATGCCGCAATCGGCGGCGATGTTGGTCTTGTAGGGCGACTTGTCGGCTGAGAAGCGGATGTCGCGGTTGGCGCGGAAGACCTTGCCGGGGCCGAACTCCTCCTGGAGCGACGTGAGCAGCGCCTCCATGGGCGCACGGACCGACTCCTGGTAGACCTTGCGATTCGCCTCGAAGTAGCGCTTGGAATTGTCCAGCTGGAGGCCGATGAAGAACTCCTGGAAATGCTCCGGCCAGCCCTGGAATTCGCCCCCGCCCACGGCTGGAGAGCTTACCAACTGGTGGGCTAGCATCGAGCCGATGGGCGAGTCGTTCGCGGCCAGGATCGGCGGCGAAGGGGCGTTTGAGGCGGACGCGGTGCCTTCCATCGAGGTCCCGGCCGGGGTGATCGAGCTGCTCGGCAAAGGCAAGCGCCCGAAAGTCAACGTGACGGTCAACGGGTACACCTGGCGGACAACGGTGGCCGTCTACGGCGGCCGCTTCTATGTCGGCGCGAATAAGAGGGATCGCGCGGGCGCGGGGATCCAGTTCGGAGACATCGTCGAGGTGAGGCTAGACCTCGATACGGCCCCACGCCTGGTCTCGCTGCCGCCAGAGCTGGCCCGTGCGCTGGCGGCCGACCCGGCAGCACAGACCGCCTTCGACAAGCTCTCTTATACAAACCGGAAGGAGCACGCCGAGCACGTGGCCGAGGCCAAGCAGGAGGCGACCCGGCAGCGGCGACCGCCTTCGACAAGCTCTCTTATACAAACCGGAAGGAGCACGCCGAGCACGTGGCCGAGGCCAAGCAGGAGGCGCCCCGGCAGCGGCGCGTGCAGGCGGTGCTGGCGAGGCTCGAGACCCGTTAGCGGCTCTAGGCCGCGGGCAATCGTCGCCGGGGCGGGCATCGGTGGGCTGGCGGCGGCGCTGGCGCTGCGCCAGGCGGGCGTCGAGGTCGCCGTGCTTGAACGAGCCCCAGTTCTCCGCGAGATCGGCGCCGGTCTCACGATCTGGCCGAACGGCGTAACAGCCCTGCAGCTCCTGGGCGTGAGCCGGCCGAAGACCCCCTTTGTGCTACGCAGATTGAAGATCGTCACGCGCGAGGGCCAGGTCCTCCTGGCGCGGGAGTGCTCAGGCTTCGAGGCGCGCTACGGCGCCCCGGCGCTGCCGATCCATCGGGCTGAACTCCACCAGATGCTGCTCTCCACCGTGGGTGAGGACGCTGAGATCGTCCTCGGCGCCGAGGTGACCCGCTTCGAGCAGAGGGCGGATGGGGTGCGCGTGCAGGCAGCCGACGGTCGAAGCTGGACGGCCGGCGCGCTGGTCGGCGCCGACGGTATCCACTCGCGCGTCCGCGAGCAGCTTCTCGGCGATGGTCCGCCGCGCTACACCGGAGTCACCGTCTGGCGTGGTGTGACGGCGGCCGAATCACTCCGAATTCCAGAGGGCGAAGCCCACACCTACTTGGGCGACGGCGGCGAGTTCGGGTTCATGCCGATGCTGGACGGCCGTGTCTACTGGTATGCGACGAAGCAGGCGCCCGCCGGCCAGGGCGCGGAGCACGGCAGCCACCAGGCTGACCTGCGATTGCGCTTCAGCAGCTGGCCGGGCCCCATCGGGCAGTTGGTGGAGCTGACGCCGGAGCCGGACATTCTGCGCACTGACATCTACGACCGTCCTCCGGGGAGGCGCTGGACTGTAGACCGGGTCACGCTGCTCGGCGACGCCGCGCATCCGATGACACCACACGCCTCGCAAGGAGCCTGTCAGGCTCTCGAGGACGCCGTCGCTCTGGGCCGTTCAGTTCAAGGCGGCGGCGACCTGGCCGCCGCATTCGCCGGCTACCAGCAGAGACGGCTCCGGCGCGCCAACAGTTTCGTGCGGATTTCGAGCCAGACCGGCCGCTCGATCACGATGCGCAACCCCGCCGGCCGATGGCTCCGCGACCAGGTCCTGCGGCGGGCGCCGCGGAGCTTCCTACAGCGCCAGATGGACGCCCAGTTCCGGCTCCCGGCCTGATCTCGCGGCAGAACTCAAAAATTCATCTTGTATTGCGCCGCCAGGCGCTGTATACCATGCGTCACCGTGGGGGCGGAAGTCGCGGAGTTGCTGCAGGGCGAGGACCCGAACTCACGGCACATCGACGACGCCTGGCACTGGACCGCCGTCTATGTCGAGCTGCTCCAATTCGCGGAGGGACACGCGCCCGAAAGAGTCGACCTCTACCGGAGCCGGCTGCAGTTCTGGCGGAAGCGCGAGCTGGATCTCACGGCCGAGCCGGCCGGCCGGATCGGCGCACCCACTTAGAAACTCAGCCTTCCAGCTCGGCTTCGAGCGTGATCTCGACGCCGGTCAGCGCCTTGGAGACCGGGCAGTTGGACTTGGCAGCCTCAGCGGCCTCGCGAAAGGCGCCGGCGTCGATTCCGGGGACTCTGCCCCGCACCTGGAGGTGGATCCCCGTGATTCCCTGGCCGGCCTGGAACCCGACCCTCGCCGAGGTGGCGAGCTGCTCGGGCGGATGCCCGCCCTGGGTCAGACCATTGGCGAGCGCCATCGAGAAGCAGGCGGCGTGGGCGGCGCCCAGGAGCTCCTCCGGGCTGGTAGCACCTTCCCGGTTGTTCGCGCGTTTCTCCCAGCTGATCGGCAGCTCGCCAAACGCTCCGGAGGCCGGCTTGACAGTGCCGCCGCCCTCCATCAGGTTGCCGTGCCAGACCGCGTCCGCCCTGCTCTCAATAGCCACGTTCAAACCCTCCGAGTTGCCGGATGAAGGTACGCTGCCCTCAAGGCTAGTTCACCCATGATCCCGAACCTGATCGGAGGCGAATGGCTGCGGCCGGAGGCGGACACGCTGCCGGTCTACGACCCGGCCACGGGCGAGGTCATCGAGCAGGTCCCGCTCTCGGGAACCGACGCCGTCACCGCTGCAGTGGCCGCGGCTGACGCTGCCTACAAGGACTGGTCGCGGACGCCGGTCATGGACCGGGTGCGTCTCATGTTCAGCTTCAAGGCACGGCTCGAAGCCGGCTTCGAGGATCTTGCCCGGATCGTCACCCGCCACCACGGCAAGACCCTCGACGAGGCGCGCGGCGAGGTCCGTCGCGGAGTTGAGGTGGTCGACTTCGCTTGCGGCGCGCCCACGCTGCTGCAGGGCCGGACCTTGCGCGACGTCTCGGGCGGCGTCGACCAGGACCTCTACCGCTTCCCGCTCGGCGTGGTGGCGGGTGTACCGCCGTTCAACTTCCCCGTGATGATCCCGCTCTGGATGTTCCCGCTGGCAGTCGTAGCGGGGAATACCTTCGTCCTAAAGCCATCCGAGCGCACCCCGCTGGGCGCAGTTCGGCTGGCCGAGCTCTTCACCGAGGCAGGCTTCCCGCCCGGAGTCCTGAACCTGGTCCACGGCGCCGGGCCGGTGGTCGACGCGCTCCTCACAAACCCGGCGGTGGCCGCGATCTCGTTCGTCGGCTCCGCCCCCGTCGCGCGCCACGTCTATGAGGTCGCCGCGGCCCAGGGCAAGCGCGTGCAGGCGCTGGGCGGCGCCAAGAACCACATCGTGGTGATGCCAGACGCCGACCTCGACGCGGCGGTGCCCGCGATCCTCGGCTCCGCCTTCGGCAACGCCGGCGAGCGCTGCCTGGCGGGCAGCGTCGCGGTTGCCGTCGGTGACGCTTCCGGTTCTCTGCTGGAGCCGCTCCTTGCTCGGGCAGCGGCGCTTAAAGTCGGCCCCGGCGTCGAGCCCGGCGTCGACGTGGGCCCGCTGATCCGGGCCGAGCACCGCGACCGGGTCGCCGGCTACATCGAGCGAGGCGCCGCCGAAGGCGCGGTCGTGCTGCTCGACGGCCGGAGCGAGACCAGCCGGGCGGGCTTCTTTCTCGGCCCCACTGTCCTCGACCGCGTGTCGGACAGCATGGCGGTCGGCCGCGACGAGATCTTCGGGCCCGTCCTCTCCGTCTCCCACGCCGCCACTCTGGAGGAGGCCATCGGCCAGGCCAACCGGATGTCGCTGGGCAACATGGCCGTCATCTTCACGCGCTCGGGCAAGGCGGCGCGACAGTTCCGGGAGCAGGTCGACGCGGGCATGATCGGCGTCAACGTCCCGGTCGCGCAGCCCTTCGCCTTCTTCCCCTTCTCCGGCTGGAAGGGCTCCTTCTTCGGTGACCTTCACGTGCACGGGACCGACGGCATCGACTTCTACACCCGCAAGAAGATGTTCATCTCACGCTGGTAATGGCTTTCGACCCCACGGTCCTGCCACCCGACCTGCCCGTGCCTGCCGACGACGGCGCCGCTCGGCACCTACCCGGGCTGAGGATGCCGGACATCGCGCTGGCCTCGACCGCCGGCGGCGAGGTGAACCTCTCGCTGGTCCCGGGTCTTGCCGTCGTCTACTGCTATCCGCGCACCGGCCGCCCGGGTGAGGACATGCCGGCGGGCTGGGACGCGATACCCGGTGCTCGCGGCTGCACCCCGGAGTCGTGCGGCTTCCGTGATCACAATGAAGAGCTGGGCCGGCTGGGCGCGAAGGTGTTCGGTCTCAGCACCCAGGAGCCGGCCTACCAGCGGGAGCTGGTGGAGCGGCTGCGGCTGCCCTTCCAGGTGCTCAGCGACCAGGACCTGGCAGTCACCAAGCAGCTGGGCCTGCCCACTTTCGAGATCGCCGGGATGACCTTGATCAAGCGGCTGAGCCTGGTGCTGCGCGATGGCCTCATCGACCATGTCTTCTACCCGGTCTTTCCGCCCGACCGCCACGCTGAGGAAGTGCTGGCCTGGCTGGCCAGCTCCGTCAAGCCGTCGTGAGCTGAACCAGGTTGGCCGACGGGTCGCTGACCTGATAGCCGCCGTCCGCGGCCTCCGACATTGCGATTCCCGCCGCCCGTAGCCGCGCCAGGATCTGATCGAGGTCCGCGCGGGTGGGCAGCTCGACGCTGAACCGTCGCAGCCCGGCGGTGCCGTTCGGAGCTGGCGGCACGCCCGTGCCCGCCCAGGTGTTGAGGCCCAGGTGGTGGTGGTAGCCGCCGGCGGAGAGGAAGGCGGCGCCCATCCGGGGAGCGAGGCCCATCACGTCGAACCCGATCAGCTCGTGGTAGAAGCGCACCGCCGCGTCCAGGTCGCTGACGTGGAGATGGACGTGGCCCATCCTGGTGCCTGCCGGTAACGGGGCGTCGAGGCGATCGTCCGGCGCCAGCTCCGAGAAGAGCTGGTCCAGGTCGATCGGGTCGCGGCCGGAACGCAGGTTGCCCTGTTTATCGCGGGCTTCGAAGGTGCCGTTGGCCATCAGCATGGTCCCGTCTTCAGGCGTCTCGGCGTAGATCTCGAGGCCGTTCCCGTCGGGGTCGGAGAGGTAATCGGCCTTGGTCATCAGGTGGTCGGTCGGGTAGTTGTCGTAGCGGAGTGTGAAGAGCCTGGCAACCACCCGGGCCAGCTCGCGGCGGCTGGGCAGCACGATTGCCAGGTGGTAGAGGCCGGTCCGGTGGGGCTGGACGGGTGCGCTCGCTCCAGGGAAAAGACGAACCAGCTCCCGCCCGCCGGC
>VBGR01000050.1 GCA_005880695.1 Chloroflexota bacterium
CGGCTGCGACCCCCGATGACGACGCGCGGCCGGAGCCGCACGCATTCGGCCGGGTGCACCTCGGGCCGGACCGCGTTGAAGATCGGAAACCGAAGGGTTCCGTCAGTCGCCCACTCCGAGTAGCGGACATTGACGACCAGCTCCGGCCGGCACCAGCTCACCGGCGCGGTGATGATCGGGGGCGGCTGGAGCGGAGAAGCGGCGATGCGGAGGCCGCCCAAGCGACGCGCCAGCTCGCTGCGGACCTCGCGGTCGAAACCGCCGCCGACTGAGCCGCACGGCAACAGACGCCCGGCTTCGTAGAAGGCGACCAGGAGCGCCTCGAAGGGCTCCCGGCCAGTCCATCCGACCACCACGAAGTTGTCGCTCTTGACCGCCTCGATCTGGAGCCAGAAAGGGCTCCGCTGGCCCGGTACGTAGAAGCTCTCCCGGTGCTTGGCGACGACTCCTGCCAGACCCTGCTCGAGGCAAGCCTCGAAGAGCTCGACGCCTTCCTTGTCGATGTGCTTGGGAGCGTAGAGGTGGCGGCCCGTGGTCACGGCTCGGGCGAGATGCTTCTTGCGGGTGCGCAGCGGTTGGCGGAGGACTGGCCGGCCTTCCAGGTAGAGGATGTCGAAGGCCAGGTAGGAGGCCGGGCGCTGCTCTTCGCCCGCCGGTCCTCGCAGGCGATCCCGGAGCAGCTCCGGGTCGGGCCGCCCGTCCGGGTCGGTGACCACCAGCACCCCATCCAGAACAGTGCCCGGCGGCAGGAGCGCGCCCACCGTTCCGAATTCCGGGAAGCGATACGTCACGTCCGCCAGCGAGCGGTCCTGGAGGCGGACCCGGCCCTCGGCGTCCGCGAAGAGCAGGCAGCGCAGCCCGTCCCAGCGCACCTCGAAGAAGTACTGGTCCGAGCTGAAGGGGGCCTCCGCGCTGACCGCTTGCATGGGGCGGATCACGGTTGGGAAGCCGCCGACCTCGATGGAGAGCTGGTCTGCCACCGGCGCCTTAACCTACGCCAAGAAGTGAAGCTCGGGGACTTTGAGATCCACTTGCTCGTCGCCGGCCGGATGCGGTTTGACGGCGGGCTCGTCTTCGGCGTCGTCCCGAAGGTGGTCTGGGAGCGCTACAAACCGGCCGACGACAGGAACCTGGTCGAGCTGGCCTGCGTCGGCGCGGTCGTCCGGCTGGGTGGCAAGGTCATCGTCTGCGAGACGGGCATCGGGGCCAAGCTGGACGAGAAGCGCGCCCGCCAGGTCGACCTCCGCGAACCGGAAGGCCTGCTGGCCGCGCTCGGCCGGCTGGGCATCCGGCCAGAAGAGGTGGACGTCGTGCTCTCGACGCACCTCCACTGGGACCACGCCGGCGGCTTCACGCGTACGAGCCCGGGTGGCGGGGTCGCCATCACGTTTCCGAAGGCGAAGCATTTCTACCAGCGTCGAGAGTTCGATTACGCGCTCGAACCTGATCCGCGGTCGAAAGCCGCCTACCTGGCCGAGGACTTCGTCCCGGTGGCCGAAGCAGGACTTGTCGAATTCGTGGACGGAGATGCCGAGATCCTCCCGGGCGTGGAGCTTCGTTTCACCGGCGGCCACACGCCTGGCAACCAGGTGGTGATCTTTCGGAGCGGCGAGCTGGCGGTCGCCATGTGCGGCGACCTGGTCGGCGTCCAGCCTCACCTCCGCCGGGCCTGGAACTCCGGCGGTGACCTGGACGTGGTGACGGCGCTGCAGCAGAAGGGTCGCCTGCTCGACGAAGCTGCCAGGCACCGCTGGCTGCTCTTGCTCGGGCATGAGGCGGAGCACCCGGCTGGTTACGTCGACGCGGCAGGGGCGTGGACCCCGGAGCCCGCGCTCGGCGCGGTCTAAGCGGAGGTTAGCCGCCTTCTTGGACGGTGCAGCTACCCTGGCCCCAGGCCATGCTGCAGGCGACGTTGGAGAACATGTTCTTGATGGTGCCGCCCGTCGTGATCAGGATCACGGCGACGACGACCGCCACCATGACGAGGATGATCGCGTACTCGACAAGTCCCTGACCGGACTCGCGACGAGCTCCTAACCGGCGCATAGCGCGGGCAGCATAGGGCCGGCACGCATTCCTGTCATTAACCGGACCCGTTTTCATTCACATCGGCAACGCCTAGCCTGCCGATCGTGGTCGCCTCGGTCGTGAGCTGCCTGCTGCGCGGACTGGAGGGAAGGCTGGTCGAAATCCAGGCTGACGCTTCCGTCGGGAAGAACGGTTTCTTTCTCGTCGGGCTCGCCGACGCCTCTGTCAAAGAGGCCAGGGAAAGGGTCCGTTCGGCGATCCGCAACAGCGGCCTCGAATTCCCAAAGCAGCGCCTCACCGTCAACCTCGCGCCGGCGGTCCTGCACAAGGAAGGCAGCGGCTTCGACCTGCCGATGGCGGTGGCGATCGCACTTTCGCTGGCCGGCCGGCCGCCGCCCGAAGGGACCGCCTTCCTCGGCGAGCTGGCGCTCGACGGCAGCGTGCGGGCGGTCCCGGGTGTGCTAATCGCGGCCCAGGCACTCGCGGCCCAGGGCGTCGAGGACCTGTTCGTCCCGGAGGGGAACGCCGCCGAAGCCGCCCTGGTGGATGGGTTGGTTGTGCGGCCCTGCCCAGACCTCGCCGCGGTGATGCGTCACCTGAACGGCCAGACGGCTCTGCCGGCCCAGGCATGGGCTCTCCCCGAACCGCCCGGGGAGGCGCCGGTCGACGACGACCTGGCCGAGGTCCACGGCCAGGAGGCTGCCCGCCGCGCCCTGGAGGTTGCCGCGGCAGGCGGCCATCACCTGCTCCTCAGTGGACCACCGGGCGCGGGCAAGACGATGCTCGCGCGCTGCCTGCCCGGCATCCTTCCGCCGCTGACCTTGGAGGAGGCCATGGAGGTGGCCCGGATCAGCAGCATCCTGGGCGAGCTCGACGGGGTCCCACTGCGCTGGACGCGTCCTTTCCGGAGCCCGCACCACGGCGTCTCCACCTCGGGCCTGATCGGTGGCGGCGCCGGCGTGGCCCGCCCCGGCGAGATCAGCCGAGCCAGCGGCGGCGTGCTCTTTCTCGACGAGCTCGCCGAGTTCAACCCGGCGGCGCTGCAAGCCCTCCGCCAGCCGCTGGAGCAAGGCCGGGTCACCATCACCCGCACGGCGGGCACCGTGACCTACCCCGCCCGGTTCATCCTGGTCGCTGCCACCAATCCCTGCCCGTGCGGCTGGGCGGGCGACCACTTGCGGCGCTGCCGCTGCTCGCCGGGCGTGCTCGACCTCTACCAGCGCGCTCTCTCGGGCCCGCTCCTCGACCGGATCGATCTGCGCGTCAATGTGACGCGGCCTCCGCTGCAGGCGCTTTCCTCCGAGCCGGCCGGGGAATCCTCCGCCGTGGTTCGCCAGCGGGTCGTCGCGGCTCGCGGCCGGCAGCTGGCTCGCCAGGGCTGCCTCAACGGCGCGCTCCGGCCCGCCGGGCTGCGGGCCCACGCGCCGCTCGGCAGTGTTCGCCCGTTGCTCGAGCGCTGGGCTTCCGAGCGCGGTCTCACCGCGCGCGGCTTCCACCGTTCCTGGCGGGTGGCCCGGACGCTGGCCGACCTCGAAGAGGCGCCGGCCATCGCCGAGCGGCACGTCCTGGAGGCGTTGGGGTATCGGCTCGACACTAGCGATGCTGCCTAGGGATCTTCATGTCCGAGGTCGCTGGCCGCCGCCGGCCGGTCCCCGGGTGGCGGTCGTCGGCTCGCGCCGGCCCACGCCGTACGGCGAAGCGGTCTCCGAGCGCCTCGCCCAGGACCTGGCTGCCGCCGGTGTGATCGTCATCAGCGGCCTGGCCCTGGGCATCGACGGCGCGGCGCACCGAGGAGCCCTGGCGGGAGCCGGCTGCACCGTGGCCGTGATGGGCACCGGGGTCGACCTCGTCTATCCCCGCCAGCACGCCGAGCTGGCGGCCCGCATCCTGGCCGCCGGGGGCGCGCTGGTCAGCGAGTTTGCCGACGGCACGCCGCCCCGGCGCGGGCACTTCCCGAAACGCAACTGGACTATGGCCGCACTGGCCGACGCGGTGGTCGTCGTCGAAGCGGGGGAGGGGAGCGGCGCCCTGCTCACGGCTGAGGCCGGCCTGGCCCTCTCGAAGGAGGTGATGGCAGTTCCGGGCAGCGTCTTCAGCCCGCTCAGCGTCGGCTGCCACCAGCTGCTCCGGGACGGGGCCGGCCTGGTCCAGAACGCGCGCGACGTCCTGGCTGTCGTGGGCCGCAGCCAGGAGGTGCTGGACGATCCGCTGCAGCCACCCAGCCGGCTCGGCCTGGCGGCGCTCGGGGGCCGCGACGGGCTTTTGCGTCATCTTTCTGATGTCCTCCCCTTGACCGCCGCCGAGCTCGCCCGCAAGCTGCAGCTCGGCTTTGCCGAGACCCTGGCCCGGCTCACCGCGCTGGAGCTGGACGGGTCGGTCCGGAGGCGGGGCGAGGGCTTTCTTCGAGTTCCGCCAAGGGAGTAGGATTCGCCGCCGCGAGGTAAATAGGACGAGCAGATGGCAATCCCCCTGATCATCGTCGAGAGCCCGGCAAAGGCCCGCACCCTGAAGCGTTTCCTGGGCGACAGGTACGACGTGCGAGCCTCGATGGGCCACGTCCGGGACCTCCCCGAGAAGGAGCTTTCAGTCGACGTCGACCGCGGCTTCCTGCCCCACTACGAGGTTGTCGAGAGCCGCCGGAAGACGATCGGCGAGCTGCGCCAGGCGAGCGGACGGCAGAAGGAGGTCATCCTTGCCTCCGACCCGGATCGCGAGGGCGAGGCGATCGCCTGGCACCTGACCGAGGTGCTCCGGTTGAAGGACCCCAAGCGGATCGAGTTCCACGAGATCACGCCCGAGGCCGTGCGACGGGCGTTGGAGTCGCCCCGCGGCCTCGACATGCAGCTCGTGAACGCGCAGCAGGCGCGCCGCATCCTGGATCGCCTGGTCGGCTACCGGCTCTCGCCGTTCCTCTGGAGCAAGGTCCAGAAGGGGATCGGCGCGGGCCGCGTGCAGTCGGTGGCGCTCCGGCTGGTGGTCGATCGCGAAGAGGAGATCCGCGCGTTCATTGCGGTCGAGTCCTGGACGCTCGACGCCCTCCTTTCCAAACCCGGTGACGACCTCCAGTTCAAGGCGCGGCTCACGCGCCGCCTGAGCGAGGGCGAGAAGTCCAAGGTCGAGATCGGGGAGCGTGCGGGCGTCGACGCCGTCCTCAGCGAGCTGGAGGGCAGCCAGTACCGCGTCCTCGGCATCGAGGCGAAGCGCCGGACCAAGTCCGCGCCGCCGCCCTACATCACCTCCACCCTCCAGCAGGACGCCTCCAGCCGGCTCCGCTTTCCGCCGAAGAAAACGATGCGGCTGGCCCAGAACCTGTACGAGGGTGTCGAGCTAGGTGCAGGCGGCTCGACCGGGCTGATCACTTACATGCGGACCGACTCGACGCGGGTCGCCGAGGACGCCGACTCCCGGGTCCGGGGCTGGATCCGATCCCAGCTCGGCGCGGACTACCTCGGCCGGCCGCGGACGGAGAAGAGCCGCGCCAACGCCCAGGACGCCCACGAGGCGATCCGGCCAACCGACCCAACGCGGCGTCCCGAGGACGTGCGCGAGTTCCTGACGTCCGACCAGCATCGCGTTTACGAGCTGATCTGGCGGCGCTTCGTGGCGAGCCGGATGTCGGACGCGGTGTACTCCGGCAACCAGGCCGATATTGCCGCCGGCGACCTGGTCTTCCGGGCCAGCGGCGTGGTCCTCACCTTCGACGGTTTCTACCGGGTCTGGGAGCGCGACGACCGCGACGAATCGCAGTTGCCCGAGCTGGAGGCCGGCCAGCTGCTCGAGCTGCACGGCCTGGAGCCGGAGCAGCACTTCACGCAGCCGCCGCCGCGCTACAGCGAGGCGACGCTGATCAAGGAGCTGGAGGAGCGGGGCATCGGCCGGCCGTCCACGTACGCGACGATCGTCACGGTCATCCAGGACCACGGCTACGTCGAGCAGCGCGAGCGCCGGCTCCATCCGACGCAGCTTGGCGAGGCGGTCAACCGGATCATGGTCGACCACTTCAAAGAGATCGTCGACGACAAGTACACGGCGGACATGGAAGAGCGCCTCGACCAGATCGAGCAGGGCGGCGAATGGCAGCCGGTCGTGGGCTCTTTCTACGGACCGCTGGAGCGGATGCTGAGCGCGGCGGAGGAGGCCATCCCGGCCGAGACGGGCCAGGAATGCCCCGAATGCCACCAGGGCCAGCTGATCCTGAAAGCGAGCCGCTTCGGCCCCTTCAAGGGCTGCTCCCGCTACCCGAAGTGCAGGTACCGCGAGGCGGTCTTGCCGAGCGGCGCCGCCGCGCAGCCGCAGGTCCTGGAAGACAAGTGCCCGGACTGCGGCCGCCCGCTCCAGGTCCGCAAGGGTCGCTATGGAGAGTTCGTGGGCTGCTCCGGCTACCCCGAGTGCAAGTACATCAGGCGCGAGGAGAAGGCCGAGCCGAAGCCCACCGGCCAGACCTGCCCGCAATGCGGCAAGCACGAGCTGGTCGAGCGGCAGGGCCGGTACGGGACCTTCCTCGGCTGCTCCGGCTACCCCGAGTGCAACTACCGGGTGAACCCGAAGCAGGCCGGCAAGCCCCGCGCTGAGGCGAAGCAGCTCGACGAGGCGTGTCCCGTCTGCGGCAAGCCGATGGTCCTCCGCCGCGGGCGGTACGGATCCTTCAAGTCCTGCTCGGACTACCCCCGCTGCAAGGGTCCGAAGGGAGCCGGGACTAAGGCCGGCGCAGCGCGGGTATAATTCCGCCTGCCGGCGGGCGACCGCCGAGTACGCACCCCCGAGCGTTGACCCCTGTCCGCCACACGGCGGCTGCTGCCGGGGGGAGGAAAGCAACAGGAGGAATCGACACGTGCCACAGGCGACCCTGAAGCAGCTGCTGGAGGCGGGGGTCCATTTCGGACACCAGACAAGCCGCTGGAACCCGAAGATGAAGCCGTACATCTTCACTGCCCGCAACGGCATCCACATCATCGATCTACAGAAGACCGTGAGGCTCCTCGACGACGCTTACGAGTTCGTGCGCGGGACCGCGGCCAGCGGCCGGCCGGTGCTCTTCGTGGGCACCAAGAAGCAGGCCCAGGAGACGATCCAAACCGAGGCAGCCCGCTGCGGGATGTTCTTCGTCAACCGGCGCTGGATGGGCGGCATGCTGACCAACTTTGCGACCATGCAGCGGCGCATCCGCCGGCTCTTCGAGCTGCGCCGAATGCAGCAGGACGGCTCCTTTGAGTCGCTACCGAAGAAGGAGGCGAAACGCCTCCAGGACGAGCTCGACAAGCTCATGTTTCACTTCGACGGCCTGGCCGATATGAAGCGCTTGCCCGGTGCCGTCTACGTGGTCGATCCGCGCAAGGAGCACATTGCGGTGACGGAAGCCAACCGGCTCAAGATCCCGGTCATCGCGATCACCGATTCCAACTGCGACCCGGACTTGATCCAGTACGTGATCCCCGGCAACGATGACGCGATCCGCGCCGTGAAGCTGATCACGAGCAAGGTCGCCGAAGCCTGCCTGGAGGGCCGCCAGGAGGTCGCCGAAGGCGAGCTGCCGGCGATGGAGGAGCGCGAGTTCCTGCCCACCGAGCCGACCTATGAGATACCTGACGAATTCCTCGACGAAGACGAGGACTACCGCCTGCCCAGCATCTCGGAGGATGAGTTCCTGCGCAGCGAGACCGAGGACGATAGATAAAGGAAATGGAAGTGGCAAAGATCGATCCAAAGCTCATCAAGGAGCTCCGCGAGCAGAGCGGCGCGGGCATGCTCGACTGCAAGGAGGCGCTCGAGGCCACCGGCGGGGATCTGGAGAAGGCGTCCGCCTGGCTGCGTGAGAGAGGCATCGCGAAGGCCGGCAAGAGAGCCGGCCGGGAGACCGCCAACGGTGTCGTCGAGGCTTACCTGCACAAGACCGGCGACTACCCGCCTCAGACAGGCGCGCTGATCGAGCTCAACTGCGAGACCGACTTCGTCGCCAAGGGCGAGGAGTTCCGCAACCTGGCGCGCGAGATCGCGCTCCAGGTCGCCGCCATGGCGCCGCGCTGGGTCAGCCGCGAGGAGATTCCGGCCGAGGCGATCGAGGAGCAGAAGGCCGCCTTCCGGGAAGAGGCGGCGGCTGCCGGCAAGTCAGAGCGCGCCACCGAGCCTTACGTGAACGGCAAGCTGGAAGGCTTCTTCAAGACGGCGGTCCTGCTCGAGCAGGCGTATGTGCGGGAGCCGAAGACCACCGTCGGTGACCTCATCGCCGAGCAGATCAGCAAGCTGCAGGAGAACATCACCGTCCGCAGGTTTGCCCGCTTTAACATCAAGGAGCCGTAAGCGAGGGGGTCGCATGCAAGCCGCGTCTGAGCCGGGTCCACGCTTTCGCCGGGTACTGCTGAAGATCAGCGGCGAGGCGCTTCTCGGAGAGCGCAAGGCAGGCATCGACTTCGAGGTCGTCCGTTCGATCGCAAAGCAGATCCAGAGCGTCCACGAGCTGGGCATCGGGGTCGGCGTCGTGATCGGCGGCGGCAACATCTTCCGCGGCGAGGCGGCCTCTCGCCGCGGCTTCGACCGCGCGACCGGCGACTACATGGGCATGCTGGCGACGGTCATCAACGCGCTCGCTTTGCAGGAGGCGCTGGAGGACGTCGGCGTCCCGGCTCGGACCATGACGGCGATCCAGATGCCGCAGGTGGCCGAGCAGTGGATCCGCCGGCGAGCCGTGCGTCACCTGGAGAAAGGGCGAGTCATCCTGCTCGCCGCGGGCACTGGCAATCCGTACTTCACCACCGACACCACCGCCGCTCTCCGCGCGCTCGAGATCGAGGCTGACGTGATGCTCAAGGCAACCAAGGTGGACGGCATCTACGAGTCCGACCCGATGACCGATCCGAGCGCCAAGAAGATCGAACGGCTCGATTATCTGGAGGCGTTGAATCATCCCAAGATCCAGGTCATGGACAGCACCGCGCTGACCCTCTGCATGGACAACAACCTGCCGATCATCGTGTTCGACCTGCTCCAGGCGGGCAACATCCAGCGCGTCGTGCAGGGAGACGAGATCGGCACTCTGGTCGCGGCCCGGGAGCCGGCCAAGGCGTGATCGACTCGATCCTGGCCGAAGCGGAGACCAAAATGGACAAGTCCGTCGAGGCGCTGCAGCGGGAGCTGGTCTCGATCCGCACCGGGCGCGCCAACCCGGCGATGGTGGAGAAGGTGATGGTGCCGTTCTACGGAACGCCAACTCCTTTAAACCAGCTGGCGCAGATCAGCACTCCGGAGGCGCGCCTGCTCGTCATCCAGCCCTACGACCGGAGCCAGATCGGCGCGATCGAGAAGGCGCTGCGGGCCCCGGAGGTGGGCTTGAACCCCGGGAACGATGGCGCTGTGATCAGGGTCCCCGTGCCACCTCTGACGGAGGAGCGGCGGCGGGACTACGTCAAGCTGGTGCGTCAAAAAGCGGAGGATGCTCGCGTCGCCATCCGCAACATCCGCCGCGACGAGGTGCATCGCATCGAGCGCCTGGAGAAGGACGGCGAGATCGCCGAAGACGACGCCAAGCGCTCGCGCGAGCGGCTGCAGAAGATCACCGACGCCCACACCGGCCGCGTGGACGTGGTGGCGGCCCAAAAGGAATCAGAGGTGATGGAGGTCTAACCAGACCTCCAGCGGTGCCCGAAGAGCTCCCGCCGACCCCCGCCCATGTGGGAATCATCATGGACGGCAATGGGCGCTGGGCCCGCCACCGCGGCCGGCCGGTCTCCTTCGGCCACCGTGCCGGCGTGCGCGCCATCAAGCCCGTGATGTACGCCTGCGAGGACCTTGGCATCAAGGTCCTCAGCGTCTATGCCTTCTCGACCGAGAACTGGCGCCGATCGCGGCGCGAGGTGCAGACGCTGATGCGTCTTTTCGAGGAGGCCTTCCAGCGCGAGTTCGACGAGCTCAACGAACGCCAGATCCGCGTCTTCATCAGCGGCCGCCGCGACGGCCTTTCCGATCGCATCCTGGAGCTGATCGAAGAGTGCGAGACGCGGTCGCGGGATAACCGCGGCGGCGTCCTCAACGTTTGCCTTAACTACGGAGGCCGGGCCGAGATCGTGGACGCGGTGAGGCGGCTGATCGCCGAGAAGGTGCGGCCCGAAGCCGTCGACGAGGCTGCGATCTCGGCAAGGCTCTATGCGCCCGAGCTGCCCGACCCCGACCTCATCATCCGCACCGCGGGCGAGCAGCGGGCCAGCAACTTCCTGCTCTGGCAGTCCGCCTATTCAGAGTTCTACGTGACCGACACGCTCTGGCCGGATTTTGGAAAGCAGGACCTGGAGGCAGCGGTATCGGACTACCAGAGACGGACGAGAAGGTTCGGCGCCCGGCCCGCCGAGTGAATCGGAGCCCGCTCATGGTCCGGATCCTGAGCGGGGGCGCCTTCGCGCTCATCGCCCTGGCGCTGATGTACGCCGGCTCCGTCGGTACCTATGTGCTCGCGGCCGGGCTTGCGGCCCTCGCCCTCTGGGAGTTCCGCGGCCTCTCGGGGCAGATGGGATACCTGGCTCCGACCTGGCTCCTCTACCCGCTCGGCGTCTACTTCACTTTCAGCGGGACGCTGCTGAAGAACATCGACCTGAAGCTGGTGCTCTCGCTGGCGCTGGTGGGCGGCCTGATGGCCTTCCTCTTCATCCCCGGCCGGCGAGAAGGGCTCGGCCGCTGGGCGATGGGCATGGCGGGAGCCCTCTACGTCGGTCTTCCTTTCAACTTCTACCTCGTGCTCTACCAGTCATCCGCGAAGCACGGCCTGGCCTGGCTGGTCTTCACGGTCGGCGCCGCCGTGTTGAGCGACGTGGCCGCGCTGCTCGTCGGATCACGCCTGGGCCGGCATGCGTTCTTCAGCCGGATCAGCCCCAAGAAGACCGTCGAAGGCGCGGTCGCCGGAGTGGTCGCGGCGGTGCTCACGATCCTCTTTGGCAGCGCTGTCGCGCTGAGCCTCCCCTGGCCGCACGCGGTCGCGCTGGGGATCCTGATCGGGCTCTCTGCTGAGCTGGGCGACCTGGTCGAATCGCAGATGAAGCGCATCGCCGAGGTCAAGGACTCCTCGCACCTTATCCCCGGGCATGGCGGCGTCCTGGACCGGCTCGACTCGGCGCTCTTCCCGCCCATCCTCGTCTATTACTACGCCTTGCTCACGGGGCTTCTGTTCAGGTGAAGCGCGTCGTCATCCTGGGCGCCACGGGTTCGATCGGCAGCCAGACGCTGGAGGTGATCCAGCGCTTTCCCGACCACTTTCAGGTGCTCGGCCTGGTCAGCGGACGCCGCTCTCCGTCCCAAACCGCTCCCTACGTCATCCGGGCGGACGAGGCCGGCGCGGAGGCGCGCATCGAGGAGCTGGTGACGCACCCGGACTGCGACATCGTCGTTACGGCGATCCCGGGAGCCCAGGCGTTAAGGCCCACCCTGGCCGCGCTCCGCGCCAAGAAGATCGTCGCCCTGGCCAGCAAAGAAGTGCTGGTCATGGCCGGCGAGCTGGTGATGGCTGAGGCCCAGCAACGGCTGCGGCCGATCGACTCCGAGCACAGCGCCATCTGGCAATGCCTCTGGGGCGAGTCGCTGGAGAGCGTGAGCCGCCTGGTGCTGACGGCCTCTGGGGGTCCCTTCTGGGCCCGGCCGGAAGCCGACCTGGACGCCGTCAGCGTGGCCGAGGCGCTGGCTCATCCGCGCTGGTCGATGGGCCCCAAGGTGACCGTCGACTCCGCCACGATCATGAACAAGGGGCTGGAGCTGATCGAGGCCCACCACCTCTTCGGCGTCGGCCTCGACCGGATCGACGTCGTGATCCATCCCCAGAGCGTCGTCCACTCGCTGGTTGAGTTCGTGGACGGATCGGTCAAGGCGCAGCTCGGGCATCCGGACATGCGGCTGCCAATCGCCATCGCGCTCGGCTATCCGGAGCGCCTACCCGGCGTGATCCCGGCCGCCCAGGCTGCTGAGGTCGGGCGGCTGGACTTCCACCCGCTCGACCCCGATCGCTTCCCGGCGGTCGGGCTGGCCCGCCGAGCGGCCGAGGCGGGGAAGGGGGCGCCGGCTTGCCTCAACGCCGCCAACGAAGAGGCCGTCGCCGCCTTCCTGCGCGGTGAGCTGCCGTTCGGCCGGATCATCCCGGCGGTCGCGGCCGCCCTGGCCGCCTTCCCCGGAACCGGTCCGGACCTGGACGCCGTTCTGGCCGCGGACGAATGGGCGCGGGACTACTTCAAAGCAAAGTCGGGTAAGTTACCCGCGTGAAACCCGAGCGGAGCTTGGCGGCCTGACGTGGCGGCTTTGAACTGGCTCATCTGGGGCGCTTCTGTCGTCGTCATGTTCCTGCTCTTGATCGCGCCCCATGAAGGGGGGCACTTCGCGCTCGCCAAGCTCTTCAAGGTCAGGGTCATCGAGTTCTCCCTGGGCATGGGCAGCAAGCTCTGGTCTGGGACGGCCGGAGGCACTGTCTACGCGCTCCGAGCGCTTCCGATCGGCGGCTTCGTGCGTCTCGGCGGCATGGAGCCCGGCGACTACTCCGACCCAGCCGGCTTCCATTTCAAGCCGGCCTGGCAGCGAATCCTGATCCTGCTCGGCGGCCCCGCCGTCAACTTCCTGGTGGCGATCGTGATCGCGACCGCCATCGCGGCCCCGGCGATCTTCATCCAGCCGGGCACTGTCACCGGACTGATCGTGCCCAGCCCGGCCTACTCGGCCGGCATCCGGCCCGGCGACCGCATCCTCTCGATCGATGGTCACCCGGTCCGCCAGCCGACGGACATCCGCAAGGAGGTCGACGCCAACCCGACCGGAGCGCTCGTCTTGGTGGTGGCCAAGAGTGGTGGCGGTCAGTCCACCGTCACGGTCACGCCAGAGTTCGTCAAGAGCCAGAACCGGCCTTTGATCGGGATCGAGACGCAGCCGCCGGCCACGGTCGGCCAGGTTCTCCTCTACGGCGTCACCTACCCGTGGGAGACGACCAAAGGAATCTTCAGCGGGATCGTGATGCTGGCGACCGGCCAGATCCCCGGCGGCATCCTGGGCGGCCAGGGCTTGACCGGGGCGATCGGGATCGGCTACATGACGATCAACGCCGCGCAGCAGGGTCCGCTGGTCTGGCTCACCGTGGTGGCCATCCTCTCGGTCGCGCTCGGGTTCGCCAACCTGCTGCCGCTGCCGGCCCTCGACGGCGGCAGGATCATGGTGGTCCTGCTGGAGGCGCTGCGCGGCCGGCCCTTCGACCGGGAGAAGGAGATGCAGGTCCAGCGGTATGGGCTGGTGGCCCTGCTCGCGCTGGTCGCTTTCATCGCCTACTTCGACATCCAGAGGATCCTGAACCACCAGTTCCCGGGACTGAAGTAGCCGGCAGCAGGGATTCAAATCTCAGTGAAGAAGCGCAGGTACTCGATTCCCGTGCGGGTGGGGGACGTCGTCGTCGGAGGCGCCGCCCCGATCGCGGTCCAGACGATGACCAAGACCGACACCCGCGACGTCAAGGCCACGGTCGACCAGATCCTGCGGCTGCAGGAGGCGGGCTGCGAGATCGTCCGTCCGGCGGTTCCCGATCGGGAGGCCGCGGAGGCGCTGAAAGAGATCGTCAAGCGCTCGCCGCTGCCGATCATCGCCGACATCCACTACGACCACACGCTGGCCCTGCTGGCGTTGGAAGCCGGCGTCCAGGCGCTGCGGCTGAACCCGGGCAACCTGCCGGACCGCGAGAAGGTCATCAAAGTGGTGCAGGCCGCCAAGGAGCGCGACGTGCCGTTCCGGATCGGCGTCAACGCCGGCTCGCTGCCCGAAGAGGTCCACAAGTCACTGCGCGAGCAGCACGCCATCGATCGCGACGACCGCGAGCGCACCGCCGATCGCATGGTCGAGGTGGCACTCGGCCATTGCCAGATCCTGGAGGACCTCGACTACGGCGCCGGTCACATCAAGGTCAGCTTGAAAGCGACGGACGTGCCCACCAATGTGCTGGCGAACCGCAAGTTTGCGGAGGCCCGGCCCTATCCGATCCACCTCGGGGTGACCGAGTCGGGCCCGGTCCAGGCCGGCAGCATCCGGAGCGCGGTCGGGCTTGGCATCCTGCTCGCCGACGGAATCGGCGACACGATCCGGGTCTCGCTGGCGACCGACGACCCGACCGAGGAGATCCGGGCGGCCTACGAGGTCTTGAAGGCACTCAACGTGCGGGTCGAGTCGCCGACCCTGATCGCCTGCCCGACCTGCGGCCGGCTCGAGTACGACATGGTGCCGGCCGTGAAGGTGGTGGAGGAGCACATCAAGGCGCTCAAGGTGCCGATCACGGTTGCGGTGATGGGCTGCGTCGTGAACGGACCGGCGGAGGCCCGGCACGCCGACATCGGCGTCACCGGCGGGCGTGGGAAGGGCGTCATCTTCAAGAAGGGCAAGCTCTACAAGACAGTCCCCCAGGCGGAGCTGCTGGAGGTGCTGCTGGCAGAGGTGGACGCCCTGGCCGCCGAGAGGTCCGGCACGGCGAAGGCGGGATAGGAAAGCCGGTATCTCCCCCCAGCTGGGGGGAGGGCAAGGTGGGGGGACGGAGCTTCCGCTCGATTGGCGCCACGCATTTCAGTAGGCTGAACGTTCCGCATGGCCGTGAGCGAAGAGCAGGACTTTGTCAAGCAGATCACCAAGATGTCGGTCGATTTCGACAAGTGGTACACGGACGTGGTCCGCAAGGCCGAGCTGGCCGATTACGCGCCGATCGCCGGCACGATGGTGCTCCGCCCTCTCGGCACCGCGACCTGGGACGCCATCCGGCGTGCTTTCGACGACCTGATCGCCGAGACCGGCCACGAGAACTGGATCTTCCCGCTCTTGATCCCCGAGGACGTTTTCATGAAAGAGGCGGAGCACGTCCAGGGCTTCGCACCGGAGGTGGCCTGGGTCACGCGAGGCGGCAAGGAAGACCTGGCGGTTCCGCTGGTCGTCAGGCCGACCAGCGAGACGATCATCGGCACGATCGTCCGCAAGTACATCCAGTCGCATCGTGACCTCCCTCTGCTCACCAACCAGTGGGCCAACGTCGTGCGCTGGGAGATGCGGACGCGCCTCTTCCTCCGCTCGCGCGAGTTCTACTGGCAGGAGGGTCACACCTTCCACGCCACAGCGGCGGAAGCGGAGAGCGAGGTGCTGCAGATCCTCGACGACTACCGGGAGATCGCGGAGGACTGGCTCGCAGTCCCGGTCATACCGGGCCGCAAGACCGAGGTCGAGAAGTTCGCCGGCGCCGAGTTCACGACCAGCATCGAAGGCATGATGCGCGACGGACTGGCGCTCCAGATGGGGACTTCGCACTACTTCGGCCAGAACTTCAGCAGCGCCTACGACATCGGCTTCACCAATCGCGAGAACCGGCGGGAGCTCTGCTACACGACGTCCTGGGGCATCTCCTGGCGGCTGATCGGAGGCTTGGTGATGGCGCACGGCGACGACAGCGGGCTCGTCATGCCACCGCGCATCGCACCGGTGCAGGCCGCGATCGTTCCGATCTTCCGCGACGAGGCGGGCAGGGAGGCGGTCAGCCGGTTCCTGGCGCCCATCACTGCCGCGCTGAAGGGAAGGGTGCGTCACCGCGTCGACTGGCGCGACAACCGCCCCGGTGACAAGTACGCGCACTGGGAGGTACGCGGCGTGCCTTTCCGCGTGGAGGCCGGCCCGCGCGACGTGGAGGCAGGCCAGGTGGTCGTCGTCGACCGGCTCAGCCGCGAGAAGCGACAGGTGCCCGCGGCGAGCCTGGCGGACTGGCTGGTCGACGAGCTGAACGCGTATCACGCGACGCTTTTCGAGCGCGCCCGCAAGTTCCATACCGAGCACACGGCGCACCCGCAGACGAAGCAGGAGTTCCGCGACTTCTTCGAGAATGGAAACGGTTTCGCGTGGGCCGCCTTCTGCGATCGGACCGAGTGCGAGCTGGAGCTGAAGGACCAGCTCGGCGGCGTGACCGCGCGCAACAAGCCCTTCAGGGTGGAGGGCGGATTCCCGGACCGCTGCGTGTGGTGCGAGCAGCCGGCAACCACGGTGGCGGTGTTCGCCAGGGCCTACTGACCCCGAGTCGGGCGCGCGCTCTCCTGCCGCCGGCCGCGCTGGTCCTGGTGGTCACGCTCGCCGCTCACCTGGAGTCCTTGCTCCGGCGAGCGAGCGACGGCGATGAGGACGCCTACAGCGCCATCGCTCGGCTCATGCTGCAGGGCGGCCGCCTCTACGCCGACGGCGGGGTCGACAACAAGCCGCCGGTGATCTTCTGGATCTACGCGGCGGCCTTCCGACTTTTCGGCAACTACAACCTCTTCGCGGTGCACATGCTGAAGGTGGCTGTGGTGCTGGCCACGGCGGCATTGGTCGGGGTGCTGGCCAGAAAGCTCGCCGGCGACTGGGCCGGCTGGATCGCGGCTCTCTTCTACGGACTGTTCACGGCCGCAGGCGGCCCCCAGCAGTACGCCGGCGCCAACACCGAGGTGTTCATGAACCTCCCGCTCGTGGCGTCCATGCTCCTGCTGCTCAACCGGCGGTTCGCCCTGGCTGGAGCGCTGATCGCGCTGGCCTGCCTGACGAAGCAGGTGGCCATCGTGAACCTGCCTCTGGCCTTGATCTTCGCGCTGGTCTCAGCCTCGCGCGCCCGCAATCTCGCGGCGCTGCTGGCGGGCTTCGCCGCCGGTGCCGGCCTGCTGCTGGGCGCTCTCGCGCTGACCGGCTCGGCTGCAGGGTTCTGGCGCTGGACGGTCGTCAGCCTCGCCAGCTACGAGTCACCGGTCTGGGGATCGGGCCAGGCCCTGATCTACCTGCGGGAGTGGTTCCTGCCCTGGCTCCTGGCCACGCCGTTGCTCTGGGCCCCGGCACTCTACCGGCTGGCGACCAAGCCCTGGCGGGAGATGCGAGCTCCGGAGCGGACCATCGCCGGCTGGCTGCTGGTCGGCGTCCTCGGCGCGGTCGCGAGCGGACGCTTCTTCAGCCACTACAACATCGCGCTCGTCGCTCCGCTCGCCATCCTGGCCGGGGCGGCGCTGGCCGAGCTGCGGCGCCTGCCGCGGCGAACCTGGCGGGGGTTGCTGGCCGCGGGAGCCCTGGCCGGCACCCTTGCCGCAGGCATCTTTCTGCTCGCCGATGCTCGGCTCCTGCCCGCGCCGGTCAGGCTGACCGGGACCCCGCCAGACCGCAGCGGCGCCGCCGACTACGTGCGGGCACACACCAATCCGGGCGACCGCATCTTCGTTTGGGGGAATGCGCCTTACGACTACGTCCTGTCCGAGCGGACCCCGGCCTCGCGGTTCACAGCATTTCTGCGTGGGTTTCCTCGCGAGCAGGGCCTGGAGCCGCGGAACTGGGACACCACGCCGGACGTCTGGCCCGCCCTGAAAGAGGACTTCGTCAACCACCCTCCGGCGTTCATCCTGGACACTTCGACGGACCCCTACGGCACCTTCACGCACTATCCGTTGAGCCGTTTTAGCGAGGTCGCGGCGCTCGTGCGGGACGGCTATGAGCCCGTCGCCGTGGTCGAAGGCGTGACCATCTACCAGCGCCGCGGTTGAAGTTCGCGGTCGCGGCGCTCCTCGCGCTGCTCGCGGCGCAGCTGGTCTGGGAGGCCTGGGGCGACAGCCTGACGTTCGACGAAACTCGTTACGTCCGGGCCGGCGCCTGCGCCTGGCGCACGGGGACCATCGATCTCGAGGTCAGCAACCCGCCCGCCGTGAAGCTGCTGAGCGGAGCAGGGGTCGACCTCGCCGGAGTCCACACTGGGGGCTGCGCCGGTGACGCCGCCTTCTACCGGGTCTCGCCCGACGACCTCCGCCGGCTGATCCTCGTCGCCCGCTTGCCGGTCATCGCGCTGGCGCTCCTCCTTGGTCTCCTTGTGTTCTGGTGGGGGAGCGCTCTGTACGGCGCCTTCGCCGGCGTTGTGGCCCTCGGCTTGGTAGCGGTCGAACCGACGCTCCTCGCGCACGCCCACCTGGCGACCGGCGACCTGGCGCTGAGCCTCGCTTTTGTGGCCGCGCTGGCGGCGCACTGGCGCTGGCGCCAGTCCCGGCGACGGCGCTGGCTCCTGATCTGCGGACTGGCGGTTGGATTCGGGCTCCTGAGCAAGGTCAACGCCCTTCTTCTGCTCCCGCTGCTGGGAGCCATCGAGCTGGTCTCCAGTGGAGGTGGGGTGCGGCACCGGCTCGCCCGGTTGGTCGGATCCGGCATGATCGTGGCCGGCTGCGCGTGGGCGGCGGTCTGCCTCGTTTACCTGCCCTTCACGCAAAGCCACCACGACTGGGGGCCGCCGCTCGCCTGGGTCGCGCCGCCCTCCTGGTTCGCATCCCTTCTGGTACCGGTCGGGGATCGCGGAAGCGGGCACGTGAACTATCTGAACGGCGTCATCGCGCCGGGCAACCAACCCTTTCCGCAGTACTTCCTGGAAGCGCTGGCGCTGAAGACGACACTCGGGTTGCTTTTCCTTGTCGCCGCCGCCGCGTTGATCGCGGCTCGCCGCCGTGACTTCATCGCGCTGCTTTATCTCTGGCTCCCGATCACCGTCGTGGTGGGCAGTGCCAGCCTGGGGGCGCTCGACCTCGGCGTCCGCTACGTGCTCCCGGTCTATCCGCTCTTCGCGCTTGCCGCTGGGTCAGCCGCCGGCGCTCTGGCCACGCAGCGCCTGGCGGTGCGGGTGGCGGTGGCCGGCGCCCTGCTGGCGGTCGCGGCGTCAAGCTTCGCGCATGGCCAGGACCGGATCGGTTACTTCAACGAGCTGGCCGGCGACCGGCCCGAGCGGTACCTGTCCGACAGCAACCTGGATTGGGGACAGGACGCCTGGCGGCTCCGGGACTGGTGGGTGGCGAGCGGGCAGCCTCCGCTTTCGACCGCCTATTTCGGGACGCTCACCCTCGACCACTACGGAATCGAGGCGACTCCGGTCCAGCCCGCGACGGAACCAGTGCACGGCCTGCTGGCGGTCAGCCTCACCCGGAAGACGATCATCGGAGACAGCCAGCTGCCTTACGCCGGCCGGCCCTACCGGTTTCTCGAGGGCCGCCGGCTTCTGGCCAGGATCGGCAGCTCGATCGAGGTCTACGACCTGGGCTAGCTCTAGCCTTTGACAGCTCCGACCGAGACGCCTTCGATGAAGAACTTCTGGAAGCCCAGGAAGAGGGCGAGCACCGGCAGCACGACCAGCGTCGAGGCCGCCATCAGCAGGTTGTACTGGACGTTGTGCTGGGAGCGGAAGAACTGGAGGCCGATGGCCAGCGGGTAGCGGCTCTCGTCCTGGAGGTAGATCAGCGGCAGCAGGAACTCGTTCCAGGCCGCCACCGCCGCGAAGATGATCACAACCGCGACCGCCGGCTTGGCGAGCGGCAGGATGATGTGCCAGAAGATCTGCAGCTCGCGGGCGCCGTCGATGCGCGCCGAATCCGAGATCTCGACGGGCAGCTGCAGCAGGAACTGGCGCATCAGGAAGATGTAGAAGGGGTTCCCGAAGAAGGCGGGGATGATCAAGGGCAGGAAGGTGTCGATCCAGCCCAGCTTCGTGAAGACGTCGAAGAGGCCCAGGATCAGCACCGGGAAGGGGACGAAGATCGTCGCCATCACGATCGCGAAGACGAAGTCGCGACCCGGCCACTTGATGCGTGCGAATCCGTAGGCGATCAGCGGGTTCGAGATGCCGGCTCCGATGGCGGTGCCCGCCGTCAGGATCACCGAGTTGATGAAGAACTGCGGGAAGGGGATGTAGCGGATCGCGGAGATGAAGTTGCCCGGGTTGGGCGCCAGCGGCCAGAGGGTTGGCGGGTAGATGTTCAGCTCGGGGTTGTCTTTCAGCGCCGTGGTGGCCATCCAGTAGAACGGCACGAGGTAGAGGAAGCACATCCCGATGAGAATCACCCGCGGTGTGACCGCGGACTGAAGCAGCCCGGCCAGTGGGCGCCGGTTCCGGCGGCCGGCCTGCGGGAGTTGCTCGACCAGCGGGCGGTCGACGCTCCTGACCGTCATCTCAGGTCACCTCGTAGTGAACCCAGGATCTCGACGTCCGCATGATCGCCAGAGCCAGCACGACGCTGACCAGGAAGAGCACCGTGGCGAGGGCTGAGGCGTAGCCCATATCGGTGAACTGGAAGGCGGTCTTGTAGAGGTAGAGGACGTAGAACATGAGCGAGTTGTCGGGTCCGGCGACGTACTGACCGGCGCCCGCTCCGGCGCCGCCCTGCGTCAAAACGTAGGCCGGGGTGAAGATCTGGAGGCCCAGGATCAAGCCCAGGATCAGGTCATAGAGGATGACCGGCGTCAGCAAGGGCAGCGTGATGTGGTAGAAGCGGCGGATGGCGCCGGCTCCGTCGAGCGCGGCGGACTCATACAGCTCACTCGGTATGCCGCGGATCGCGGCCAGGAAGATCAGCGCCGGGCCACCGGCGCCGAGCTGAGCCAGGATGACGACGGAAACCTTCGTCCAGGCGGGATCGCCGAGCCAGTTGATCGAGGGCCCCCCGAGCGTGACGATCGCGTAGTTGAGCACGCCGAACCGCGGGTTCAGCAGCACGATAAAGATGAAGGTGAGGGCGTAGATCGGAAGGATCGAGGGCGCGTAGATGGCCGCCCTGTAGATGGCGACCTCGCGCACCTTCTGGTTCATCGCCAGCCCCAGCGCGATCGCGATCACGAGACCGACCGGGACGGCCAGCGCAACGTAGTAGAGCGTGTTGTACATCGACTTCCAGAAGAGGACGTCGTGGTACATGTGCTCGTAGTTGGTGAATCCGATATTGGTCGCGTCGCCGAACCCGGAATAGCGGGTAAAGCTGATCGTGAACGAGTAGTAGATCGGGTAGGCGGTGAAGGCCAGGAACCCGATCACCCACGGCCCGACGAAGGGCAGAGCCACCAGCAGGCTCTGCCGATCCTTCTTATCGAGTCGAAGGCGGGGAACGGCGATCATCGCCGTTCCCCGCGAGAACCTGCGGACACTACTTCAGCGGGCAGAACTGCTGAAGCTTGGCATTCGTATTAGTCGCAACGTCGGCGAGGGCCTTGTCGGCCGTGGCTGACCCGCGGACCACCGCGTCCTGCGCCGTGCTCAGCTGGTCCCAGTAGAACGCGCCTACAGGAATCGGCGGCCGGCTCTTGGCGACCGGCAGGAGCTTGGTGGCGAAGAAGGTGTGATCGCCCTGGTAGAGGCTCGCGTCCGAGCCCAGTGACTTCCAGGTGGGCAGGTGCTGCGTCTCGGTGACGTAGGTCTTCATCCCATCGGGGCCGGCCAGGTACTTCATGAAGTCATAGCCCGCATCGGCATGCTTCGCACCGGTCGGGATCACGAGCGACCAGCCGCCCGCCCACGTGCTGGGCGTGTCGCCGGTCTTGGGAATCGGGATGTAGGTGACGCCGTACTGGAGGTCGGGCTTGTATTGCTTGACCCAGTTGAGGGGCCAGTCACCGGTGATGATGAACGCGGTCTTGCCGGTCAGGAACGGCCACTGCTGGGGCGGATTGTTGGGCGGCAGGAAGGAGCTGACCCAGGTCTGCGCCTTCTCCGGACCGAGTGCCTTCGCCCAGTCGCCGAACATGGTCGTGAAGGCCTGGACGATCTTCGGATCGGTCGGGGTCACTTTGCAGCTGCCGGAGTCGAAGAAGCTTCCCCCGAAATCGAAGCCCCAGGTGTAGTGCCAGCCCTGGTCCACCCAGGGCACGAAGCCGATCACGTCGTAGGCGCCGCTGGCGTCCTGGTGGTTGACCTTGTTGGCCATGGTTCGGACCGTGTCGATAGTGACCGGGCCGTTGGCGGGATCAAGGGGAGTGATGTCGACGCCCGCCGCCTTTAGAAGGTCCTTGCGGTACCAGAGGGCGCGAACGTCGGTGTCGAGCGGGAGCGCGTAAGGCTTGCCCTGGAAGGTCGCCTCTTTCCAGGCGAAGTCCACGTACTTGCTGGAGAGGTTTCCCGCACCGTACTTGGTGAGGTCGGTCAGCACGCCGGCCGCGGCGCGTTCGGCGACCGTGAAGCGGTCGAGCATGTAGACGTCAGGGCCGCTGCCGCCACGGACGGCTGTCATCAGCTTGGTGACGTCGGTTTCCGATCCGGGTACCTGCACCATCTTCACGCAGCCGACTGAGCTCTGGCCGTTGTAGGTGTCGACAACGTGCTTCAGGCTGTCGGAGTCGGGCGGCGTGTGCGAGGTCCAGAAAGTGGCCAGCGTCGTCCCTGACTTGCAGCCGGCAAGCGGAGGTCCGCTACTGCCACCTCCTTGGGCGCACGCGGCGACCACCACGCTTAGACAGATCAGCGAGGCCGTCCAGCCCCGCCCGCTGAATGATCTCATGGGTTCCTCCTCCACAAGCAGTCTTACAGCGTCGAGATCACTTATAGCGAGCGGACGGTGTCTCAGCCGGTCGGATTCAGCCCCGACCGGCGCTGCGTTTGAGCCACCGACCCATAACGCGCGACAAGTACCCCCGCGCAAGGTAGTGCGGTTCTGGTGTGGGTGTCAAGCAGGGTGTTTGAGCAGGCCTTCAAGAGGCCTGGTGCCCACCGACGAGCCAGGTGTGCACCTGGAAGGGGCTGAACTGAAGATCCGGCTCGCCCAGCGCGTCCTCCAGCAGGTTCAGCTCGGATGCCAGGCGCCAGCCGGAAGGCAGCGTGACCGTGGCCGCGCCCCGGGCGCCCTGGGGTTCGTAGAGGCGAAGGACCAGGCCCTCGCCATCCTCCGCCGCCTTCAGCGCCCCAAGGCCAAGTCCGAGCCCACCTAGCTCGACAGCCTTCCAGGTCCGCGGCTCGGGGGCGGCGCAGCGGGTCGCCAGGAGCGGAGCATTCAGGTCCTCCGCCTCGGCCAGGACCCCGCCCTCGTGCCAGCCCCCAAGATGCGGGTAAAGGGAGTAGGTGATGACCTGGCTCCCCTCGTCGGCGAGCGGATCCGGATAGATCGGCGACCGCAGCAGGCTCAGGCCCAGCTCGTTGTCGATGGCGTGGTGCCCGTAGCGCCCGTCGTTGAGCAGAGCCGCACCAAAGCCGGGCTCCGAGAGATCGGCGAAGCGATGGCCCGCGACCTCGAAGCGAGCCGCTTCCCAGGTTGTGTTGCGGTGCGTCGGCCGGCGGATTACGCCGAAGGCGGTTTCGAAGGTCGCGTGGTCGGCGCGGACGGCGAGCGGGAAGCGAGCCTTGAGGAGCCAGCGGCGGTCGTGCCAGTCGATGGTGGTGCGGAAGTCCAGCCGCGGCGAGTTGGCCCAGAGGCGTACGTCCTGCGTCAGGCTGCTGCCTCGGAACCGCCGGCGGATGCGAACGGCCACCCGGTGCGGACCTCGCTCAAGCACCTCGATCGATTCCGCCTCCAGGAGCTCCTCACCGTCCAGGGCGTAGTCGGCGTCGATGTCCCAGGCATCCCACTGGCGCGGTTTGTCCACGTAAGCCCAGACCTGGTTGCCCGGGCCCGCGAGGACCTCTCGGCCGGCGCGCTTGTCGAGGAAGCTCGCCAGCCGGCCGTGCTCGTCGAGCACGACTCGCACGTAGGCGTTCTCAAGCTGGGTCTCGCTGACGGCCAGCTCGCCTGGCGCCGGGAGGCGTGTGAAAGCGGCTGCGGCCAGGCCTGGAACGGTGTCCCCGGAGGACACCAGATAGGCGCCCTCGACCTGCTGGGTGCCGTCGCCGGGCTCGGTGAGCTCGACGCGCAGAGGTCGGTCCTGCGCGCTCGGGTTGACTACGAAGAGCTGCTTGCCCGGCCCGCCGGCGAGGCCGTCGCGCAGCCGGCCAAGGCTTTCCGCCGCGGCGCCACCGGCCCGCTCGATGACGCTGCCCAGCTCCTTTTCGGTCACCTCGTAAACCTCGCGGACGCCGGAGCCCGGCAGGATGTCGTGGAACTCATTCCGCAGGTGGAGCTGCCAGAGCGGCTCGAAGCGGGAAGGTGTCGAACCGCTGAGCAGGGCCGCCATGGCATCGACCGCTTCGGCGGTGATCAGGGCGCGTTCCGCCTGCCGGTGCAGCCGCTTGACGCGACCCTGGCTAGTGAGCGTGCCGCGATGCAGCTCGAGGTAGAGCTCGCCGACCCAGCGTGGCAGCAGCTTGTCGGCGGTGTCCTTCGCAAGCGCAGCGAAAAAGTCCCCGACCAGAGCGAACCGGGCGCTCGGAACGACCGGCAGCTCGTTGACCAGACGGGCGTCCTCCAGCATCCAGTCGGTCGGCCCGCCCCCGCCGTCGCCGTAACCGACGGAGAGGAGGCTTTCATCGTGAAGGTACTTGCCCTTGAAGTTCTGCCAGGTGTGGAGGAGTGCGTTGGGATTCGGGTCGCCGTTGTACCCGTTCAGGTACCGGTGCCGCACGCTGGCCGGGTTGTCGAAGAGGTGGGCCAGGACCCGGCTGCCGTCCAGGCCTTCCCACCAGAAAAGGTCATAGGGAAAGCGGTTGGCCTCCGACCAGTTGAGCTTGATCGTGAAGAAGTTGCTGATGCCGGCGCCCCGCAGAATCTGGGGGAGGGCGGGGCTGAACCCGAAGCAGTCAGGCAGCCAGGCGACCTGGTGGCGACGCCCGAAGCGGGACTCGAAGAAGCGCTGGCCATAGAGCAGCTGGCGGACCAGCGACTCGCCCGTCGGCATGTTGAGGTCCGGCTCCACCCACATGCCGCCGACCGGATCCCACTGGCCGGACGCCACCTTCTCCTTGACCTTCGCGAAGAGCGCCGGATCGTCTTCCTCGACGAAGGCATAGAGCTGGGCCGTGCTCTGGTTGAAGCGAAATTCCGGGTAGCGCTCCATCAGCGAGAGGGCGGTTGAGAAGGTGCGCTGCGCCTTCCGCCTGGTTTCGTCGAGCGGCCAGAGCCAGGCCAGGTCGATGTGGGCGTGTCCGCTGAGCGCGATGCTGCCGCGCTTCGGGTAGTGCTCCCGCAGCTCAACGAGCCGCTTCCGGAGGAGCTCGGCCGCAGCCAGCAGCTTCTCGTCCTCTTCCGGCGTCAGCGCGGCGCTCGGCTGCCCCACGAAATCGGGCAGCTGCCAGATCTCCTGGAGCTGAGGACTAGCCGCCAGCCGGCTCACGTAGGGGACGGTTGCCGAAGGAAGTTCGAGCCGGGTGAACGCCTCTTCGGCGGCGATCAGCAAGGGCGTGGTCGCCTCGTGCCCGGCCAGCGCCTGAGTGGTCTCGATGAGGAGCCGGAGCCGCCGTTCGAAAGCTTCCACGGCCGGGTCGAGGAGGATCAGCCTGGCCACCCGCAAGCGGGGGTCGGGGCTGGGCTGGCCGAAGGGCAGCCGGGCCACCGCGCTTACCTCGACCGAGAAGGACCGGCCCTGCAGAGGAAAGCGCTGGTGGTGCGGGTCGAGTCCGAAAGCCTCCTGCCCGCCGCCGTCGTAGCTCAGCCGGACCAGGCCCTCGCCGCCGAAGTCGAGCTCCAGCCGGCTCTCTTCCAGCGGCCAGTCGGCGGGCACCTGAACAGTCGGGTGGGTGAAGGTCAGCACGCCTGTCCGTGTGGGCCAGGCCTGGCCGGCCGCGAGTGGGCGGCCGTCGCAGGCCCAGTCGGGGACGTCGACCGTGGAGCGCACCCGCCAGTAGCCGATCTCACCGAGGCGCGAGAGGAGTCGCTCCAGCCTCTGCTCAGGACTCAAGGGTGTGATCACGGCGGTACCTCAAGCGTCGGACGGCCGGCGGCAAAGGCGAAAGCCTCGTCGAGGATGACATGCTTGGCCGGCGTCATGCCGGTGAGCGCCGCGGTGATGGATCTGGCTGGGAAGGTGGCGATTGTGACCGGGGGCGGCGCCGGGATCGGGCGGGCGGCCGCGCTAGCTCTGGCCGAGGCGGGCGCCGCGGTCGGAGTGGCGGACGTGGATCTCGCGGCCGCGGAAGCGGTGGCTTCCGAGATCCGACGGTCGGGCGGTCGGGCGCTGGGCCTGGCGGTCGACGTCAGCAATGCCGAAGACACCGAGCGGATGGCGTCGCGCACTGTCGCCGAGTTCGGCGGACTCGACCTGCTCTACAACAACGCCGCGATCCAGATTTACGGCAGCGTGACCGAGCTCGCGGAGCAGGATTGGGACCACGTCTTCGCGGTGAACGTGAAGGGTGTCTACCTCTGCTCTCGGGCCTGCATTCCGCACCTGCTGGCGCGCGGCGGCGGCGCCATCGTGAACGCTGCCTCCGTCCAGGGACTGGCGACGCAGAAGCGGGTGGCCGGTTACGCGGCCTCGAAGGGAGCGGTCATCGCGCTCACCCGCAGCATGGCGCTGGATTACGCAGGGGACGGGATCCGGGTCAACTGCATCTGTCCGGGGTCGGTCGATACGCCCATGCTGCGCAAGAACGCGGCGGCGGAGGGAGATCCCGACGCCGTGCTCGCGAGGTGGGGAAGGGTGCATCCGCTGGGCCGGGTGGCCCGACCTGAAGAGGTCGCCAACCTGGTCAGGTTCCTCCTCAGTGACGCGGCGTCGTTCATCACCGGCGCCACCTATGTCATCGACGGCGGGCTCTTGGCAGCTTTCGCGCCCGAATGACGCGCATCAACGAGCACGTCCACGTGCTGGAGGTGCCGCTCGTGGCGAAGACTCCGGTCCGGGTCACGCTGGTGACCGGAGCGGATTACGCGGTGCTGGTCGACACCGGCACAAAGCAGATGGCGCCGGCCATCCTGGAGCTGATCCGGGAGGCGGCGGGCGAGCTCCAGCGAGTACGGCTCGTGATCAACACCCACGCCCACCACGACCACATCGGCGCTAACCACCAGATCAAAACCGCGTGCCGATCGCTGCTGTGTGCGCCAGTCGAGACCATCGCCTGGATCGAAGACTTCGAGGTCCACTACCGCGAGTTCTGCCTGGTCGCTCCCGAGGTGCTGCCAGACGCGCCCTGGATGCGCGAAGAGGCGCTTTCGATTCTCGACGCGGAGACGCACGTCGATCTCTGCCCTCAAGAGGGCGACCTGATCCGCCTCGGCTCAGGTGTGGAACTGCACGTACTCGCCTTGCCGGGCCACTTGAAAGCCGAGCTCGGCTTCATCGAGACGGCGACGAACACGCTGATCCTCGGCGATGCGGTGATCAACAACGGCATCACAGATCTCGGGCCGATGTTCCACGGCTACCAGCGCGCCGCGGCGTACAAGAGCACTCTTCGGAAGCTGCGCTCGCTGGCGGAAGAGCAGCGTTTTGCGAGCGTCGTCTCGGCGCACCTGCCGCTCGTCGACTGGGAGGGCTTTGTCGAGCTGGTCGACCGCGCCGAGAGCTTCGTCTCGAAGATCGAGTCGGATCTGCTGGCGATCGTCGAGGAGAAGGAAGACGGGACGCTGAAAATCGTCTGGGAAGCGCTCTGCGAAAAATGGGGCTATCGCGAGGAGTTTCGGGGCCTGGCCATGGTCATGACGCACCTCGACCTGCTGGTCGCGGCAAACCAGGTCAGACGGTCGGAGGAGGGGACTTACCGGATCGCGTGATGGCGGCGCCAGACGAGAGGGCCGTGCAGGCGCGTGCAGCGCAGCGGGATCTGGTCCGGAGAGGCTACGACAGCATCTCCCGCGCCTATCGCAACGACGTGGGCCACCCCCACGCCGGAACCGCTGAGCACGAAGTTCAGTATCAGGAGTGGACCAACGAGCTGGCTCAGCTGCTAAAGCCCGGCTCGACGGTTCTCGACCTTGGCTGCGGTGTTGGCATTCCTACATCAAAGCTGTTGGTGAGCAAGGGGTTCAAAGTCGTCGGCGTCGACATCTCCGCCGTTCAGATCGAGCGTGCCCGTCTGCTCGTTCCCGAGGCGACTTTCATCCAGGCCGACATGGTTTCTTGGGATGCCGAGCCGGAGACATTCGACGCCGTTGTTTCGCTTTACGCGTTGATTCATGTGCCGTTGGAGGCGCGATCTATCTCGATTGGTTGAGCCAGGCGGGCCTGGATCCGTCATGGCATCGATTCGTGCCAGGGGGGACCGGCGGCCACACGCTCGTGCTCGCACAAGCCGGCGATCCTTCGGTCGATCGGTCTTAGGGCTCGTCCGCCGGGAGATGGGCGATCGACCGCAAAGCTTGGTCGCACTCCTCGGCTCCGTCGAGGATGCTTAGCTCCGTTCGATAGGCCAGGCGCTCGCCAGGCTCGAGCATCGTCAGCTCGCCCTGGGCCCGGGTCAGCGCGCGCCCGATCAGCCCCGTTGTCGAGGGTTCGAGCCCGAGGGCGTAGGTGCCGCTGGCGAAGTGGCGCCACTGCAGGAAATGCGGCAGCGTCGTCGCGTCGTAGTCGAGAACGACGCCCCACGGCGAGGCCGGGTCGGCGCGGTTCAGGAGCGCGACTCTGACGCGGCCGTCCGCATCGGATTCCATCCGGTGCTCGAAGACCTGCTCCACGAAATCGGGCGTCGGGTTCGTGAACCGCAGATGCTCATCTGGGCCGCCCGTCGCGGACGGAGTGCGGGAGACGACCTCCTGGATGGGCGCGGCCAGCTCACAGGACGGATCCAGGAGCGGGGCGCCGAGGTTGACGTGATAGAGGAGCATGTGGGGAGCGCTCTGGTGGCCGCGATTTTCCACCTCGTCATCCCAGACGATGCTCCGGCCCCGCAGCGAGGTGCTCAGCCGCCGCGTCAGGACCAGGTTCTCGGCCAGCGCGCCCGCTTGAACGACCTCGCCGACGGCTTCCAGCTCCCAGTCCTCGCCGCGCCGGACCTCGCCGTAGCGGCGGAGCAGCGCCGGAGTATTCGAGACCCGACCGTGGAGCCCGTACCGGGCTGACGTGCGGCCGGGATAGCCGTAAGTGTCACGGGGATCCTCGGCCGGGCCGAGAACGTGGTCGAGCCCGCAGGTCACGAGCAGACCACCCTGGAACGTCCGCAGGAAGCCGAGGCCCTCGGGTTCGCGGTACCAGGGTCCGATCAGGCCGACGGGTGAGAGCCAGGAGATCGAACGGCCGTTATAGCGGCACCAGGCGATGTCCATGGCCCGGTCGACCAGCACCCCGAAGTCGAGGCCCGCGGCGGTCCGGAACTCGACGACCCTGACGCCGCGTTCGACCCCGTCCTGCAAGGTGACCAGTCGGGTTCCGCCCAGCTGCTGCAGGTGGCCGACGTTCTCCGGAGCGCCCATCCCCAACGTGGTACCACTTATAGCCCGTGCTGGTGCCCGACGCGGACGGCCGCCTTCACGGGCACGGCCCGCTGGCACTCCCCTTCTCGACGCCTCGCCTGCAAGGGCGGTTCGGTCCCGGGTGGACGGTCGACGACCTCGCGGTCTGGGGTGCGGGCAGTGTTGGCAGCATCCGGCTCCAGCCCGCGGCGCCCATTTCGAGGTCGGCGGCGCTCCCCAATCGTCTTGAGCTGACTGGAGCCGGCTCTTCGTTCACGGCGGAAGCTCTCCCGAACGCTTCGTGCGTTGTCGTCGACGTCCAGCACCCGGCCCCCGTATTGCAACTGAGTCTCCGATCAGCGGCCGGCGGCAGACGTCGACCCGAAGGCGAGTCGCTGCTGCTCCAACTTCCCCGGGCGGTCCTCATCGCGTGGGCGCGCGGCGCCGTCGCGAGCGATCGGCGCCTAGCCATCCCAGGCCGGTCGCGTCTCATCCTCGCGCTCGGTGCAACCGAGGCCGAGGCTCGTCGAGCGCTCACCGCCGTCCGGCAGGACCCGCATCCGCTGGAGGCCGGGCGTACCTATCGCACCTGGTGCGCGAGCCAGGTGCCTACCACGGACCCGCTTTTGGGCTCGCTCCTGACGCACGCCCTGCATGCGGCGGCGTCGAGCCGAAAGCAGGACGCCGGCGGCGGCTTTGCCGGCCTCGCGGCGGGCTACGGGTACAGCTTTCCAGCGCGCACCTACTACCGCGATGGGTACTGGACCTCGCGGGCGCTGCTCCCCTTCAGGCCGGAGTGGGTTCGCGAAGAGATCAAGGTCCTTGCAGGCGGCGTGCACGCCGACGGTGAGGCGCCCTCCGGCGTGCTGGTCCCCGCCGGAGGCGATCCCGGCGGGGAATTCTGGCCGGACCACCTTGACTCGCCGCTGTTCTTCGCAATCCTGATTGCCGACTACATCGCGACAACCGGTGACCGGTCGCCCCTCGAGCACGGGACGGTAAGGGATGCGCTCAGCTCGATCGGGAAGAGGTACCTTGCCCTGGCGGAGACCGGCGGCGGACTGCCGCTCAAGCCTCGGCATGAGCGCGATTGGGCGGACAACGTGTTTCGGTCGGGCGTCGTCGCCTATGACGCAATGCTCTATCTCGGCGCCCTGCGCTCACTGGCCTTCTTGGCTGGGGACGATGTCCGGCTTCGGAATCGCTGCCTGAACGCCTACCCGATTGGGCAGAGGGCGCTCGAACGGGCGCTCTGGCTCCCTGACGCGGGTCACTACGCCGAGTACCGCGCCGCGGACGGATTCGTCGAATCCCACCTGGCGATCGACAGTCTGGTCGGGGCCTGGCTGGGCGTGCTCCCGCCCGAGCGCGAGCGGCAGCTGCTGACTGCGGCCCAGCGGCTGCTGGTGACGCGCGACAACCCCGGCCAACCCTACGGCGACTGGGGCGTCATGGCCTGCTTTCCGCCGTACCGGCGAGCCGCCGATCTGCGGGGCAAGTCGAGGTTCGCCTACCGCTACCACAATGGCGCCGACTGGCCGTACTGGGACGCCGTGTTCGCCCAGGCGCTTCGCAAGCAGGGCGGCCAATCCGGCGCCTGGCGCCACGTCCTGACGCGCTGGTGGTCCTACGGACTGGAGCAAGGCTGGCCGGAGCCGGTCGAGTACTTCTCGCCGCCGTATGGCCGCGGATCCCCGCTGCAGGCCTGGAGCGGCCTCGCGGCTGCCGTCCTGGCGGAGAGCGAAGCCCGGCCGCGGCTATAGTGGCCGGCACTGAGCCTCACGATCGGACTGGCCGGCGCTGGGCGGATCGGCGCTTTTCACGCGCGGGTCCTCGTCGCCAGCCCGGAGGTGAAGACCCTGCTCATCACCGATCCCGAGCCGGGTCGGGCCGAGCGGGTCGCGGCCGAGCTGGGAGCCCGCAGCGTGGAGTCGGCGGAGGCGCTGGTCAGCGCCGGCGCGGAGGCCCTGGTGATCGCCGCCGCGACTCCCTCGCACGCGCCGCTCATCAAACTCGGCGCCGAGGCTGGGCTCCCGATCTTCTGCGAAAAGCCGATCGCGATCGACCTGGCGACGACGGACACTGTCCTGGAGCAGGTCAGGAAGGCCGGTGTCCGGCTCCAGATCGGCTTCCAGCGCCGCTTCGACCCCGGCTATCGCGCGGCGCGGCAGGCCATCCGTTCCGGCCAGCTCGGCGATCTCTACCTGGTTCGCGTGGCCGATCATGACCCCGAACCGCCGCCGGAACCGTACGTAGCTGCCACGGGTGGCATCTGGCTCGACTTCATGGTCCACGACTTCGACGCCATCCCCTGGGTCACGGGCCAGGAAGTCGTCGAAGTCTTCGCCGACGGCGCCGCCTACTCGGAGGTCTTCGCGCGCCACCACGACATCCACCACGGCGTGGCGGTCCTGCGTCTCTCGGGTGGCGCGCTGGGACTGGTGTCGGTCAGCCGCCACGACCCTCTCGGGTACGACGTCCGGATGGAGCTCCTCGGCTCCCGGCAAAGCCTCGCCGTCGGCCTCGACGAGCGGACTCCGCTGCGCTCGGTGGAGCCGGGGGTGGCGGCCCCCTCGGCGTCTCCCTACGGCGACTTCACTGACAGGTTCGAGGCTGCCTACAAGGCCGAGCTCGCGGCGTTCCTGGCTGCGGCGCGTGGCGGAGTTCAAGAAGGCTGTACCGGCGATGAGGCGCGAACCGGCTTACGGGTCGCCCTGGCGGCCGGGCGGTCCGTCGCCGAGCACCGTCCGGTCCGCGTCGAGGAAATCGGATGAAGGTCGCCGGGGCACCGATCACCTGGGGCGTCTGCGAAGTTCCCGGCTGGGGTCACCAGATGGGAGCCGAACGCGTCTTCCGGGAGATGCGTGAGCTTGGCCTGGAGGCAACCGAGCTCGGCCCGCCCGGCTACCTCCCTGACGGCGCCGCCGACCTGCGCCGGCAGCTCGACTCGTCTGGCCTGAGTCTCGCCGGCGGCTTCCTGGCTGCCGTGCTGCACGAGCCGGACAGTCGGGCGGCGACCCTGGGACTGGTCGGAAAGACCGCGGCCAAACTGGCGGCCGCGGGTGCCGAGGTGCTGGTCCTGGCCGCGGCGCTGCCGGCCGCCGGCTACGAGACTCGGGAACGGCTGACGGAGGACGGGTGGGCGGCGCTTATCGAAACGCTCAGTGCTGTCGAGGAGGCGGTTGCGGCCCGCGGCCTGCGCCTGGCAGTCCATCCCCACGCCGGCACGGCGATTGCCGGCGCCGCGGAGGTGACCCGGCTCCTGGAGCGGACGACCGCCTCCCTCTGCCTGGACACCGGGCACCTCTTCCTCGGTGGAGTCGACCCGGCGGAGCTGGCCCGCGCCGCCGGCGCCCGAGTCAGCCACGTCCACCTGAAGGACGTTGACGCCGGCCTGATGGCCCAGCTGGCCGGCGGCCGGCTCTCCTACCTGGAAGCCATACGCGCCGGGCTCTATCGACCGCTGGGCCAGGGTGACCTGGATCTCGAGGCAGTCTTCGGGAGCCTGCAGGAATCGGGATACGAAGGCTGGTACGTCCTGGAGCAGGACGTGGCGCTGGCGGAAGAGCCGGCGCCAGGCGAGGGACCGCTGGTGGCGGCCCGGCAGAGCGTCGAGTTCTTCCGCGCCCTGGAGGGTCTCAAGGGCAGGATCGCGAAGTGACGCCGCCCGAGGTCATCACGATGGGCAGGGTTTCGGTCGACCTCTACCCGGAGCAGATCGGCGTCACCCTGGCCCAGGTCCGCAGCTTCGCTAAGTCCCTCGGCGGCAGCCCGACCAACGTCGCGGTGGCCGCAGCGCGCCTCGGCCGGCGCTCGGCGGTCATCACCAAAGTCGGGTCGGACGGCTTCGGCGACTATGTCCGACAGGCGCTCGAGGGGTTCGGCGTCTCTGCGGGCTGGGTCGGCACCGACCCCGTGCTGCGCACGCCGATCGTCTTTTGCGAGGTGCACCCGCCCGACTACTTCCCGCTGCTTTTCTACCGCGAGCCGCAGGCGCCGGACATGCGGCTGGAGCCCGGCGACTTCGACGCCGCCAGCGTCGCCGCGGCGCCGCTCTTCTGGACCAGTGGCACCGGCTTCTCCGGCGAGCCGAGCCGGAGCACCACTTTGGGAGCCATGCGCAGCCGGCGTGGGCCCATCACTGTCCACGACCTCGACTTCCGACCTGGGCTCTGGAAGGCGGGCGACGATCCCCGCCGCTGGGCCCGGGAGGCGGCCGCCATGGCGACGGTGGTGGTGGGGAACCTGGAGGAGGTCGAGATGGCGACCGGGAGCCGCGACCCCGATCGGGCGGCGGCCGACCTGATGGAGCTTGGTCCCGAGCTGGTGATCGTGAAGCAGGGCCCGCGTGGCGTCTTCGCAAGAAGGGGGCGGGAGACGGCGCTGGTGCCTCCGATCCCGGTTGAGGTCATCTGCGGTCTCGGCGCCGGAGACGCGTTCGGCGGCGCGCTCTGCCACGGGCTGCTGGCGGGGTGGGAGCTGGACCGGTTGATTCGCTTCGCGAATGCGGCCGGGGCGATCGTCGCCTCGCGGCTGGCCTGCGCTGACGCGATGCCTGAAGATCGTGAGGTGGAGGCGTTGCTGGCGGCGCAAACCCATGTCTGACCTGCTGGCCCGGCTGACCCAGATCCGGCGGGAGCATCCGGAGCGGATCGCGGAGGCCCTGCGGTCGCGGCGCCGGCGGCCGTTGCTCGGCGAGCGCGGCACGCTCTTCCTGCTCGCGGCCGACCACCCCGCTCGGGGCGTGCTCAAGGCCGGATCCGAGCCAGAAGCCATGGCAGATCGGGGCGAGCTCCTGCGCCGGCTTCTCCTCGCGCTCGAGCGGCCCGGCGTCGATGGCGTAATGGCGACGCCCGACGTGGTCGAGGACCTCGTCCTGCTGGGGGCGCTGGAGGGCAAGGTCGTCTTCGGCTCCATGAACCGCGGCGGCCTCAGCGGCAGCGTCTTCGAGCTCGACGACCGCTTCACCGCCTACACGGCGGCGGCCATCCAGGCAGCGGGCCTCGATGGGGGCAAGCTAATGGCCCGGGTCGCCGACGATGATCCGAGGTCGCTGGAGACTCTCGTCGCCTGCGCACAGGCGATCGGCGAGCTGGCCGCCAACCGCCTGCCGGCGCTGATCGAGGTCTTCGCCAGCCGGATGGAGTCGAAACGCGCGGTCAACCTGGACGGCCACGCTGCACTGATCCGGGCGGTCCAGGTGGTCTCGGGCCTGGGGCCGACCTCCGCCTACACCTGGCTCAAGCTGCCGGTGATCGACGGCATGGACCGGGTCCTGGCCGCCACCTCGCTGCCGGTTCTGCTCCTGGGCGGCGATCCGGGCGCGGACGCGGCGGCCACCTACCGCCGTTGGGAGAAGGCAATGGCGGCGCCGCAGGTGATCGGTCTCGTCGCCGGGCGAGCCCTCCTCTACCCGGAGCATGGCGACGTGGAAAAGGCGGTGGACCAGGCCGCGGCGATCGTCGCCGGCCGGGCCGGGATCTCGGCGTGAAGACCGCCCGCCTGACCATGTCCCAGGCCCTGCTGCGCTTCCTCGCCGCCCAGAGCGTGGAGCGGGACGGGATCGAGCAGCAGTTCTTCGCCGGCTGCTTCGGCATCTTCGGGCACGGCAACGTGGCAGGTCTCGGCCAAGCCCTCTATGAGAGCCCGGAGCTGCTCCGCTACCGCCTCGCCCGCAACGAGCAGGCGATGGTCCACACCGCGAGCGGTTTCGCTCGCATGCGCAACCGGCTGCAGACCTTCGCCTGCACCAGCTCGGTGGGCCCGGGCGCCACGAACATGGTGACCGGAGCCGCCCTGGCCACCATCAACCGGCTGCCGGTCCTGCTCCTGCCGGGGGACGTCTTCGCCTCCCGCCGGCCCGACCCGGTCCTGCAGCAGCTGGAGGTGCCCTGGCGGGGGGAGGTCTCGGTCAACGACTGCTTCCAGCCCGTGAGCCGCTATTGGGATCGCATCACGCGGCCGGAGCAGGTGGTGCCCGCGGCTCTCGCCGCGATGCGCGTCCTGACCGACCAGGCCGAGACGGGGGCGGTAACCCTGGCCCTGCCGCAGGACGTCCAGGCCGAAGCCTTCGACTACCCGCTCGAGTTCCTGGAGCCGCGGGTCTGGCGCCTGGCCCGGCCCCGGCCCGAGCCGCGCGTCCTGGACGAAGCGGCCGCTCTCCTGAGATCGGCCAGGCGGCCACTGCTGATCGCGGGCGGCGGCGTCATCTACTCCGAGGCCGCTGAGCTGCTCGCGACGCTGGCGGCACGGACCGGCCTCCCGGTGGGGGAGACCCAGGCCGGCAAGGGCTCGCTGCCTTGGGACCATCCCGCCGCGATGGGCGCGGTCGGAGCGACCGGAGGCCTGGCGGCCAACCGCCTGGCGGCGGCGGCTGACCTGGTGGTCGGCGTCGGAACCCGCTGGACCGACTTCACGACCGCCTCCGGGAGCGCCTTTCGGGCGGACGGCGTGCGGTTCGTCAACATCAACATCGCCGCCTTCGACGCCGACAAGCTGGGCGGCCTGGCGCTGGTCGGCGACGCGCGCGCCACGCTGGAAGAGCTTGACCGGCGGCTGGCGGATTGGACCGTCAGCGCTGCCTACCGCGAGGAGTCGCAGCGGCTGCGCCAGGACTGGCAGGCGGAGGTCTCGCGCCTCTTTGAGCTCGGCCACAGCCCCCTGCCGGCCCAGAGCGAAGTGTTGGGCGCCCTGAACGAGCTGGCCCAGCCGCGTGACGTCGTGGTCTGCGCCGCGGGCTCGCTGCCGGGGGACCTCCACAAGCTCTGGCGCACGCGCGATCCCAAGAGCTACCACGTGGAGTACGGCTACTCCACGATGGGCTACGAGATCGCCGGCGGCCTGGGCGTCAAGCTTGCCGACCCCACCCGGGAGGTCTTCGTCCTGGTCGGCGACGGCTCCTTCCTGATGATGGCGCAGGAGATCGTGACCTCCATCCAGGAAGAGTTGAAGCTGACCATCGTCCTGGTCGACAACCAGGGCTTCAGCTCGATCGGCTCCCTTTCGCGCTCGCTTGGGACCGCTGGCTTTGGAACGCGTTATCTGAAGAGCAAGGACGGTCGCGTGCCGGACGATTCCGAGCCGGACGGCACGCCGCTCGCGGTCGACCTGGCCCAGAGCGCCCAGGGTCTGGGAGCGCACGTCATCCGGGCCAGAGGTGTCGACGGGCTGCGCGACGCGCTGCTGGCCGCCCGGACGCTGGAAAGCACCGTGGTTGTGCACATCCAGACCGACCGCTACCAGGGTGTGCCGGACTACGAGAGCTGGTGGGACGTACCCGTCGCCGAGGTCTCCAACACGGCCGCCGTACAGGAAGCGCGGCGGCGCTACGAGGAGGCGGGGAAGGCGCGGCGCTGGCACCTATGAGCCTGTTGGTATCGAGCACCGCGCCGGCCGCCGATGGCTGCCTGGTGCGGGTGACGCCCGAATCGGCCGGCTGGCGCTATGTCGGATTCGAAGCTTACCGGCTGCATCGGGGAGCCCGGCTCGAACGGGAGACCGGGAGCCGCGAGCTCTGCCTTGTCTTCCTGAGCGGCCGCGCCGCGGTTGCCGCCGCCGGGGTGAAGTGGCCAGAAGTCGGCGGCCGGGAGAGCGTCTTCGAAGGACTCCCGCACTCGGTCTACCTGCCGCCTGGAACTACGTTTGCGGTGGAGGCGGTCTCGGCCGAGCTCGAGATCGCTCTCTGCTGGGCTCCCGCGGAAACGGGGAGCGAGCCGGTCCTGATCGCACCTGGCGACTGCCGCGTGGAGCGACGCGGTAGCGGCGTCACCGAGCGCGAGGTCCGCAACATCCTGATGGAGGAGCGCCCGGCCGAATCGCTGCTGGTCACCGAGGTCATCACCCCCGGCGGCCACTGGTCGAGCTACCCGCCGCACAAGCACGATACCGACGACCTGCCTCGGGAGGCCTACCTGGAGGAGACCTACTACCACCGGACGCAGCGCCCCGAAGGCGTCGCCGTCCAGCTCCTCTACACGGAGGACCGCGACCTGGACGAGGCGCTCCGGGTCGGCGACGGTGACACGGTCCTCGTCCCGCGCGGCTATCACCCGGTCTCGGCGGGCCCCGGCTACGACCTCTATTACCTGAATGTGATGGCCGGACCGGTGCGGACCTGGCGCGTCACCTATGACCCCCACCACGCCTGGCAGCTGGCCTGAAATCAGGAGGCCAGCTCGCGCACGGTCCGGCTGCCCGCTGCGACGCCAGCCGCGACCAGCATCGCGATGCCCGCGCAGGCGAACGCCAGCGGCAGGCTGAAACTGGCGAGAGCGCCCATCGCGAGGAACGACAGCGGCGCCAGTGACTGTCTGGGCAGCTCCACGAGACTCATGACGCGGCCCAGCAGGTCCGGGCTCGACCGGCGCTGGATCCAGGTGGGCAGCGCGACGTCTGAGGAATAGGCCACACCGAAAGCCAGCACGGCAAGCATGGCCGCGGCCGCCCAGAACGTGGGCAGCAGGCCGAGCGCGATGAAGGCGGCGCCCTCGGCGAACGCGATCCCGATGATCAGCACGCCCCAGCGGCGCGGCAGGCCGGTCAACCCGGCGCTCAGCACTCCGAGCAGCTGGCCGAGACCCCAGGCGCCCAGCATCGCTCCCAGGGCGACCGAACCTTCCGGGAAGCGGTGGCGCGCGAGCGCGGGCAGGCCCACCGCGAAGACGCCGTTGTAGGTCAAGGACGCGGCCGAGATGAGGAGGAGCACGACCCTCAGCTCCCGATCTGCGAAGGCGTAGGCGAGGCCCTGTCTCAAGTCCGACCAGAGGCTGCTTGCCTTCCGCTCAGGGCTGCCTGCGGCGCTGCCCGCGGGAATCAACCCGGCCGCCGCGGCAAAGAACGACAGGCTGTTGAGAAGAAACGCTCCGGCGGTGCCGGCCAGCGCGACAAGAACGCCCCCGACCGCAGGCCCGACCAGCATGGCCACCTGTTCGCTGGTGCTGACCAGGGCGTTGGCGCGGGGCAGCTCGGTTTTCTGCACCAGGACGGCCGGGATCGCGGCCGCGGCGGGATAGAAGAAGGCGTCGGCGACTCCGAAAGCGAACTCGATGACATAGAGCTGCCAGAGGCGGATCCACCCCCCGATGACCAGCGCGACCAGGAGGCCGACGAGGAGACCTCTCGCCAGGTTCGAAGCCAGCATGAGGACGCGGGCGGAGAGTCGGTCGCTGGTCGCTCCGCCGACCAGGAGCAGCAGTGCCCGCGGCACCGCGCCCGCGGCCAGGACTGCGCCGAGGGTGAGAGGCGACCCCGTCAGGGTGAGGACGAGCCAGGCCATGGCGATCTCGTGGACGCGATCGCCAAGCATGGAAACCGTCTCTCCGGCCCACACCCAGCGGAAGGCGCCCGACTGCAGCAACCGCATCACGGCCGGACGCCGGCTAGAGCAGGCGGCGCCGCTCGGCGGTGCCTTCCGCCAGCACCCGGTACGGATAGTCCGGGGTGACCGGGGCGCTCACGTCGTCGAGGTGCGCGCGCTGTTCCTCGTCCAGCGTCACCTCGGTCGCCCCAAGGTTGTCGCGCAGCTGTTCAACCCGGCGGGCGCCGAGGATCGGTGCCGCCACTCCCGGCCGGTCCGCCAGCCAGCGCAGTGCGACGCGCGCGGGCGGAACTCCCAATTGCGTGGCGATCGCCTGCACCGCCTCCACGATCCGCCAGGTCCGCTCGGTGTTGCGCCGGTCATAAGCCTCGACGCCTCGGTTGGGATCCTCGCCCAGCCGGGTCGCGCCGGTCGGCGCGGTGTCACGGCTGTACTTGCCGGAGAGCCAGCCCTGGGCGAGAGGACCCCAAGGCAGGATGGAGAGTCCCTCCTCCAAACAGACCGGGACCAGCTCCCACTCGATCTCGCGGGCCAGCATGCTGTACTGCGGCTGCAGCGAAACCGGGACCGAGAGACCGGCCTGGCGGGCCAGGAGCACGCTGCGCTCGAGCTGCCAGCCAGAGAAGTTGGACACGCCGATGTAGCGGACCTTGCCCGAGCGGACGAGCTGGTCGAATGCCGCCAGCGTTTCTTCGATGGGCGTGGCCGGGTCCCAGGAGTGGGCCTGGTAGAGGTCGATGTGGTCGGTCTGCAGCCGGCGCAGGCTGCCCTCGCAGGCGCGCACGATCCAGTGGCGGGAAAGGCCTTCAGCGTTCCCGGACGGATCCATCCGGCCGCGGCACTTGGTGGCGAGGACTATCGAGTCACGCTTCTCGGGGTGGCGCTTGAGCCAGCGCCCGATCATCTCTTCCGAGGTGCCCTTCGGACCCGGCGGCGGATAGACGTCGGCGGTGTCGACGAGGTTGCCACCGGCTTCGATGTAGTGGTCAAGGAGCGCCATCGCCGCCGGTTCGTCGGCTTCCTGTCCGAAGGTCATCGTGCCGAGGGCGAACTCCGAGACGAGGAGCCCGGTCCGGCCCAGCAGGCGCATCCGCAATTTCAGCCCTCCTCCGTCAACTTCGCCAGGTTCCGGTAGCTGATGGCCAGGCTCTCCAGCGGGTCGCGCCGGCACTCGTCCTGCTCGACGATCAGCCATTCCGTCCCGGCCTCCCGGCAGGCGCTCAGGATGTCGACCCAATCCAGGTTGCCTTCACCGACCTCCGCCATGATCGGCTGGTCCTTGTCGACCGCCATGTCCTTCAAGTGAATGACGGGCAGTCTGCCCTTGAGCCGCCGGATCCAGGCGGCCGGGCTGGCTCCGCCGTACTGGAGCCAGTAGGTGTCCAGCTCGGCTTGCAGCGACTCGGCCGCCGTCTCGGCAAAGAGGGTTTCCAGCCAGGTCCGACCGCCGGACCGCTCCAGCTCGAAGCTGTGGTTGTGGTAGCTCAACTGGAGACCGGAAGGCCGCAGGCCGCGCGCCAGCTCGACCACTTCGGCCGCGAATCGCCGGTAGCCTGCCTCCGACCGGTACTCGGCCGGGAGGCTGGGCAGGACGACGTGCCGGCAGCCCCATTCCTGGCACTGGGCTGCCACACCGGCGAGGTCGCCTTTCAGGCTGTCGAGCGAGACGTGCATCGCGCAAGCGGTCAGGCCCGCTCGGGCCCGCTCTGCTGCGAACCGCTCGGCAGTCTTCGGTCCCAGCCCCGCGACCTCGACCGCCTCGTAGCCGATCTCCCGGAGTCGGCCGAGAACGCCGCCCAGGCGAGACGGATCTTGGAGCTGGTCGCGCACCGTATAGAGCTGGGCCGCGATCAGGTCGCCACCTCGAGGCCGGTCTCGAGAGGCAGCAGTGGCGGCCGGCGGCAGCTGCTCTGGACCTCGACCTGGCGGCCGCTGGAGCTGGATTCCAGGATCGACTCCATCACGTCGAGCACGTGGTAGGCGAGCTCGCCCGAGAGTCGGGGTTGCCGTCCCTCTCGAATGGCGTGGGCTGTCTCGGACACTCCCAGGCCGCGGCAGTTGCCGCAGACGTCGGTGTGGCTGTAGCGCAAGGGCACGTCCTGCCAGCCGGCTCCGTCCTCGCTGCGCCGGAGCCGGACCGGGCCGGAGAACGTGTTGGGGTCGGGCACGCCCAGGATCCCCTGGGTGCAGTAGAGCTGCAGGTTGGGGAGGTCGGCTCCCCAGATCCCATAGCTGGTGACCAACGTTGCCTGGGCGCCGCTTTCGAACTCCAGCAGCCCCGCCACAAAGGTGGGCGTGGTGACCTTGAAGACCTCCCCCTGGCGAGGTCCCTTGTCCGCCCGGCGCTCAGGGTAGAGGATGCGCGCCTGGCCGCTGACCCGGCGCACCGGACCCAGGAGGCAGACCAGCGTGGTCACGTAATAGGGTCCGACGTCGAGCAGTGGTCCGCCGCCCGGCTCGTAGAAGAAGGCAGGGTTCGGGTGCCAGTTCTCGGGGCCGCGGTTCAACATGAAAGCTGAGGCGGCGAGGGGTTCGCCGAGGCTACCCTCCTCGAGCAGCAAGAGGCAGGTCTGGATGCCCGCCCCAAGCACTGTGTCAGGAGCGCAGGCGAGAGTCAGGCCGGCGGCCGAGGCGGCCTCCAGAAGTCGCCGGCCGTCCTCCGCGGAAGTGGCCAACGGCTTCTCCGTGTGGACGTGCTTGCCGCCTTGAAGAGCCGCCAGGCTGATCGCGGCATGCGCGTTCGGAATCGTCAGGTTGACCACCAGCTCGACCTCTGGGTCGACGATCAGGTCCTCCACGCTCATGGCGCGGGGTAGCCCAAACTCCAAGGCTCTGGCCCGGGCGCGCTCCGGCACCTGGTCGGCACAGGCCACTACCTCCAGGACAGGCGAGGCGGTCATGTTCTTCAAGTAGGGCTGGCTGACGGTCCCGCAGCCAACGACGCCGACTCTGACGGGGCTCGTCACGCCCGCGCCGGAACGACGATCGTGGCCACCTGCCAGGGGCGCATGGGCAGCCGCAGGCGGCCGTCTCGGAGCGGCAGCTCTTCGAGGAGGTCCTCCGTGATCGTGGCCTGGAAGGCGCGCTGGTTCGCCGGCAGTCCTTCGACCACGGCTTCCCCGGGCCGGCCGAAAGTCTCCTGGAGACGGAGGACCACGCCCCGGCCGTTCTGGGCCGGCTTGAGCGCGGCGAGCTGGACGTTCGGGCTGCCCGCCAGCCGGGGGCGCCAGCTCTGTCGCTGCCGCGAGGTACTTCCCGGTCTCGCCGAGGGCAGGTGCGGCAGCAGGGGCTGGTTGAATTCGGCTGCCTGGCGGGGGATGCCGGCTTCCCGCCAGTCCCCCGGGTGGGGCACCAGGCTGTAGCGCAGCCGGTGAGTCCCGAAGTCGGAGGCCGGGTCGGGGTCGAAGGCGCTGCGGACCAGAGTCAGGCGGAGGCGGCCGCCCAGGGCGTCGTGACCGTGGCGGCCGTCGTTGAGCAGGGCGAGACCGTACTCGCTGCCGCCCACGTCAGCCCAGCGCAGGGCAGGCACCTCCTGGCCGTCGGCCGGCCGCCGCGCAGCTCCCGAGGGGCTTTCGTACCAGGCTTCGGTCTCGGGCAGGCGGGCATTGAAGGCCACCTTCAGATTCGGTATTCCAGTCTCGGGACCGGATGGCTCCTGCCAGTCGAGGACCGTCTCGAAGTCAATCCTCGGGAGCTGGTTGTAGAGGACGATGAGCTGCTCGATCCGAGAATTTCGAAAGGCGCGCTCGACCTTGACCACAGAGCGCACGGGTCCGGTTTCAACCACCTCGGTGACAGCTCCATCGAGAAGCGAGGATTCGCTGATCACCTCGTCCAGGTGCCAGGCCGACATCGGGTGGATGCGCTCCTCCAGCAGCTGGTGGACGTTCAAGGCCAGGTCGAAGCGGGCGGTGTCCAGGTAGTCGCTGCCGCGACGGGTCCCGAAGCCGACCAGCTGGCGGCCGACGCGCTTGTCGAGGAGCGAAACGATGGCCCCTGACGGCCGGTGGATGCGGACCTTGAAGGACTCGGTCTCGGCGGTGATATAGAGCAGCTCTGCTTCGATCTCCAGGGGCGAGGGCGGATCCTGGTCCGGCAGCACCTTGTAGGCAACGCTGGCGAAGGCGGGCACCCGGGCGAGGAAAGCCAAGCCCTGCGGGGTCCACTGTCCGGGAGTCGAGCCGCCTTCGGACGAGACCAGCCGGACCGCGCCTCGTCGAGCTCGCTTCAAAGGCACCAGGACGACCTCTTCCCGGTCCCAGCCGAGCGGGTTGGTGACGCTGAACTCGACGCCGGCCGCCCGGCTCTGGAGCCTGGCCAGGCCGCGGTCGATCACCCCGCGGGCGGCGGACTGCGCGGCGGCGAGGTCTTCGGCGTTCGCCTCGTAGGCCGCGTGGACCGACGACCCGCAGAAGATGTCGTGGAACTGGTTGAAGAGCACCAGACGCCAGGCCTCGCCGAGCCGTTCCCGCTCGTCCAGGCCGGCCAGCGCGGCCAGCGTCTCAGCCGTGGCCAGCAGGTTCTCGGCTTGCCGGTTGCCCTGCTTGGCTTCCACATGCGTCGTGTAGCAGCCCTCGAAGATCGTGTTCAGCTCACCTTTGTGAACCGGGAAGGCGGCGGCACTCGCCAGGACCTCGTCGGCGTAGGCGCCGAGCGTGCTGCAGCGAGCCTCGGGCAGGCCGGGCACCGTCTCGAACCTGCGCAGCGCGTCCAGGCCCTCTCGGGTCGGCCCACCGCCATGGTCTCCCACGCCATGGAAGAGGAGAGCGGCCTCCTGCCCATGGCGATGGGCGCGGAGCGCGGCCTGGGCGACGGAGCCGGCGGTGATCAGCCCGTTGTAGCTGGGCGTGGAGAGCGCCAGGAGCCGGGTGCCGTCGTCACCTTCCCACCAATACGCCGGCCAGAGGTCCTGGCCGCCCGGGTTGCAGCGGTGGTGGTAGTAACACTTCGCGCCGGCCGAAGCCGCCAGCTGCGGGATGTTGCCGCCGTGTCCGAAGGTGTCCGGAGCCAGGAAGACGTTGGGGCTCCGGCCGAAGTGCCGGCGGGTGTAGGCGACGCCTTCGGTCAGGTGGTGGGCCAGCGACTCGCCCGAAACCATGTTCAGGTCGCTCTCCACCCACTGCATCGTGGCTGGCTCCCAACGCCCGGCTTGGATCTGCTCGCGCAGCTTCGCGAAGAGGGCCGGCGCCTCCTTCCTGATCACTTCATAGGTCGCGGGCTGGCTGTGGGTGAACGTCAGCTCCGGGTAGTCGTCCATCAGCGCCAGGATGGAAGCGAAGTCGCGTTTGATCACCTCGAGCGTGTCGGGCCAGGTCCAGAGCCAGTTCATGTCGATGTGGCTGTGCCCGATCACATGGACGCGCAGCCGGCGCACGCGCTCCGACAGGCCCGCCAGTGCTGAGGCCATCGCTTCCAGGAGCCCAGCCACCCCCGGGTCTCCGGCGTGCTCCAGGTCCGCTTCGATCACGAGCTTGGCGACCGCTTCGGCGGCCGCCTGTTCCTTCGGACTGGTGGCCACTTCGGCGGCCAGCGCGAGCTGCGACCAGGCCACGTCGAGTAGCTCGAAGCGGTGGCGGAGCCCCGGCGTGCTGAAGCGCAGCCGCAGCCAGGGCCAGCTCGCGGAGCTGGGCACCTTGACCCGGAGCATGAGCTCGCCGTTCTCGCCTTCCTTGAGGCGGGGCACCGCCCGGACCAGCGCGGGACCGGGGGCGACCTCGGGCAGCGGGTCGGTGAAGATTGTGGTGCCTTCGTATTCGAGCTCCAGCGGGTAGATGCTGTCGAGCACAACGTCGAGGGGCTCGCCGTGCAGCTGGACGCCCTCGACAATTGCGGGCACGCGCAGCCGGGAGCGCAGCTCGAGAACCTGGCCCGGCTCCAGCACCAGCTCTCCGAACTCGCCGCCGGCGAGCACGAGCGCCGCGCCGGACTTGCCCGGTGGAGACCACTCCATGTCCGGCCAGGCCGTCGCCAGGCGGTCGGCGGCGCCGCGGAGGCGGGCCAGCGCCTCGGCGACAATCACCTTGTCATTGTCCACAAGGCGCCGACCTGGAGCAGGCCCAAGCGGCTCGGCCGACCCGAGGGAGGCTCTTAGGCCGTCGGGTTCTCGAAGGCGCCCACGACGGGCGCCTCTTTAAAGAGCGACTCCTGCGGGATGATCTTGAACTCGCCCTTGCCGGCGCTGTCCAGGAGCGCCTCGGCCACGTCCGGGTGGAACTGCTGGCCAGCCTCCTTGCCGATCTCTGCGAGCGCCAGCTCGAGGGACATCCCCCTGCGGTAGGGCCGGTCCGAAGTCATGGCGTCGAAGGCGTCGGCCGCCGCCGCGATGTAGGCAATGATGGGGAGGTCGCCGCCGCCCTTCCGGTCGGGGTAGCCCTTGCCGTCGAAGCGCTCGTGGTGGGACCGGACGATGACCAGCTCGTCGGTCAGCATGTGCAGGTTCTTCAAGACCTCATAGCCGACGACCGGGTGCTTCTTGAGCTGGTCGAACTCCTCATCTGTCAACCGGTCCGGCTTGGCGAGGACCGCATCGGGGACGTTGATCTTGCCGAGATCGTGCAGGAGGCAACCCCGCTCGAGGCGGGTCCAGGCGTCCTGGTTGCCGGCTGCGTAGTTCATCTGGCGCGCGATTTGGAGCGCGTAAGCGGTCACCCGCTTGGAATGGCCGGCCGTGTAAGGATCCTTGGCGTCGACCAGCGCCGCCATCGCGGTCAGGGATTCCAGGACCACGACCTCGCGCTCGCGGAAGAGGCGGGCGTTGTCGATGGCGACCGAAGCTTGTGCACCCAGCTCGGTGACGACCCGCTTGTGGTCCTCGCTAAAGGGTTTGCCCGCCACGTAGTTGGCGAGGAAGAGGACGCCGATCGGCTTGCCCCGCAGGGTCAGCGGAACGCAGAGAACGGCCTGCGGATCGAGGGGCCCCGAGCTGCGCGCCTTGTCCGCGTAGTGCATGAACGACTTGCCGCTGGCGAAGACGTCCTGACAGATCTCGCCGCCCAGCTCCAGGGCCAGCCGGCGAGCGGTCTCCGGGTCGGAGCCGAACGCCGCCTTGACCTCGAGCTTCCCGCGCTCGTCCAGGGCAAGCACGCCGATCTGGGCCTCGCAGGCCTTGGCCGCGGAGGCCAGGACCTTCTCCAGGACTTCCTCCAGGTTCAGTGTCGACGTCACCGCGGTCAGTCCGCCCATCAAGTTCTGGAGCTCCCAGACCATGCGGTTGCTGCCGTCGAAGAGCTCGGCGTTCTGCAGCGCGACGACCGCCTGGTTGGCGAGCGTGGCGATCACGCGTAGGTCGGCCTCGGCCCACTGCTTGCGGTCGGCAGTGAAGACCGCGAGCGTGCCCCAGAGCGCCTGCTGGTGGATGATCGGCACGCAGAGGCCGCCCCGCACCATGGCGGCGGCCAGGTCGGGCGGGTTGGCGAGGTCGAAGGAGTCGTGGACGTCGGGCACGGCCAGCGGCTGCCGGGAAAGCATCACCGCCCCGACCATGCCCTGGCCGTTGGCGATCTCGAGGCCGACCACCTCCCGGCCGAACCCGACGGCGTTGACGATCCGGTTCTTGCCGCCGCTCTCGGTTCGCGTCAGCAGGGCGTGGGTGCCGCCGGCCAGGCGCGCCGCGACCTCCAGGGTCTTCTGCTCCAGCGTGGCGGTGCCCTTGGTGGTCGCGGTCAGCGCTTCGGAGATCTCAGCCAGTGAGTCGAGGGCGCTGCTGACCTTGAACGCCTGCCCGGAGACGCGCTGGAGAATGCGGCTGTTCTCGACGGCCACGCCGGCGATCGCGCCGAGCTCCTGCAGGGAGGGGATGTCCTTGTCACCGAAAGCGATGCCGCCCTTGCGTCCGAGGCAGAGGGCGCCGAAGACGCCTTCGCGACCGGAGATGGGCGCCAGAGCTTCCGCCGCTTGGGCCGTCTCCGAGCCTGTATCCAGGCCGGAGAAGAGGCCGTCGGAGCGGGTCAGCAGGTGGCGGATCACGACCTTGCCCCCGTTCTTGACCTCCCCCAGCGGCCCTCTTTCGATTGAAGACGCCACGGGAGAGCCGCCGAGCATGGTGTACGTCCCGTCCTCGCCGAAGATCGCCACCCGGCAGGCGTCGTAGGGCACGAGCTCCCGAGCCCGCTCGATCACCAGCTTCATGACCTCTTCGAAGGGCAGCCCCGAGGCCTGCTTCGCGATGTCGTTCAAGATCGTGTAGCGGGCGAGCTCTTCCTGGGTCTGGGAGACGGCAGTCTGGCTGCCAAAGTGGATGGCGGCACGCACGGCGAGCGTGAGCACCAGGCGCTTGTCGTCCGGACCGAAGCCGCCTTCCCGGTTACCCAGGAGGATGAAGCCGCCGAGCCGGTTGTTCATCAGCATCGGCTGCACCAGCGCGTTGGTGACCTTGAAGCCGATGGGGAAGAGGCGGGCGACGTGCTGGAGGCGGTCTGGGTCTTCCGCGTAGTACTCCTGGTTGGCTTCGAGAGGAGTCAGCAGGGGGTCGCCGCCCTCCTTGCGGACGATCAGCAGCTGCGGGCTGCGGCCTTCGAACCCGGCGGCCGGAAGCTGAGGCACGAACTGCCGGCCCTCCGCACCCAGCAGGTAGTAGCAGCAGAACCCGGCGCCGGTCTGGCGGGAGGTGGCGGTGTTGAGGGCGCCCATGTCCTTGAACGTGAGGCCGGGGTCTTCGGTCGCGGCCAGGAACATCCGGTGCTGCTCTTCGAGCTCTTCGTTCAGCGACTGCAGCTCGGTGACGCGCCGGCGCAAAGCGTCGGTCAGCTTCTCGTAGCCGATCGCGCCGACCACGCCGCCCAGGCCGAGAAGCAGGATGCCGGCCAGGTTGATCCAGAAGAAGCTGCCGCTGAAGCGGACCTCGACGGCGGTCAGCGCGATGGCGCCGATCGCGAGGCCGGCGGCGATCTTCCAGCGCTTGGAAAGCACCCCGCCGGCCCAGGCCAGGATGCCCGCGGCGACGGCGATCAGCGCCTGTTCGCCGTGGTAGCCCTGGATGTTGAGGCTGGCGCCCGCGAGGATGGCCAGGCCGGCCCCGGCGAAGAGGGCCAGCTGGAGGCGCAGGCCGGATCCCAGCATGGAGCGCATAGTCTACCGCCGGAATCGCGAAATTGAGATCAGGTTTCCGCGCGGTTTGAATTCGGCCGCGGGAAGGGTGGGTAAACTCCATCCACCAACTCAAGATGAGCATCTCCGAGCTGCTCCGGATCGCGGAGCACCTGCCCCCAGCCGACCAGGAGCTGGTCGCCAAGGCGTACGAGCGTGCGGCCGCCGCGCATACCGGCCAGCAACGCCTGACGGGTGAGGACTACGTCAACCATCCGCTCGAGGTGGCGGCCATCCTGGCCGAGCTGAAGCTGGACGCGCCGACCATCGTGGCCGCCCTCCTCCACGACACCGTCGAGGACACGCCGCTCACCGCCCAGGAGCTGGGCGCGGAGTTCGGGCCGGAGGTGGCAAGGCTCGTCGACGGCGTCACCAAGCTGGGCCGGATCTCCCTCCGCTCCGAGCAGCAGGTCCAGGCCGAGAACATCCGCAAGATGCTCCTGGCGATGGCGGAGGACATTCGCGTCGTCCTCATCAAGCTCGCCGACCGCCTCCACAACATGCGCACCATCGATCCGCTGCCGGAGGTCAAGCGGCGCAAGATCTCGCGCGAAACTCTCGACATCTACGCGCCGCTGGCGCACCGGTTGGGCATCTGGCAGGTCAAGTGGGAGCTGGAGGACCTGGCGTTCAGGAACCTCAACCCCGAGGAGTACAAGGAGGTCGTCAAGCGCATCAACCGGCAGCGCCGGGAGCGCGACACGATCGTTTCCGATTTGCGCGAGATCCTCGCGCGCGAGCTGGAGAAGATCGACATCGAGGCCGACATCGTCGGCCGCCCAAAGCACGCCTACTCGATCTGGCAGAAGATGACCAAGGAGTCGAAGGAGTTCGCCGAGATCTACGACCTCCTGGCGATCCGTGTGGTTGTCGCCTCCGTTAAGGATTGCTACGGCGTGCTTGGCGTCGTGCACTCGCTCTGGAAGCCGCTGCCCGGCCGCTTCAAGGACTACATCGCGATGCCGAAATCGAACGGCTACCAGTCGCTGCACACGACGGTGATTTCGCAGTCCGGGGATCCGATCGAGATCCAGATTCGCACGCACGACATGCACCGCATCGCCGAGTACGGGGTTGCTGCCCACTGGACGTACAAGGAGGCGGGCACTTCCAAGGGCGACGCCAAGTTCGACGAGCGCTTCGGCTGGCTGCGGCTGCTGCGCGACTGGCAGAAAGAGGTGCTCGACGCCGAGCAGTTCGTCGACGCCGTCAAGGTCGACGTGTTCGAGGACGAGGTCTTCGTCTTCACGCCCAAGGGCGACGTCTTGAACCTGCCGGCCGGCTCCTCGCCTGTCGACTTCGCCTACCGCATCCACACCGAGGTCGGGCATCGCTGCATCGGCGCGAAGGTGAACGGCCGGATGGTGCCCCTCGACTACGAGCTGCAGAACGGCGAGATCGTCGAGATCCTGACTTCCCGCGGACCGCACGGGCCCAGCCGCGACTGGCTCAACTTCGTCAAGAGCGCGTCCGCGCGCGACCGGATCCGGCGCTGGTTCAAGGCGCAGCGGCGTGACGAGAACGTGGCCAAGGGCCGTGACCTGCTCGACAAGGAGCTGCGTCGCATGCATCGCCTGACTCTCGCGCAGCTGCCCGAAGGGCGCGTAGATGAGATGGCGCGGCAGTACAAGTACAACAGCGCCGACGACTTCCTGGCCGCGATCGGTTATGGCGAGGTTTCGCCCCACGCCGTGGTCATGAAGATGGCGCTGACACGCGGCGAGGATGGCGACGAGCTCAAACAGATCCCGCTGATCCCGCAGGTCGAACCGACGGCGCGCGTCCTGGTGCGGGGGGAGCGCGGTGTGTACACGACAATCGCCTCCTGCTGCCAGCCGGTACCCGGCGACCTGATCGTCGGTTATACGACGCGCGGCAAGGGCGTCACCGTGCACCGGGCGGACTGCATCAACGCCATCAACGTGCAGGACCAGCACCGCATCGTGCCGGTCGATTGGGATGGCCAGGCGACGCACCTTTACCCCGTCGCGATCAAGATCGAAGCCTGGGACCGGACCGGACTGCTGCGCGACATCGCCACAGTCATCGCCGAGTCGAAGGTCAACATGTCGGCCGTCGAGGTGCACGTTTACGACGACAAGTCAGCTGTTGTTTCGACGACCGTGGAGATCGACTCGCTGTCGCAGCTTTCGCGCTTGATGGAGAAGCTGGAGCAGGTCCGCGACGTCCACACCGTCGCGCGGGAGGCCAGCTGAAGCTCGAGGTCGAAGCGACTGCCGACGCGCGGTTCGGGACCAACTCCTACCTCGTCGAGGACACCGACACGCACGACGCGGTGGTCATCGACGCCAACCTGGAGCCCGAGCAGATGATCGACCTGGTGCGGCGCCGGGGCGCCCACGTGAAGGCGATTCTCCTGACGCACACCGACGTCGACCATCTGGGCGGCTTGGAAAAGCTGCTGAAGGCGTTTGGCGCGGTGCCGGTGGCAGTCCACCCGGCCGAGCGAGAGATGGTGGCCGAGGGCAAGCCGCTGCGCCGCAGCCTGCCCTTCGAGCTGCCTCTGGTGGTCGAGCCGGAGCTGTTGGAGGAGGGCCGGCCCTACCAGGCGGGGTCGCTCGAGTTCGAAGTCCTGCACACACCGGGCCACAGCCCAGGCGGGGTGACGCTCAAGATCGGCAAACTGCTGTTTACAGGAGACGCACTGTTCGCCGGCTCGGTCGGCCGGACCGACTTTCCGAACAGCGACACGCAGGCCCTGATGGAGGCGGTCAAGGGCAAGCTGCTCGTGCTGGACGACGACTACGTGGTCCTGAGCGGGCACGGCCCGGCCTCGACGATCGGCCGGGAGAAGCGGACCAACCCGTTCCTGGTTTAGCCAGTTCCGATCAAGGCGCCGCGGTGGAGAAGCTGCCAATCGCCTCGGCCAAAACCGGAAGCGCCCGCTCCACCATCGCGTCGCTGGCCGTCAGCGAAAGCCGGAAGTAGCCGGGGCGCTCGAATGCCTCGCCGGGGAGGGTGTAGACATGCTGCTCGTCGAGCCATCCGCAGAACTCGATGGCGTCAGGGATGGGGCTGCGGGGGAAGAGGTAGAAGCCGGCCTCCGGCGATTCGACCGCATAGCCCTGTTCGCGCATCGCGACCACCATCCGGTTCCGCCGGCGCTCGACAGCGGGGATGTCGATGGTCTGCTGCTCCAGCTCAGGCATCGCGTGCTGCATCACTGTGTCAGGTACCGCGCCCGCTCCGATCGACGCGAGAAGCAGCGCGCGGCGCAGCTGCTCGCGGTCG
>VBGR01000100.1 GCA_005880695.1 Chloroflexota bacterium
GAGGCGGCCGCTGACCAGTTGGCCGTGTAGAAGACGACATTCTGGTTGTTCGAGACGCTCGGCTCGAGAACGGTGGTCTTGGAAGGAATCGCGGTGCCGAGGTCTGCCGACCGGAACAGCGTCGTGTCGGTGGGCGCCGCCTTGACGCTGGTTTCTGGGGCGCTAGGCATGCTTGGCGGCGAGGCGGGCGGGGCGAACGATTTCGTCCTGAGCAGCGGATGTTCGGGTCCGGCGGGGGCTGGGGGTGGCTGGCTCCGCCGCTCGGGTAGACGGACGGCGTGCGCGTGGCCGAGGGTGAAGGAGGTGCCCTTTTCGCTGGCGGTAGCCGCGTGATAGCGCGACGCGCTCTGGGCGCCGGCCGGCATCGGCACGAGCGCGGCCAATACCAGCAGCAGCGGCAGAATTCGAATACGGCGGGACAATTCCCCTGGCCCTCCTCCTAGCGCTTGAGGCCCCTCTCAGGGCCCGGCTATGTTACACGGCTGAGTCATCATCAACGGTATGGCCAAGACAGTCGATCTGCTGCGGCATACGGACAGCGAAGGTGACGCGCTGACCCAGGACGGAGTGCGCGCTGCCGTCGCCCTGGGAGGCCGGCTAACTGGTCGCTATGACCTCCTGGTCTCGTCGGGCGCGCAGCGCGCTACCCAGACGCTGGCTTGCGTGCTCGCCGGGTCCGGTCAGCGGGTGGCTGGCGGGGTGATCGTGGAGACGGGATTCCGATCCGCGGTGGAGGATCGCTGGCGGGAGGCGGCGAAGCGCGCCTCAGGCAAGGATCTCGAGGCGTTCCAGCAGGCTGACCCAGAGCTGGTCGAGAAGGAATCGACGCTCCTCGGCTCCGTGCTTCGGAATCTGTTCGATCGCCTTCCCGAGAACGGCCGCGCGCTGGTCGCGGGTCACTCGCCCACGCACGAAGCAGCGGTTCTGGGTCTCTGTGGCCAACTCGTCCAGCCGCTTGCCAAGGGGGCCGGCGTCCGCGTCGTGCGGGAGGGCGCCGCCTACCGGGTCGAGCCCCTCGGCTGAGGCCCTCGCCCGCCCAGAGCGCACTCGACCAGGCGGGTGAGGATTTGAGGCGCCTCCTCTTGTGAGACGCCATGGCCGCGAAGCGACCTCCAGACGTCAAAGTCGGTTAGGGCGACCACCAGCTGCACCTGTCGCTCTGGCGGTCGTTCCAGAGCGAGCGCCTCGCGGGCCAGCGCTTCCAGGGCCGCCTCGACCTGACGCATGGCGTCGTCCAGCTCAGGAACGCGGTCACGTTCCTGACGCGAGCCATGCAGTGGATGGAAAGCCCTCACGTAGAAGTCGCAGACCTCGTCAACAAACCGCCGCAACCTCTGCGGCGTTGTGTTCAGCCCCTTGAAAAGGCGGTCGGCATCCTCGGGCTGTGGTGGCCGGACCGCCGTCAAGACACGAGCGCCGCAAGCGCGGAACAGCAAACCGAGCGTGGGGAAGTGGCGGTAGACGGTTGCCGGGGCGACGCCGGCCCGGGCCGCGATGTCCGTTTGCGAGGTGGCGACAACGCCTTGCTCGCCGTGCAGCTCCAGGGTCGCCCGGATGATGCGGTCGCGCGTGTCTTCAAAGGCTTGCGCGCGCTTGCGCATCCGGTAGGGGCGCGGAGTCGAGCGGTCTATTGACAAAAAGGTAATTTCATGAAATAGTTGGACCGCCAATTGTAGGGTATGGAGGGGTACTTCTCATGCCGGTTTGGGTGCAGATCGTTTTGCAGTACGCCCACATCTTCTTCGCCATCTTCTGGTTCGGCGGGGTGCTCACCGCGGACTTTCTGATCCTGCCCGTCCTGAGTGGACTGAAGCCCGACACCCAGAAGGAGTTCAGCGTGCCGTTCGGCGCCCGGGTCGAAAGGGTGGTTATCCCGGTCGCGGCAATTGTCATCTTGCTCGGAATCGTGCGCGGAATCTCGGTCAACGTCTTCTCGCGCTTCGACGTGGCCTATGGCTGGACCTGGCTGGCCTCGCTGATCGTCGGCCTGGGCCTGCTCAGCATGCTTCCGATCATCTCCACTCAGGTTCACCGCCTCCAGGCAACCGAGGCAGGGCCCCAGTTCGCCGCTCTGCTGGACCGCATCAAGGCCTTGACGGTCGTTGAGCTGCTCGGGTTCCTGGTCATCCTCGGCTTGATGATCGCGATGCGGTTCGGCTACTAGACAGTCGCCGGGTCGGCGACCGTCGTCGCGCGCATCGCAAATTCATAATGGGTGGCGATGGACACAAGGCTGCTGATCGGGACCAACACGGGACTCTTCATCGCCGAATCGGATGAGCGCCGGAAGGACTGGCGAATCTCCGGACCGCACCACGCGGGCTGGCAGGTCTACACCGCCTCGGGACACGGCGACGAGGTGATGGCCGCTCTCTCGAGCGGCGTCTGGGGGCCGACCCTCCAGCGCAGCCAGGACGGCGGCCGCAGCTGGGAGCCCATGGACACGCCTGCCTTCCCGGAGGGCAGTCCCCGCAAGCTCCGCCAGGTCTGGAGCCTCGCCAACCAGGACGGAACGCTCCACGCCGGTGTCGCCGAGGCGGCGCTCTTCAGCCGGAAGGGCTCCGGGGCCTGGGAGATGAACGAGGCCCTCGAGTCCCACCCGACGCGGGAGCGCTGGTTGCCGGGCGCGGGCGGTCTCTGCCTGCACACGATCCTGCCCGACCGCGACCGCACGTACATCGCGATCTCCTCTGTGGGCGTGGCGCGCAGCGATGACGGCGGCCGTAGCTGGGAGCTGAAGAACGACGGGGTGGTGGCCGCCGACGCCGACCTGGCGGCCCAGTTCGCGGAGTCCCAGGCCTGCTGCACCCACAAGCTCGTGCGCGACCCAGCCAATGCCGATCTGCTCTTCCAGCAGAACCACGTCGGAGTCTTCCGGAGCGCCGACGGGGGTAACTCCTGGGAGCGCATCGAGAGCGGCCTGCCGAGCTTCTTCGGTTTCGGCCTGGTGATGCACCCGAAGGACTCGCGCACTCTCTACAACTGCCCGATCGTGAGCCAGGAGGTTCACATGGTCGCGGAAGGCCGCCTGAGCCTCTACCGGACGCGCGACGCGGGCGACCACTGGGAGTCGCTCGATCGCGGGCTCCCGGAGCAGTGCTTCTCCAACGTGCTGCGCGATTCGCTGGCGATCGACGCCCAGGACCCGGCCGGTCTCTACGTCGGCACAACCGGGGGCGAGGTCTTTGCCAGCTCCGACGAGGGCGAGAGCTGGTCGCGGCTGCCCGCGAGCTTCGCCCGCGTGACCTGCGTCAAGGTCGCGTCGTAGCCAGCGTCAAAGTCCGGCTGCCCTCTCTCCTGGCCCCGCACGCCGGCGGCCGCCGGGACTTCAGCGTGGAAGCGGCCAGCGTCGGCGCGGCGCTGGTTGCCGCGAGGGACGCCTTTCCGGACCTCCGCCGCCTCCTGAACGACGAGGAGGGCCGCCGCCGCCCACACGTGAACGTCTTCTACAACGGGGTCTCCGAAGACGAGATCGAGGACCCGGACAGCGCCACCACCGATCGCGACGAGATCTTGATCATTCAAGCGATTTCGGGGGGCTGAGGCCAGGCCCTGAGGTAGCGGCCGCCGCTTCGGCCAGCGTGCCCGCGACGTGCCTGTAGAAAGGATCGCCCGGCGTGATCGAGCCGCGCGGGACGGGCGCTCCCTTGGCGCCCGACTTGTAGAGGCTGCTGATGAATTCGAGCGTTGGCCGCACCTCGGAAGCCGAGGCGGGCGGCGCCTCGCCGCGTTCCAGGCTCTCGAGGAACGCCCGAAACTGCGCCTCGTGACTGGCCGGCGGGTCGGCTGGGATCTCCTCCCAGGCGTCCCGCACGGCCTCGAAGCCGGCGGCCGGCGTGCACTGCCAATCCTGATTCGCGTAGCTGTAGAGGCTGCGGACCTCGACACTGGCGCGCTGGAAGTCGAACCGCAGGTACGTCTCCTGGTGCGGCGAGAGGACCGAGTTGAGGATGGCGCCGACGGCGCCGCTCTGGAAGCGAACGAGCGCCGCAGAGACGTCCTCCACCTCGATCTCTCGGTCCAGGGTGGCCACCTGCGCCGTCACCTCCGTCCAGTCGCCCAGGATCCAGAGGAAGAGGTCGATCGCGTGGATGCCCTGGCCCATCGTCACGCCGCCGAGCTCGGTCGCCCAGCGACCACGCCAGGGGACGGCGTAGTAGTCGGCGTCGCGGTACCAGGTGGTCTGGCAGAGGCCGACCAGCGACTTGCCCAGCGCCCCGGCGCCGGCCAGCCGCTTCAGATGCTGGCCGGCCGAGCCGAACCGCCACTGAAAGACGCTGGCGCAGTGCCCACCCGTCTCGCGTTCCGCGGCGACGATCCGGTCCAGGTCGGCCAGCGACCCGCAGAGCGGCTTCTCGCAGAGGACCCAGGCGCCCGCGCTCAGCGCCTGCAGGATGAAGCCGGCGTGCGTCGAAGGCGGCGTGCAGATGTTGACGAAGTCGAGCTCTTCGTTTTCCAGCAGCTCTCCTGCGTCCCCGTAGGAGCGGGCGATCCCGTGCTCGACGCAGAAGGCGCCCAGGCGGTCGGGGTCGATGTCCGCCGCCGCGACCAGCTCGACCCCGAGGTTCTTCAACGCTTCGGCGTGGGCTCTGGCGATGCCGCCCGTACCCAGGATCGCGGCTCGGGTCACTCGGCCCCTGCCGACGCGGTTACGGGTGCGACCCCTAGCGGAGCGCGGGCGGGAGGCTCGGGACCGGTACGGGCACTGGCGGTAGCGTAACGGCCGGTACCGTCACCGTCGGAGGCAGGTCGACCGGGACCGGCAGCGCTGTCGGGTTCACGACCGGCAGCGGCTGAGTCGTGACCGCGGGTAGGGAGACCGGCGGCACGGTGACCGCCGGGAGCGAGACCGGAGGCAGGGAGACCGACGGCGCCGCCGCCGGGCCGGAGGGCACCGCTCCCGCCGCCGAGGGGACCGCCACGGGCAGGGCCGGCGGAGTGGAAGTCGCGGTGTTGGAACTCGAGGAAGGCGGCACGACGGCGGCATTCGCCTGGCTCGCGGCCGGCGCGACCGGAGCCACGGTCCGGGCGGCGAGCGCCGGAGCTGGGATCTGTCCGCGTGCAGCGGAATCGCCTTGTGCCGGCTGGGCGGCGATGAACACGGCGGCGGCAGACATCACGATCAGCGCCGCGGGCATGACCGCCGCGTGGGCGAGCTCGGAGGCCTGGCCGGGCTGCAGCCGCGGCCGTCGCTGCCAGGCGTTGGCGATCCGGAGCAGCTGCGGTCCAAAGAGGATGGCGACCGTCTCGCGCATCAGGGCCGCGGCCCGGCGCCGAGCTCGGTGCAGGAGCTGGGCTGCTGCCGGGTAGCTGATCTCCATCCTGCTGGCCATCTCGCCCAGCGGCAGGTCCTGGACCACTGCGTACCAAAGCGCGGTGCGCTCGCGCGGCTGAAGGCCGGAGAAGATCTCGTTGACGATGCTGCGGCCGATAGCCGTCAGCTCAGGGTCGCTGGCGGGTCCGGTGGTGAGCTTGTACTCGGCCGGCATCTCGCCCTTGCGCCGGCGGCGCCGGAGCAGGTCAAGGCAGTGGTTGCGGGCCACGACCTTGAGCCAGGCACGCGGGTCCTCGGGCAGGGACTCCAGTGTGCGCAAAGCGCGCATGAACGTCTCCTGGGTGGCCTCGGCGGCCTCCTCGCGATCCCGCAGGATTCCGTAGCAGGTGGCAAAAACGAGATCGAAGTAGGTCGTGTAGAGGGTGGCGCCCGCCTGCTCGTCGCAGAGGCGCGCGGCCACGCCGTCCCCCCCACGCTCCTGGCTGATGATCATTTCGGCCATCCCAGCCTCTTTTGGGGATAGTACCAGTCCCACATTGAATGTGCGTTAAAAGGCCCATCCCTCAAACGTCTTGTCCATTTGAAAGGGTCGCTTTAGTTCGAGTCCCATCCCCCTCCGGGGTCGTCGAGAGCCCTACCTCGGCGGCCCCTCTTCTTTTTTCGGAGATGGGGCCAAGTCAGAGAGGGCGTGCGGTTGCCTGGCTGACGGACGCCCGCACCCGCTCGAACACCGCGTCCACCGAACCCTCGGCGTCGACTTCGAAAACCGGCACGCCGGTCGACCGGTAGTGGTCGAGGACCGCGGCGGTCCGGGTCCGGTACTCGTGCATGCGCTCCTCGATCGCCTGCCTGGTGTCGTCGGCCCGGCCCTCGACCTGGGCCCGGTGCAGGAGCCGCTCGACGAGGAGCTTCTCGGGCGCCTCCAGGGCGATCACGAAGTCAACGTGGCGATCCGCGTCCGCGAGCATCTCGTCGAGGGCCTTCGCCTGCTCGACGGTGCGGGGAAACCCGTCGAGCAGCACGTCCCCCTCGACCTGGCGCAGGTGCTCCTGGACGACGCGGTCGACCAGGTCGTCGGGCACGAGCTGGCCTGCCTGCATGATCCGGCCAACCTCCCGGCCCAGCTCGCTCCCACGCGCCACCTCATGCCGGAGGATCTCGCCCGTCGAGAGGTGGACAAGGTTGAAGCGGTCGTGGAGGAGCGCGGCCTGGGTTCCCTTGCCGCTGCCAGGTGGGCCGAAGATGACCCCGATCACCCGATCACTGTCTCAGAGATGCAGGGGCAAGCGGCGCTGCCTCCACCAGCGCCTGGTCTCCTGGTCGAGGAGATCGTGCATGGCCTGGCGGGGCCCAGCCTCCTGCCCGGCCTTGCCTTGCTCGAGCCAGCGCCGGGTGACTTCCACGTAAAGGTCCGCTTCTGTCCAGCCCGGCAGCTGCTTCAGCACGTCGTGGCGCCGGATCAGCTTCGCGATCGGCAGATAGACGGTGTCGTACCAGCTTGCGACGGCCTCATCCATCGAGACCTCCTGGCCCCGCTCCAGTCCCAGGAAGTACCGGTGGCCGAGGATGTGCTTCAGGATCTCGTCGTAGCGGCCGAGGCGGCTCACCTCCAGCCTGGCGTCCGGTCGCAGGCGGTCGAGCCGGGTCGCCTCCAGGAACTGTGCGTATTCGGCGGCTCGAAGGAGCTCGGCGGGGTCGGCGTCCGGGGCCAGCGGCGCTCGGGTCCGCACCTCCGTCACGCGGGCCGGCATCGTGTCCCAGCCCAGGTTGCGCGCCACTGAGACTCGGTGGTGGCCGTCGACGACGTAGTAGGAGCCGTCCAGCTCGTAGACCTCGATCGGCGGGATGGGCGCTCCGTTGAGCATGGCTTCGTAAAGGGCGGCCCAGCGGTGGCGGAGGCGGTCGGAGATGGGCAGGAAGGAGGGATCGAAGTCGCGGCCGCGGCCGGGGAAGGCAGAGCCGACCACCCGGTCGAGGGGGATCTCCCTCACGCCGCCATAAGCCTGCCCGTCGAGCCGGGCGGCTTCGAGCACCTGTTCGAGCGGCACCAGACGCCGCCGCCGTCCGGTCAGAGCGGAGCCGATCGCACGCCGGAAGGCCTTGAAGCGCGCCTTGTCGAAGTCCTCCTGGGCCAGGACGCTGTCCACGACCGTAGAAGGATGAAGGTTTCGGCCTCCGGCCCGCCAGGTACGGCTCGCCTAGAGGAGCGCCTTCTCCGTTTGTGAGTCGAAGAGGTGGATCCCGCGGAGGTCGAGCCCGAGCCGGGCCCGGTCGCCCGGCGCCACCTTCATGCGCGGGTCGACCCGGGCGGTGATCGTGTCCTCCCCGGCCGTGCCGTACAGGAACTGGTCCGACCCGAGACGCTCGACGACCTCGACTTTTATCTCCAGCGTGGAGCCGTCGTCCTGAATCCGGTCGGTCAGCGCCTCCGGGCGGAAGCCGAGGATGCCCTTGTCGGCGCCCACGGGTTTCGGCAGCTTGACGTCGAAGCCCGACGCCTTCGCGTTGCCGTTCTCCATGGTGACGGGCACGAAGTTCATGGTCGGCGTGCCGATGAAGCCGGCCACGAAAAGGTTGGCCGGGTGGTCGTAGATCTCCCCCGGCGCGCCTACCTGCTGCAGGATGCCCGCGTTCATGATCGCGATCCGGTCACCCATCGTCATCGCCTCGACCTGGTCGTGCGTGACGTAGATGAACGTCGTCTCCAGGTCGCGGTGCAGCTTCTGGAGCTCGACGCGAGTCTGACCGCGGAGCTTGGCGTCCAGGTTGGAGAGCGGCTCGTCGAGGAGGAAGACCTTGGGGTTGCGGACGATTGCGCGGCCCAGCGCGACGCGCTGCCGCTGGCCGCCGGAGAGAGCCTTCGGCTTGCGCTTAAGGAAGTTGTCGAGGCCCAGGATGCCGGAGGCCTGCTTGACGCGCTTGTCGATCTCCGACCTCGACATCTTCTTCATCTGCAGCGGAAACGCCATGTTGTCGAAGACGCTCATGTGCGGGTAGAGCGCGTAGGACTGGAACACCATCGCGATGTCCCGGTCCTTGGCCGCGACGTGGTTGACGACACGGTCGCCAATCCGGATCTGGCCCTCGGTGATGGTCTCCAGGCCCGCCAGCATGCGGAGTGCCGTGGACTTGCCACAGCCCGAGGGTCCGACCAGGACCATGAACTCCTTGTCGGCGATTTCGACGTTGAAGTCCTTGACGACTGTGAGGTCCGAGGTGTAGCGCTTGACGACGTGGTCGTAAGTGACTGATGACATTTTTTTCGATCTACCCCTTCACAGATCCGGCCAGAATGCCGCGCACGAAGTAGCGCTGGAGGCTCAAGAACACGATGAGCGGGACAAGCATCGAGATGAATGCCGCGGCGGTCAGCAGGTTGTAGCCCTGCCCGAGTGAGTTGGTCAGGTTGGCGAGCGTGACCGTCAGCGGCGCCACCGACTTTGTACCGCCCACGTAGATCAGGGCGACCAGGAGGTCGTTCCAGATCCAGAGGAACTGGAAGATCACGAGCGAGGCGATGGCCGGCACCGAGAGCGGGAGCACGATCCGGAAAAAGACGGTCAGCGTACCCGCGCCGTCGATCTCAGCTGACTCGAAGAGGTCGGAGGGCAGGGCCCGGAAGAAGTTGGCCAGGAGGTAGATGGAGAAGGGCAGGCCATAGCCGGTGTGTGCCAGCCAGACTCCGACGAACCCCCAGTTCTGGACGACCAGGCCGATGGATACGAAGACCTTCAGCACGGGGATGAAGCTCAGCTGCAGGGGCACGGCCAGCAGCCCCACCAGCGCCAGGAAGATCCAGTCCCGGCCCGGAAACTTCATCCAGGCGAACGCATAGGCGGCGAACGCGGCGATGGTGACCGGGATGAGCGTGGCCGGGATCGTGATCATGAAGCTGTTGAAGAGGCTCTGGCCCATGTTGCTCGACTGCAAGACCTGCACGTAGTTTTCAAGCGTGAAGTTGTAAGGCGGAGCCAGGGCCGTCCACCAGCCGCTCTGGTTGATGTCGGTGAAGTGCCGGAACGAGCTGATCAGAAGGCCCGCGGCCGGCACCATCCAGGCGACTGTGAGGCTGATAACAGCCACATGGAGGACGGCGCCTTGCAGCCTCTCGGCCACCCAGGCAGGGGAGAAGCGGGCGGTATGGGATACCCCGACGCGGGCGGCGGCCTCGGCTGTCATCGGCGTGCCTCCACTGCGCGGAACTGGCGCAGGTTGAAGATCAGGACCGGGATCACGGCGAGCAGCAGGATGATGGCGACGGCGCTGGCGCCGCCCGGGTTGTCCGCCTGGTAGAGCAGCTTGTACATCCGGTTGGCGAGGACGTCCGTGCCGAAGTTGCCGGCGGTCATGACGTAGACGATGTCGAAGGCTTTCAACGCGAAGATCACGAGCGTCGTGCCGACCACGACGACCGTCGGCATCATCAGCGGGAAGATCACCCGCCGAAAGATCGTGATCTCGCCCGCGCCGTCCACCCGGGCCGCCTCCAAGAGGTCGGCCGGAATTCCCTTCAATGCGGCCGAGAGGATGACCATCGAAAAGCCGGTGATGCCCCAGATGGCGGCCGCGATGAGCGCGAAGTTGTTCACGTTCGGGTCGGTGAGCCAGGTCTTGGGAGCCTGGTGGAAGACGTTTACGACGATGGCGTTGAGAGTTCCGGTTTGTGGCGCGTCCGCCGGCTGGTACCAGAACATGAACTTCCAGATCACGCCCAATGCGACGGCGGAGATCGCCATCGGCATGAAGATCAGCGACTTGACGACGCTTTCGTACGGCACACGGTCGAAGAGCACAGCCAGCAGGAGGCCGAAGAAGAGCACGAAGAGCGTATAGAGCACGAGCCAGTAGAGGTTGTTTCGGATCGCTATCCAAGCGCCTCCGTTCGGGAAATCGACCAGCTGTCTCTGATAGTTGGTGAGCCCGATCCAGTCGCCACCATGGCTCTGGAAGCTCGTGAAAACAGTGCCGATGGCCGGCGCCACCAGGAAAGCCGTAACGAAGAAGAGGGCCGGAGCGACCCAGATCCAGGGGCGCACCGACCCTCGCGCGCGGTCGGGGAGACGTCGGACCAAGAACTCGCCGCCCAAGATGTATGCGCCCAGTACGGCGGGCACGCCGACGATCACGACGACCAGCGTCGGTACGTCTGTTAGCAGCAGGCTCAGGTCCACGTCCTACCTCCTATGACGTATAGGCGCTGGCTTGGACTTTGTCGAGGTTGGCCAGGATGGTGTCGATCTTCGTCGGGTCTCGGATGAAGTCGAGGATGCCCGTCCAGTAAGCGTGCTTCATGTCCGACGGCATCAGGTCGCCGGCGTCATACCGGCCGATCTTGGTCTCCAGCAGGAGCTTGACGATCGACCGCGTCTGATCGTCCGGGTAGTCGCTCAAGGCAACCCGGTTGTTGGGCGAGAGCTTGCCGCCGCGCTTGACCCAGATCGCCTGCGCCTCAGGGGTGACCAGGTACTTGATCAGCGCGCGGGACTGGGGCGTGTCTTTGAACATCGACCAAGCGTCGGCGGACACCACGTGGGCGCCGGCGTACTTGGTGTTGATGTCCGGCAGCGGGAAGAAGTTGAAGTCCCCGGTCGGTCCGGGCTTGAGGGCAGGGTTGGCCTTGACGAAGAAGTCGGTGATGAACGACGCCTGGTTCAGCATGTAGCAGCCCGGCGGCGTCGTGAACATGTGGTTGCCGACCTCGCCGAAGTAGGTGTTGTTGACGTAGTTGGCCCCGCCGTAGACGTTGCTGGTGCCGGGGCCGAGGACCTGGCCGAAGTCGGTCCAGGTCGCCTTGATCTCGGGCGAGGTCCACTTCTGCTTGCCCGCCCACCACTTGTCGTAAACGCTCGGGCCAGCTGCGCTCAGGGCGATCTCCTTGTGGAAATCGCTGCCGGCCCAGCCGCTGTCACCGCCGCTCTCGACGGCCATGCACCAGGGAGTGGTGCCGTCCGCTTTCATCTTGTTCTGCAGGGTGATCATCTCTGCCCAGGTCTTGGGCACCTGGTAGCCCTTTGCCGTCCAGACCTTGGGGTCGTACCAGATGAGGCCCTTGAGGGCGGCCCAGGAGAAGACCTCGACCAGCTTGCCGTTGGCCGTGCCCAGGTCGATCCAGCTCTTTGAGTAGTCCTTGGCGAGCTGGCCGGTGTCGAGCACCTTGCCCAGGTCGATCACTTTGCCCTGCGCGGCGAACCTGTTGAGCAGGGTTGGGCCTGGCGCTGCGGCCAGGTCGGGCGGGTTGCCCGCCGCGACGCGGGTGGACAGGATCGCGTCCTGGTCGCGGGCTCCCTCGAAGTTGACAGTCGTGCCGGTCTGATCGGTGAACGGCTTGACGACAGCGTTGAAGGAGTCGAGCTCGCTGCCGGACCAGGTTCCGATGACGGTCACGCTGCCGCCCTTGGCGCTGGTACTTGGGTTGTTGTTTGACGCGCCTGGCGCGCAGGCAACCGCGGCGATGGCGCCGACGGCAGCCAGGACTAACGTCCGCCTAAGCCGTGATCCAAGCATCACCAACACCCCCAGCGATGCAAATTCGAACTGACGTTTCGGCTGCTGACCATACTAGTTCCTCCTCCGAGTCTGGAAATCCGGGTCGAGCCGCCTTGAGGTGCCCGGGGACCTTCGCTGGTCGGCTACGACGACGTGCAGATGGCAGCCTGGACGAGCCCGCCGTTGGCGATCCACCCGGTCACCGGTGTCCTGGCTGCCCCCAATTGAAAACCTACCCCTCTTGTTTGACCGCTAGGTAAAGCGGCTGAGCGGGATCGTATTGGCGGCTCGTCGGCGCTGTCAAGCGACGAGCTTCGAGGACGCCGGGCGGCGGCGGCGCTTCCAGTAGGATCGGCCGCGTGGCTCAGGCCTTGCGCGTTCTGCAGGTGGGCCTCGGGGGTTGGGGAAGGGACTGGGCCTGGCGCGTGCTGCCTGACTTGACTGAGGTGGAGCTGGTCGGCTGCGTAGACCCCGATCCCGCCGCGCTGGCGCTGGTGCAGAAGCAGGCGAAGGTGCCCGCCGAGCGCTGCTTTGCCACTCTGGAAAGCGGACTCGAGGCGACCCGAGCCGAGGCCGTGCTGGTGACGACCATCCTGCCCGGCCACGCCACAGTGACCCGCGCCGCCCTCGAAGCAGGCAGGCACGTCCTGGTGGAAAAGCCGTTCACTTCCGACCTGGCGCAAGCGCGCGCCCTGGTCGCCCTCGCCGACGAGCGCGAACTGGTCCTGATGGTGAGCCAGAACTACCGCTTCTTCCCGGCAGTGCGCGAGGTCAGGCGGTTGGTCAGCGAGGCCCCGCTCGGGCCGCTGCACGCGATCAGCATCGACTTCCGGCAGTACTCGCCGGTCGGCCCTAATGGCCCCGGTGCGCACCATGCCTACGCCCAGCCGCTGCTGGTGGACATGTCGATCCACCATTTCGACCTGCTCCGGCTGATTCTGGGACGGGAGGCAGACAGCATCAGCTGCGAAGCCTGGAACCCTCCCTGGAGCTGGTTTCGGGGTCCAGCGGCGGCGGTGGCCACGATCAACTTCGACAGCGTCGTCGTCAGCTATCGAGGCAGCTGGATCAGCGCCGGGCCGATCACGCCCTGGTCGGGCGAGTGGCGCATGGAGTTCGAGGACGGCGAGGTTCTCTGGAGCAGCCGTTCGGACGACGCCAGCCGCGCCGATGTGGTCACCGTGCACCGCCGCGGCGCCAAGCCGGTCGCCGCCGCCCTGCCGAAGCTGCGGCGGATCGACCGCTGGGGCTGCCTGGCCGAGCTGGCCGCCGCGGTCCGCCGGCGGCGCCAGCCCGAGAGCTCGGCCCGGGACAACCTGGGCAGCCTCGCCCTCATGCTGGCGGCCGTCGAGTCGGCGGAGCGGCGGGGGCCGGTGCGGCTCGACCTCAAAGGGACGGTTGGACCCAACGACGCGAAATCCGCATAGGAATTACGCGTCTGCAGCGCCAAACGCGCCGAATTGGTGTGTCCTCTTGGGGGTCTGCGTCACCGGCCGGATGAGCGCCGGGTCGACCTTCGGCTGCCGGTCGAAGGTGAGCAGCCCGTTGCGCTCCTGCTCGACGTCGGTCAGCTGCGTGTAGCAGAACCCCTGGACCGGGCCGGGCGCCAGCAGCGCCTCCACCTGCGAGCGATAGGTGTCCAGCAGGGCCGCCGCGTCGCCCGCCTGCGAGTAGCCCCAGCCCTCGCCAGCGCCCAGACTGACGCCGCCGAACTCGCTGACCAGGAGCGGCTCGCCGCGGTAGGCGAAGCCGGTGAGGTAGGGGGGCCGGTGCCCGCCGCTGGGGTCGAGCGCGGCTTCCAGCGTCCGGTAGCGGCGGGCCAGGTCGGCGGCGGGTCCGTAGTCGTGGATGGTGCAGAGGTCGGTCAGGGCCTGCTCCCAGCCGTCGTTGGAAATCACCGGCCGCGTGCTGTCGAGTGAGTGCGTCAGCTCGTACAGCTGGACCAGGAACCGGGCCGTGGCGGCGTCCTCGGCCGGGCCCAATCCCCAGCTCTCGTTCATCGGCACCCACGCCACGACGGACGGGTGATCGCGGTCGCGGACGACGGCTTCCGTCCACTCGGCGGCAAGCCGTCGCTCGGACTCCGGCGAATGCTCGTGGGCCGAGGGCATCTCCGTCCAGACCAGGAAGCCCAGTCGGTCGGCCCAGTACAGCCAGCGTGGGTCCTCGATCTTCTGGTGCTTGCGCGCGCCGTTGAAGCCCAGGGACTTCGCCAGCTCGATGTCGCGGCGCAGATCGCGATCCGACGCTGCGGTCAGTAGGCCACCAGGGAAGTAGCCCTGATCCAGCACCAGCCGCTGGACGTAGGGCTCGCCGTTGAGCCAGAACCTGCCGTCCCGTGTCTCCACCGTCCGCAGCCCGAAGTAAGCGGCGACCACGTCGGATCCGATGCGCACCTCGAGCTCGTAGAGCCGCGGCGATTCCGGGCTCCAGGCCTGGACCTCGTCAAGCGCCAACCGCCCGCTGCCCGCCGATCCGCTCCAGCGACCGACGACACTTCCAGCCAGCGAGGCGGTCAGCTCGATCGGCCCCTCGCCGCCGACTTCGAAGTCGAGCGCCCCGCCGGTCAGGTCCGGCCGCAGCCGCAAGCTCTCGACGTGTCGCGCCGGAAGGGGCTCCAGCCAGACCGTCTGCCAGATCCCGGTGGTCGGCGTGTAGAAGATGCCTTCGGAGGTCTCCTTCCAGTACTGCTTGCCGCGCGGCAGGCTGAGGTCGGCGAGGGGGTCCTCCACCCGCACGACGAGGACGTTGTCGGCGCCTTGCAGCGCGGTGGTGACGTCTGCCGCAAATGGGGTGTGGCCGCCCTCGTGCCGGGCCACCTCCACGTCGTTCAGCCAGACCGTCGCCCGGTAGTCGACCGCCCCAAAGTGGAGCAGCACCCGGTCCGCCTCGGGAGCCTGGAAGCGCCGCCGATACCAGACCACGTCACCGGGCGCCCGCAGACCGATCCCGGAAAGCCGCGACTGGGGAGCGAAGGGCACCAGGATGCGGCGATCGAACCTGGCAGTCTCGCCGGCGCCGAACTCCCACTCGCCGTTCAGGTTGACCCAGTCGCGGCGCCGCAGCGTCGGCCGCGGATACTCCGGGCGGGGCAGCAATGCCGGCCGCGTCAGACCGGCGCCGGGCTGGCCTGGCGCTTGAGCGCCTCCAGCGCCGTGACGTACTCCTCGACCG
>VBGR01000101.1 GCA_005880695.1 Chloroflexota bacterium
CTAGAGCCGGGCCAATGGTTTTGGCAGAGCTGTCAGGCTGCTGCATCTGTGGCCGGATCGAGCGCACGCGGGTGGCCGGGGGCAGCTGGCACCGCAATGGCGGTCGCGGCGCCGGCTGCGGCAGCCGCGTGCCGTCAACCCAGGCGGTGTTACCTGATCTGTAGAGCTATGGCGCAGCCGCGTACAGCAACCCAGCCGGTAAACCGTGTGAAACGGCACCACTCAGCGTCATTCCGCGAATTCCAAACAGCTATTCCGAAGCGGGATGCCTAGAACTCCGGACCGCAAGGCAGCAGGTTCGATTCCTGCCAGGCGTGCCAGATTTCGTATTCAGACCGCCCGCTCAACAAGGCTACTTTGCGTAGCTATCTAGCAGCGGTGTAGCAACAGTTCTGTATAAACGCCAGTCTGCTGTCTGACTAAGTCCAAGTCTCATTGATTCGGACTGGCCGCCATGTCCCCGCGCCCGCCCACCCAGCCTTTAGATTCCTTCGGAAGTGGTTCGACTGGAACGGCCACCCAGACCACACAAGCGCCGACGAAATGGCGTGGGGTTGTCTTAGTGGCTCGAAATCTGCGCCCAAGTGTAGATACCGACTCCAACTGCAACCATTATCGAACCGAGACCCACTAGAAGACCGACAACCGGTACTGCGATCGGTGTCGAACGGTCCCGACGCACGAGGCCAACTCCGCCCGTAATGACCGCTACTAAAGCTCCCAAGACCCATCCCAAAGTAGCAACCGCACCCGCTGCGCTGGCGATCACCTCAGGTTGGCTTTGAGGTTCACTCGCAGTAGGCCGAAAGACCAAAAAGACCACGAAGGACAGTGCTAAAGCGGACAACAGCAGGCCAACACCGGCGAAGGCTGCGACCAAGCTAATCCACCCAGCCCTTCGGCGAACCATTAGACGTAGGCTACTCGCCGCGCTCTGCCGGCGAGATCGAAGAGGCAACGATGCCCTCTCAGGCCACGCGAGATCCGCGGCTTCCTGCGGTCGGCCCTGTAGCTGGGCCGAAGCGGTGAGGTCCAAATCGCGGCGACTCGCGGTCGATACAAACCGAGATTGCCGGCGTATCCAGGGCAGCACGACCTCTCATTCCGCTTCATTGGCCAAGCGTGGGATCAAGCCAGCGGTACTCAAATCTGGACCGTTACCAATCCCAGTATTGATAACTGTACGGTTGCGCTCAGCGCAGCCACCGGTTGTAAATCGGAGGGCTGAGATCATGAGGCGGAAACTGTTGCTTGCCCTTGCGCTGGCCGCGTTTTCACTACCAGTCGGCGTCGTCTACGCAGCTCCGAATCCGAGCGGCACTGGCATGCCGAACCAAACTTGCCAATCCATCAATGCCACCGCCGGCAATCTGAGCGGCGCGACGGGGCCCTTCTACCCGGGTAGTGCGCAGAGTGCACCAGGTTCCGTACCAGATGCTCAATAAGCCCTAGCCGACCCTCCGAGGAGAACATACCTCCACTCTTGCTGGTTACGGTGGCGCTGGGCTCGGCACGGGCAGATCGGAAAGGCTGTCGAGAAAACCCAGCAACCTCTCACGCCTAACCTCGTCCAGATCCACGTCGTCGAGATAGCACCGGAGCCATCCGACTGCCTCGCTCAGAGCCACCTCCAGCACGTCGCTACGGCGCTCGTCATCCGTCACTGTCAGCATGCAGTCCGCTCCTGACACAAGCCCACCGCCACCACCTACAAACTAGCGCGTACTACCCAACCTCAGAAGAGGCGACGCTGGGCGGTAACATCAGGCCCCGAGCTGATGATCGAGGCCCCGCCCAGCCGCGACTCGACGCCCGAGGAGGTCGCCTACCACGAAGCCGGCCACGCGGTCGTCGGTCACAGCCTGGGGCTGGACCTCGTCGACGTTGATGTCGTCGGGGATAGCGAAGGAGGCCACGGCCACACCAACTTCCGCCGACCAGACTGGTACCGCCCTGAAGTCTCCCAAGACGAGCGGCACGAGCGCTTCGTCGAGGCAGTCGTCATCACTTTCCTCGCAGGGGCGATAGCCGAGGCCCGACGCGCCAGCTTCCGTAACCCTAATGCCTCCGGGTTCGATCTCGACGCCGTTGCAAGAGAGTGGCTGCACCTGCTCGACTCGCCCGACGAGGAGGCTCTTATGCAGCGCGCAGAAGCCCTCGTCGACGAAAACTGGCCCGCGATCGAGCGACTCGCCAAGGCCCTTATGAGAGCGCGGCGCCTACCCGGCCTCGAGGCGCTTGCGGCCGCAAGCTGAGCGCGGGCTGGATTCAGAACCCTCACGTCGTCAGTGCGCGCGGTGAGGGACGGCAAAGTACAACCGGGCACCTTCCTTCGTGATGGATCGGCCGGCGATCACCGGCCGCCCGGCGACGTCGTAGGTCACCCACTCGAAACAGAGGACGCTCGTCCCAGGCTCAGTTCCGACGATCTTGGCTTCAGCTGCGCTGCAATTGATCGAGCTGAGTGTGGTGCGCGAATGGCTTAGCCGCAGGCCAACTCGCTCCGCGAGCTGGACTGGAACCGCCGGGCCGCCCACCTGAAAGCGCGGGGTCCTCCCGGATCGAATGAGTTCCTCGAGGGCAGGTGTGGCCTTGCTGACGACGTCAAAGGTCGAAAAGGTCGCGACTTCATCCGGCTGGTCTGCACGCGAACTGGTGACAACAACGTGCAGAACGGTGGCTGACTGGCCCAGTGCAAGAGCTTTGCGCCGGTCAGGATCCGGTTCGGTAATCCGATTGTCCAAAATCGAGTGCACGCGGTAGCTGGCACTCAACTTCTCGTAGCGGCCGGAAAGCTCCGGTGATACATCCCACATCGATCCCTCCACGACAAAGGTGCCTTTGCCCTTGACGCGGCGCACCTGGCCTTGAATCGAGAGGAGGTCGAGCGCTTGCCGGATGACTGTGCGGCTGATGCCGTAAGTGGCCACGAGTGCGGATTCCGATGGGATCAGCTCTCCTGCTTTCCAACGGCCCTCCTCGATCCCGCGATGCAGAATCTGCAGGAGCTGCCGGTAGTACGGGACTCTGCTTCCGCGCTCAATCCTGGGCATTGCCGCGACGCCATCGGCTCGTGAACCTCGCCGCCGAGGTCTGGGGAGCATCGGACGATCCCTGGACGACACTGCTGGAGGCCTGATCTTAGGTCAACGGAATCGTGGGGTCACAGCCCACGAAGCCAAGCTTGACTTGACTTGACACACCTAGGATCCTAAGTAGGAATCAGAGTGGCAGAAGGGGGCGTTCGGGCAGGCCAGCTTGAGGGAGCCGCATTTCGCGAAAATGCGATGAAGGTGCTCCAAATCGCGCCGGCGATGAGCTGGTGGGCGGTCTACGGGACGGGCGAACAGACCGATGTCGAGGAGGAGCTCTCGTTGCCGCTCGTTTGCTGGGCTTTGGTCGAGGACAGCGAGGGCGATCGCCAGATTATCGGCATCGACGCCGATCAGAGCGGACGGACTCGCATCGTCCGGCAGGCGACCGGCTTCCGGAGATACGAATTCAGAGGAGAGATGACCCCGCCCGTGCGGGCACCGACCACGCTGCCGAGGCCATAAACCGGCATGACGGAGCAAAAGCTGCCGAGGATCCTGGTCGTCGACGATATCCGCGCCAACTCGATGCTCATCGAGGCATACCTCAAGCCCATGGGCTACGAGGTCATGACCGTCGACAGCGGACTGGGCGCCCTGGAGTTGGCGCGCGAGAGTCCCCCTGACCTCGTGCTCCTCGATGTACGCCTTCCCGATCTCGATGGCTTCGAGGTTTGCCGGAAGTTGCGCGAAGAACAGGCGACAAGCCTGGTCCCGATCGTGATGGTGACCTCCCTGAATGCGACGGAGGACCGCGTCAAGGCGCTGGAGGCCGGGGCTGACGACTTTCTATCCAAACCAGTCGATCGCTTAGAGCTGAACGCGCGGGTCCACTCGATGATCGAGCTGAATGGGCTGCGCGAGCGGGTCGACGCCGAACGCCGCGAGACCCTCCTCTCGGCCTTTGAGCGCTACTTTCCCGAGCGTGAGTCGCTGGAGATGATCTCGCGCGGCCAGGAGCTGGAGGAAAGTGCGCGCGAATCCGACGTGACGATCCTGTACGCCGACATCAGAGGTTTCACCGCATTCTCCGAGCGACTCGAGCCCAACCAGGTCGTTCCCTTGCTCAACACCTATTTCACCGAAATGGTGACGATCCTTTTCGACCATGGCGGCACCCTCATCTCCTTCATTGGTGATGCGATGCTGGCGACTTTCGGTCTCCCCCGACCAAATACCGATGACGCTGACCGAGCCTTTCAGACGGCGCTCGCAATGCGCGCCCGGCTCGATGAGCGCAACCTGGCGGGAACGTTCGCGGCGGTCGGCGGCCTCCGAATCGGGGTGGCGATTCACAGCGGTCAAGTCATCGCCGGGACCATCGGCGCGCCCCAACGAATGGAGTACACGATCATCGGAGACGCGGTTAACACAGCGGTCCGAATCGAAGGCTTGAACAAGCGGTTCGGCACCTGGCTCGTGCTCAGCGAAGCCGCCTCTCAAAGAATCTCGTCCCAGAGGCCGCTGCGCGGGGGTGACGAGGTTCAACTGCGAGGGCGCGAACAGCCGCTGCGGGTGTTCATGCTCGCGGACGATCCAGCTTAGGTCCCAGCGGCGAGCCGGCGCGGTCTTCGAGCATCATAAAAGGTGTTGTGAAAGCGTCGCCGCACGCTTGATGGACCTGACATCCTGGCGTTTGGGAGTTGACGATCGACTCCCGCGTCCGCTCAGCCTTCTCGCTCGTCTACGGCCGCTCTGGAGCATCGCTCTAATCGTTTCGGCGCTCTTGAACCTCCTCATCTACGTCGACCGAGTCCAATCCTTTTTCAGCAAGAACGACTTCCGGCTCTACTACGCTGGGGCCGAGGTCGGACTGCGGTACGGCTGGTCCCACATCTATGACACCGGGCTCGAGCGGACGGCGGTGGCCGCACTGCAGCCGGCAGGCCCCTGGTATGCGCTGCTGACGCCCGCCCCGATCACCTGGCTGGTGGCGCCACTCACGCTGCTTGGCTACTCGCGCGCCTACTGGGTCTGGGTGGCCCTGAGCCTTGCGGCCCTCGCCGGGGCTGCCTGGTATGCGCGCCCTCGCCAGCACCCGGCCGCGCTCTACTTCATCTGGTGGGCGGCGCTGGGGGCCCTCTGGTTCTCGGCTTACGAAGGCCAGGTCACGATCCTGGTGGCGGCGGCTCTGCTGGTCGGTTGGCGGCTGCTCGAGGATGGGCGTGACCTCCTCGGCGGCGCAATCCTCGCCTTGGCGCTCTTCAAGCCGCACCTCGTGCTGCTGCTCCCGCTGGCACTTCTGGTGGCCGGCCGCTCGCGAGCGTTGCTGGGCTTCGCGACGCTGGCGGCCGCTGCCGGCATCGCGATGCTCGTGACGCTGCATCCGGACGGCATTCAGAGCTACCTGGTCACAGTGCTGATGCCCAAACCGAAGGCAGATACGGCAGCGACCCTGACTACCGCTCTGGGTGGCGGAGTGGCCGTGCATGCGATTCACGTGGGCGCGCTTATCGGCGTAATCGCGGTTGCGATCGGTGCGCGTCGCACGCGCAGCACCTGGCCGGTGGTGGTTTCGGCCCTCTTGGGGTCCTTCCTGCTGGCCAGCTACTGGCATCCCCAGGACTACCTGGCCCTCGACGCGGCGGCCGCGATCATGCTGGCCGCCGCGCCGCTGGAGGCCGGCGTCCTCGTTGCGGCGGCCGTTGCGATCGTCTCAGCGCCCGCGGGCTCCCTCACCAACCGGCTGACGTCGTTCGAGGTGACGGCCGCCTGGCTGCTCTTTGCGTTCCTGCTTCTTGGATTCCTGGGAGCTCGCGCATTGACTGTCCGTCACTCTGCCGATCCCCGCCTCAACTTGTGAGCTAGCTTGCAGCGAGTGCGCGAAACGAACTGGGCCGGCACTTACACATATCTGGCCGGCAAGTTGCACCGCCCGTCCACCCTGGAACAAGTGCGCGAGATCGTCGCGAGCAGCCCGCGTCTGCGAGTGCTCGGCTCGCGGCATTCGTTCACCGGCATCGCCGATTCGTCGGAACTGCTGCTGCTCCACGCACTGCCCGAAGAAGTTGCCGTTGACCACGCAGCGCGCACCGTCACAGTCAGCGCCGCCATCACCTACGGCAGGCTGGCCCAAGCGCTGAATGCCGAAGGCATGGCCTTGCACAACCTGGCCTCGCTTCCTCACATCTCTGTGGCGGGCGCGGTCGCCACCGCTACGCACGGCTCCGGCGACGTCAATGGCAACCTGGCGACAGCCGTCGCAGGTGTGGAGCTGGTCACTTCCAGCGGCGATATTGTCAGGGCATCTCGAGGCGACGCCGATTTCGAGGGACTCGTCGTCGGACTGGGCGCGCTCGGAGCCGTCACGCGCCTGACACTCGACATCGAACCGAGCTACCAGGTGAGCCAGCGCGTGTTCGAGGGCCTGAGCTGGGATGCATTGTTCGACCACTTCGACGCGATCACGGCGAGCGGCACCAGTGTCAGCCTTTTCACTAATTGGGGCGACGAAATTGACCAGGTCTGGGTGAAGGATCGGCTGCCGGGCAGGCCCGAGCGGAGCGATTTCTGGGGCGCCACTCCGGCAAATGCCAACCGTCACCCGGTCCTCGGCCGCGACCCCGCCAACTGCTCACAGCAGTTGGGCGTGCCCGGACTTTGGTCGGACCGCCTGCCGCACTTTCGCATGGGCTTCACACCGGGCGCCGGTGACGAGATCCAGTCGGAGTACTTCCCACCGCGCCGGCATGCTGTCGCGGCGATCCAGGCCCTGCGTGCTGTGGCAGACCGGATCCGCCACGTGCTGCAGGTCTGCGAGATCCGCACGATAGCTGCCGACCGGCTCTGGATGAGCCCGCAATACGAGCAGGACACGATCGCCATCCACTTCAGCTGGACGCGCGACCGGGCCTCCGTCGAGCGAGCGCTTGTCGAGGTGGAAGCCGCCCTGTCTCCCTTCGAGGCGCGCCCGCACTGGGGCAAGCTCTTTCTCCAGGACGCGGCGTCCATCGCCGCCCTCTACCGGCGGCTGCCCGACTTCACCCGCCTGGTAGAGCGGCTCGACCCGCGCGCCGCCTTCCGCAACGACTGGTTTGAGAACCGCGTTCTGGGCGCTATTTAGCCCTGCCAGTCGAGTTGTCCAGCAGCTGGATCGAGGAACCGATTCTGGTGCCCAGGGCCGGTCTTTCCTTGAGAGCCGCGTAGGCAGCGTCAGCGTGCCCGGCCTGCTCGTCGAGGGAATTGAGGCTCACCGCCAGCCAGACGGCTGGCGGGGGTTGCTCCAGGGTCAGCTCCTGAGCCTCGATGCCGAAGTCTTGAGGTGGCAAGCTGGGCGACCAAACCACCCCGAGGGGCGGCCGCCCGGCGCCGTCCCACCAACCGCGCAGGCGCCAGGCGTCCTGGCCCCAGTCCAGGTTGCTGTTCGACAGATATCTCTCGGGGTGGGACCCGGCCAGCTCGTTGAAGTAGCCGATGTGAAGGGGACGGTGGGCGAGGCTGGACAGAGCCGCGGCGAACACCAGCGCGGAAGTCAACCCGAGAGCCGCTCGGCGTCCGGCCAGCCAGGGGAGCCCTGTCATCGCTCGCGGCCAATGGGCAGCCAGGGACCCGGCAGCCAGCGCCAGCAGCGGATAGGCCGGCAGCAGATAGCGAACGCCGAGGTCCAGCTTGCCCAAGCTCGGGATGAAGAAGAGGAGAGTCACCGGCAGCCAGACGTAGATCGCCTCTGGTCGCGCCCGCGCGCGCAGGTGCGCCACAATGCTGAGCGCCACGAGCGCCAACATCCCGAGCGTGGTCTTGAGCGCGAAGGCTTCCAGGAAGTAAGCGGCGAACCCGTTGCGGCTGACCTGGCCGTTCAGGAAGTTGTTCCTGCCCGCGCCGGCCGCCTCGAGCTGGTGGCTCAAGCTGAAGAACCATCCAGGTGGAACGACCCACGCAAGCAGAGCCGGATGGCCCCCAGATGCGGGGAGCTTGAGAGTGATGGGTAAGTAGGCCAAACAGACCAGCACCCAGCCCAGCGCCGCCAGGCCGGCCGTCACCGCGATTGCCGCCCTGGCCCGTTGAGCAATTGAGCCTGTCGCTGTGAAGAATTCCGCGACGGCAACCAGCGGCAGCAGCTCGAGGGCGACCACCTTGCTGAGCAGTGCCCAGCCAAAGGCCAGGCCTCCCACGAGCAGCCAGGCACCGTGGCGTGACCGGCTCCAGGCCCAGTGGGCTCCGAGCGTGCCGGCGACGCCCAGACTGAGCGGTAGGTCGCCGGTCGCCAGGTGGCCATGGGCAAGCACGGTGGGCTCGAACACGAGGAGTGACATGCCGATCGCGCCGGCCGCGGCCCCGTAGAGTGCCCGCCCCCAGAAGAACACCACGACCGCGAGCAGCAATGCCGCGATCAAGTTGGGCACCCGCGCCGCCAGCGTCAGGCGGCGGAGCTGGTCCGGATTGACCCGGTAAAAGGCCTCCAGGCTGGCGCAGGAGCCTGTCCTGGTAGCGGCGAGCCGGACCGCCAGCCCAGAGAGGACGCGGTGGCCGATCGGTTGGGAGGGATCGCGGTCCAGTCCGTCCGAGACCAGGCAGGTTCCGCTCCAGATGTAGTGCGGCTCATCGACGGTGATTGAGTCCGCCCAGGCCTGTTCCAGCATCTGAGCCGCCATCGCGGCAAGCAGCAGGCCCAGCAGGCCCAGCGCCAGAGCGCGGGGCAGAACGGTTCAGCCGCCGGTGGCGTGCTGCATGTCGTCGGTTGGCTCCTCAGGCGCGGGACCCCCGCCATGGTAGGCGTCGTTGACCTGGACAGCCTCTTCGCCCGGCCGCTGGTCGGCGCGCTGCCGGCCCCGGCGTCTGGCGCGGGACTTCACATCGACCTTGTCGCCGTCTGAGCTCATTTGTTGCGGAATGTCAGTGCATCTTATGAGACCACAATCGACTATCAAGACGCTCAGGTTTGCCGCCGACATCGCCACCCCAAACAGGAGCTAAGGTGAGGACATGGCGAGAGGGTTGACGCTGGGGGCTTTCGTGCCTCAAGGCTGGCGGATGGACCTGGCCGATGTGCCGGACAGCATCGAAAAGTACGAGACCATGAGCCGCTGCGCGACGGAGGCGGAGCGCGCCGGCTTCGACTCCGTCTGGGTCTACGACCACTTCCACACCCGGCCCACAGCCGAGCCCGAGGCAACCTTCGAGTGCTGGACTTCGATGGCCGCCCTGGCGCGCGACACGACCAGCATCAGGCTGGGCCAGCTGGTCACCTGCAACGGCTACCGCCCGCCCTCGCTGCTGGCCAAGATGGCGAGCTGCGTTGACGTCCTGAGCCACGGCCGCCTGATCTTGGGTATCGGGGCGGGTTGGTACCAGGAGGAGTTCGAGGCCTACGGGTACGAATACCCGGAAACGCCGGACCGGCTGCGGATGCTGCGTGAGGCCGTCCAGGTCGTGAAGGCGATGTGGACCCAGGAGCGAGCGGAGTTCGAGGGCCGCTTTTACCAGGTTCGGGGCGCCATCAACGAGCCGAAGCCGGTGCAAAAACCGCACCCGCCGATCTGGATCGGGGGCGGCGGCGAGAAAGTCACTCTGAAGCTCGTCGCCCAGTTTGGCGACGCCTGCAACCTGAACGCCGAGGTGGACACCGTCCGCCACAAGCTGGAGGTCCTCCGCGGGCACTGCGAGACGGTCGGCCGGGACTACGACACGGTCCTGAAGACGATGGAGTTCTACGCGATTCACGGTGACTCGAAGGAGGTCGCCAGGGTCGTGGCCGACACGGCCCGCCGAACCGGTCTGGACGAAGCGGCCGTCCGAGCCTGGTACCCGGCGATCGGCGATGCCGATCACCTTGCGGGCCTGATCCAGTCCTACGTCGAGGCGGGCATGGAGTACGTGGTCGTCAACCTCCCGAATGCCTTCGAAGTTGGGGTCCTGAGCCGCTTTGCGGAGGAGGTCTTCCCCCGGCTGGGACTGACGCTCGAACCGAAGCCGGCCTGATCCCGGACAGTCGAGCCCGCCGGATCGTCGAGTTGCCCGTCGGCCTAACATGGCTGCCAATGCTTCTCCGCCGATTGTTTTTCTATTCCGAATGAAGCTGCCCTTCCTGGCAACCCTTTCGCGGCCTTCGGGCGATGCTTACGAAGTGCTCGAGCTGCCCCGAGACGCCAGCCTCGAAGAGGTCGAGCAGGCTTATCACCGGCTCTCCGAGTACTGGAATCCGCGTCGCAACGCGCTGGACGAGGCGCCTGCCCACTACCAGGCGGTGCGGCAGGCCGCGACCGAGCTGGCGACAGGCTTGCCGCCGAAAAGACCGGCGCGGAGACGGCTGCTGCTGGCCGTTATGGGGGTGGTGGCGATAGTCGGGGTCGTCGCCTCCCTCCTCCTGGTTCCGCCGGCGCTTTCACATCGGTCCGCACCCACAGCCTCGCCGAGGCAGACGGCGCCGGCGGCGCCGGCTCCGATCCAGCCGGCTTCGCCGGACCCGGCCCAGCTGACCCTCCGGCTTGGCGACCTCCCGGCAGGCTACTCAGTGCTCCGGGCGGGCCCGGCCACGACAGCCGGCCAGGGCCAGCCGGCTCCCAGCTGGGACGCCGTCTTCCAGCGCGGAACACCTGCCAGCGCGGAGTTTCAGGTCACCGAGTCCCTGGTTCTCGTCTACCCGAACCCCGCCGACGCCAAGATCGGCTTCGACCAGCAGGTCGCGGCTGGCCAGAACGCCTCCCGGGTTCCCTTCAGCCTCGGCGACGAGTCCACAGGCTGGGTTGAACCGGCTCCGAGCCGCCCCGGGATGAAGACCGTGAGGCTGGCTTTCAAGCTCGGCAACCTGGTTGCCCTGATCGGGGTTCTCGGCTCCGAGGCAAGCGGCGTCGAGGATCAGGCGCTGGGACTGTCGGCGATCCAGGCTGGGCAGCTGAAGGGCGCCTGACGCTACCTCGGCGGCCGCGCCCGGGCCCGCCGCCGTCGAGCCGAGAAGGCTGACCGCCCGATCAGGATCAGCAGCAGCCCGGCCGCCAGCTCGAGCAGCAGGTTGGTCCCCGTCAGCGCCAGCCCAGGAATTGCGAATTGAGGGCAGTCGCTGCCGGGAGGGGGCGCCCCCAGCGCCGGGCAAGCCACCGGTGGTGCCGGGGAGGAAGCGGCGACCACCTGCGCGCCGGACGGAACGCCGCCGACCGGGCGAGCGGTCGTGCTCGTGTTGGCGGACGTTGCCGGCGTCGGGGTGGCAGAGGCAACCGGAGACTCCGGGCCGGGCTGGCCGGCCGCGATCGTGCCCGGGCCAGGCGCCGACGGTGGCTGGAGCGTGGCTGCGGCGACGGGTGAAACCTCGGGCACCGGCGGCGGCTCCGGCGGTGGAGAGTAAGGGCTGCCTGGCGTGGGGGTGGGCAATGTGGGGGCAGGCTGTGTGGGCACCGGCACTGGGGAACCCGGCAAGCCCGGGATCGGAGCCGGCAGCGGCGGCTCCGTGATGGCCGGCGTGGGAACCGGAAGCGGAGGCCCCGTGACGGCCGGCGTGGGAATCGGAAGCGGCGGCTCGGTGATGGCCGGCGTGGGGACCGGCAGCTGGGAATCCGGCAGCGAGGGAGCCGGGGCGGGCAGGGGAACCAGCACCGTTTGCGGAAGGCTGTAGTCGTCCAGCGGGAAGGCCAACGACCCCAGGACCAGGAATAGAGACGCGAGGAGCCTGCCTGCAAGGCCCGCTGTCATGAGAATTGATATGAGTTATATCATGAGTAGCAGGTCTGTGCACGCCCGAAATCAGGCGTCCCCGGCAGCGGGCGCGGGTTGCACCCGGTTCCGTCGCCTCGTCGATCAATGCCGTACGCCTGATCGATTCTTTCGTGCTGCCGTCACGATGACTATGACTCTGGCGCGGCGCACGCTCCTCTCATGGTTGCTTTCTGCGCCTCCTGTGCTCGTGAAACCGTCGGCGGCGCCGTCTTGCGAGGTGGTTGGCTGTTCTGCAGCATCGAGTGTGCGCGCGAACCAGGCGCGTCCAGTTCAGCCTGGCAGGGGCGCCTTCATCGCGACAGCGGCGACGAGGTCCTGCCGAGCCAGACGCCGCGCAGCCTCATTCCCGCACGGCTGACCGCGCCGCCGCCGCAGCGGCGTAGCGGTCGTATTGCATCCTGAAGAGCTCGATCACCCGCGCGGCGTCCTCCGGGCCATCCATCCAGCAGCTCACCCAGCCGCTCTGGGGCAGCACGTGGTGAGGCTGCGCGCGACCGGCTGCGACCAGCTCATCGCGGAGCTTGCGAGGCAGCGGCAGGTCGGCAAGGCGGTCGCCATGGACGTGTCCCATCTCCTTGCGCCCGTAGAGGTATTCCGTGCCGCCGAACCGGTGGGGGATGGCCTCCACGCCGGGCCAGGAAGTGACCGCATCCTGGATGAGCTCACCTAATCCCATGCGCCCTGGTAACTGGGGGCAGCGGATGCGTAATCCCCTTTCGTGCCAAGCGATTAGCATGGGACGACCCTGTCGGGCTGAATCGAGGAGTGTGGCCGCCATGTTCGGAACCGTCGCCAGGATGAAGTTCAAGCCAGGTTCGTTCGAAAAGATGCAGGACGTAATGAGGGGACAGGAACAGAGGCAAGCAAAGGGCTTCCTGTTCACAGCCGTCTACCGCAGCCAGTCCGACCCCAACGAGATCTGGTTGACCGTCGGGTTCGAGGACGAGGCGAGCTACCGGGCGAACGCGAACGACCCGGAGACCGACAAGATGGCGCAGCAGTACCAGGAATTGCTGGCCGCACCTCCCGAGTGGCACGACGGCGAGATCGTCACGATGAACCAGGCGGCGACGAGGGCTTCCGCTTAAGGTTCGACGGCGGTCCTCGGCGCAGACTGTTTGGCACCGCGGGGCCCAGGGTATGAGGCGTATTGCGATGTGGTTCAACTCCCGCCACCCGATGGAATTGCCGGCCAAAGAAGACGCCCTCCCCGGGCGGTCGGAGCCGATCCTGGCGCCAGGCCGGCACATCGTCCTGGGGACCCCGCTGGCGCCGCCGTACCCGGAGGGAACCGAGGTCGCCGAGTTCGCGCTCGGTTGCTTCTGGGGGGCTGAGCGCAAGTTCTGGGAGACGCCGGGCGCCGTCGTGACGGCGGTCGGCTACGAGGGTGGGTTCACGCCGAACCCGACGTATGAGGAGGTCTGCTCGGGCCGGACCGGCCACGCGGAGGCCGTCCGCGTCGTCTTCGATCCGAAGCGGGTTTCCTACGACGACCTGCTGAGGGTCTTCTGGGAGGACCACGATCCGACCCAGGGCATGCGCCAAGGAAACGACGCCGGCACCCAATACCGTTCGGTGATCTTCGCCGGCTCCAAAGAGCAGGCCAGCGCGGCTGAGGCGTCGCGGGCTCGTTTCCAGCAGGCTTTGACCGCGGCTGGATACGGCGCCATCACCACAGAGATCATCGCGGCCGGCGAGTTCTACTTCGCCGAGGACTACCACCAGCAGTACCTCGCCCGGAACCCGAACGGCTACTGCGGTCTTGGCGGCACCGGCGTCAGCTGCCCGGTTGGCGTCGCCGGGGTCGGCGGCAACTCCTAAGAGTCGGGGAACTCCAGGCGGCGGATGCCCGCCAGGTCCAGCCAGTAGCGGCCCTTGCCGTGGACGATCCGCATCAGGACCTGCTCGCAGGACGGGCAGCGCAAGACGACCCCCGGCGCGTTCAAGTAGACATCGACGCGGCCGACCGGGTGGACGGCCCCGCAACCCCCGCAGGTGCTCGCCGCGAGCGTCATCTCGACTGCGAAGATCTCCCGGAGGAGACCGGCGACGGCGTTCCCGTCGAGCTTCATCTCACCTTGCTGCACAGCTATCCTCCAGTCGCGCCGAAGCGCTCGGTTTTGATCCGCCGCGGGTCGTAGCCGAGCTCGACCAGGAGCGAGGCGGCGGTCTCCACGAATGACGTTGGGCCGCAGACGTAAGCGAGCGGTGAAGCGTCACCTGGCCAGGCCACTTCGGCGACCATCGCGCGGTCGATCCGGCGTCCGAAGCCGGTCCACCGCGGCGGTTGGGTCCGCGTCAGCGTGTGGTAGACGTGAAGCTGCGGATCAGCCGCCGAATACCGCTCCAGCTCTTCTCGATAGATCACGTCGTCGAGTGAGCGCGACGAGTAAAGAAGGCGGGTGGGCGTCGTCGCTTGCCGAGCCTGGCGATGGCGGATCATCGCCATCAGCGGCACCACGCCGGAGCCGCCGGCGATGAGCAGGAGCGGGCTCTTGTCGCCGGCCCGCCAGACGAAGTAGCCGCCGATCGGACCTCGCAGCTCGAACTTGTCGCCAACCACGACCTCACCGACCAGATAGGGTGAGACCTCGCCGTCCTCGAGGCGCTCGACGGTGAGCGCGACCCGCGCGTCCTCAGGCGGCGAGGCGATCGAATAGCTGCGCTGGGCCTGGTAACCGTCTTCGGCGGTCAGCCGCACGTCGACGTGCTGGCCCGCCAGGTGGCCAGGCCAGCCCGCGATCCGGAGGACGAGGCTGGAGACGTGGTCGGTTTCGGGGACGACTTCGGCCACCTCGGCGAGCTGCCAGCTCAGTCGCCCCAGTAACGCTGTTCCCGCCATGGGTCTCCGTAGAGGTGATAGCCGTTGGATTCCCAGAACCCCGGCTCGTCCTGGAGCTGGAGCGCGATCCCGCGCACCCACTTGGCGCTCTTCCAGAAGTAGAGGTGCGGCACCAGCAGGCGCGCCGGTCCGCCATGCTCGGGATCGAGCGGCCGGCCGTCGTACTCGAATGCGATCCAGGCCTTGCCGCCGGTTAGGTCCTCCAGCGGCAGGTTGGTCGTGTAGCCGCCGTCCGAGAAGACCATCGCGTAGTCGGCCGCGGTCTCGACGCCCTCCAGGAGGGTATCCAGCGAGACCCCGGTCCAGGAGGTGTCCAGCTTTGACCACTTGGTGACGCAGTGGATGTCGACGGTGACTTTCTCGCTCGGCAGGCGCCGGAACTCCTCCCAGGTCCAGCGCCGCGGCTCATCGACCTCGCCTTCGATGGAGAAGGTCCATTGCGCAAGGTCAGCCCGCGGCGTCGGGCCGGCCGAGAGCACCGGGAAGCCGTCGACCAGGTACTGTCCGGGCGGCAGCCGGGAGCTGGCAGCCGGGTCGCGGCGCTTGCCCTTGAAGCCACGCGAGATGAACGCCACGGACTGTCAGGCCCGGCTGGCGCGACGCAGGCTGACCCCGACCATCACGACCACGATGACTGGGACGAGCCACCAGGCCGCGACGCCGCGCGAATTCAGAATGGCCGTGACGATGAGCCCGGCCAGGATCGCGGCGGCTACAGTCCAGTCGTCGCCGATGATGAAGCCGTACCAGAACCGTC
>VBGR01000102.1 GCA_005880695.1 Chloroflexota bacterium
TCGAGACGTAGCCGGCGATGACCGAGAGCGGCGTGCGCAGCTCATGGGCGGCCAGGTTCAGAAAGTCGGTCTGGGCCCGGCCGACCTGGCGCGAGTGCTCGAAGAGCTGGGCATTGCGGAGCGCGAGCACCGCCTGGTTGCCGATCAGCCCGAGCAGCGAGAGGTCGGTCTCCAGGTAAGCCACGTCCCGGCGCCGGCTCAAGACGAGCACGGCCACGACCTCGCCATCCAGGACCAGCGGCAGGGTGGCGGTGTGGCTGACCTCGGCCAGGGCGGAGTCCAGCGGCGCGGCCAGGCGGGAGAGGTCGAAGCGGCCGCCCAGCACCGGCCGGCGGGTGGAGATCGCCTGCTGCATGAGCGGCTGAAAGGCGATCGGGTGCCGGTAGCCGATGAAGTCCGGACCCCCCGCGACGTCGAAGAAGTCCTCCACCACCGTCTCCCCACCGTCGACGCGGAGGAGGACGCCGCGGTCGGAGCCCACCGCCTCCACGGCCCGCCTGATCGCCCGCCGGATCACCTCGCCCGGGTCGAGCGACGCTGAGAGGTCGGCGGCGGCTTCGATGGCCAGCTGGAGCCGGGCATGGGCGGCTTCCAGCTCGGAGTAGGTGAGAGCGTTGTCGAGCGCGATGCCGGCCTGTCCCGCGAGGACCTGGATCGTGGCCTCCGACTCCGGCGTGAACGGGTCGACCCGCCGGCGGTGAGCGGCGAGAGTGCCGATCGCCCGGCCCCGCCGGAAGACGGGCGCCACCAGCATCGAGCGGACGGGCTCGTTCTGGATGATCGGGCTCTTCAGTTGCTGCTCTTGCGGCAGCTCCCAGTAATCCTCGACGCGCTGCACCCCGCCGCTGCGGACGGTCACCGCGTTGACGCCCAGGTCGGTGGCCAGAACTATCGACTTCCATTCGGGGGCACGCTCGCCGGCCGTGGCCCGGAGACGGATCTTGCCGGCCGTCTCGTCGAGCAGCCAGACGGCGCCGATGTCGCACTCGGCGACTTCCAGGATCGCCTTTGCCACCCCTGCCAGGGTCTCCTCCAGGTCGAGGCTGCTGATCATGCGCGCGCTGACTTCCCGGAGCGCTTCCAGCGCCGCCGTTCCAGGTGGCTTCAGAGCCCTTGCCATTTCAGCCCCCGAAGCATACTTCCCGGCCCATTCGCATTCTCGACGTAAAAGTGATATCTTTGCTATAAGGTGAACGCGCAATCGCCTATCAAGATTCCGACAGCGCAAGTAATGGAGAGCCGTTGAAGATGCAGCCCGCCTATCCGCAGTGGCCAGGGTTCCCTCTCCCCTTCAAGCTGAAGCGCCCAACCTTGCTGCCGGCCCCGCCGCCGGACGCCGAGACGGCGCCCGACCACCAGACCCAGCTCGAGGAGCTGATCGGCCACGTTCGCCGCTGCGAGAAGTGGGCCCGGATCGACGACCGGATCGATCTCTCGCTGCGCCTCCAGGGCGACCTTTAGCCTGCGCCAGCCCGACGCCAACTTGGGCGCACACGCCGCACCTGGAAGTCTTGGTATAATGTTTTATACATTCCGACTTTCAGCGTAAGTGGGTGAAAGAAAGGAACCAAAAGTCGATGATGGATAGGAGAACCGCTGAACGCCGCCGGGCGAGCAGTGCGCACCTGGACCTCGACAAGCCGATCTACACGCTCGGCGTCGCCTCCGAGATGCTCGACGCGCATCCGCGCACCCTGATGGTGTACGAGCAGCTCGACATGGTAAAGCCCCGGCGGACGCAGACCAACCGCCGACGCTACTCGCCGCGCGACGTCATGAAGCTGCAGGCGATCCAATCGCTGACGCGCAACCATGGTGTCAACCTGGCCGGGGCCAGGTTCATCCTGGCCCTGCTGAAGTCGCTGGAAACCCACGGCGTCACGCCGCCGGCAGGCTTCCGCGACGTGGACGTCAGCCTGCTGGAAGTCTGAGCCAGAGGAAGACCAGAACTCAGGCTGAGATCGGCAACTCGACCGTGAACGTCGAGCCACGGCCGGGCGCCGGCCTGGCCCAGACGTCGCCGCCATGCAGGCGGGCCATCTCCCGAGCCAGGTAGAGCCCGAGTCCGGTTCCCGGGATACCCCTGGTCTCAGCGTCCAACAGCCGGCCGAAGCGCGTGAAGAGCCGGTCCACGTCGGACGCGAGGATGCCCAGACCCTGGTCGGAGACCGTGATCCGCGCTGTCCGTTCGCGGATGGTCAGCGTGCAGGTGACGCGACCTCCGTCGGGCGAGTACTTGAGCGCGTTGTCGAGCAGGCTGGTCACGATGGTGACGAGCCGCGCCCGGTCACCTTTGATGGGGGCCGGCTGGCTGCCGGCCCGAACCTGAAGGCGGTGCCCGGACCCGACCAGGGGCCGGATCGCCTGGCGGGCCTCGGCCAGGACGTCGCGGAGGTCGAGGTCCTCCAGCTGGAGGACGAGGCGGCTGTCGTCGAGCCGCGCCGTCTCCAGCATCTGGGTGACGAGGCCGTTCATCTCGCGGAGCTTGCCTCGCATCACGGTCAGCGCCGCCCGCATCGCTTTCGAGGGTTCACCTAACGACCCGTCCTCCAGCATCGTGACGTAGCCGCGGAGCACGGCAAGCGGCCCCCGCAGTTCGTGGGAGGCCAGGTTCAGGAAATCAGTCTTGAGCCGCTCCAGCTCGGTCACGCGACGGATGTGGTCACGCAGCTGGACGGCCTCGACCTCCCGCCGCTCCGCCAGCCGGCCCTGCTCCTCGAGACGTTTGCGCTCGGTGATGTCGGAGACGATGAGCACGGCGCCCGCCGGCCGGCCCCGGTCATCATCCGCCGGGTCGACGCTGACGTGGTACCAGCGCTCCTCCGACTGGAGGTCGGCGGAGTGGCGGCGCCCGGTCGCTTCGACCGCGGGCAGCAGGCCCGGGACGTCGAGCAAGCCCAGCGCCTCGCTCAGGACCGCGGCGGGCGCCCGCCCCAGGATTTTCTCGGGGCTGCCGCCGAGCAGCTCGAGCAGGGCTCGGTTGGCACGGACGATGCGACCCTGGCCGTCGAGCAGACAGATCCCATCGCCGATCGCATCGAACGTGGTGTGCCACTGACGGGCAGCCTCCTCGGGGTCGCCCGCGGCCGTTTCAGGGGCCCGCCGGTCACTCTCCGCGTCGCCGCTATCACCGAATGCTATGTCAGGTCTTTCCACATGTTTCTCACGCCTGTGGATAGGCCTGGTAGCTCTTGAACCCATCTGGCTATCACGTCCCGCAGTCTTAGGGTATCCGCAACCAGGCGGAAGAGTGATAGCGGAGGTGTCAGCCTAGGCGGCGGAGGACCGCGAACGAGCGGGGGATCATCGGCAGAGTCTCGCCTGCTGCCAGACGGCGGCTGCCCGCGGCCTCCTCGGGGCGGGCGGTGTCGAGGAGGACCTCCCAGGCATCGCCCCAGCCGGTCGGCAGGCGCCAGTTGGCGCGGTGCCAGTGGGCGTGGATCAGGAGCAGCAGCGTCTCGCCCTTGATCTGCTCTCCGCGCTCGGAGCGATCCGGGATCAGGTCGCCGTTCAGGAGCATGCCGATGGAGAGCAGGTGGTCGTTCCTCCAGCTCGCCTCGCTCATCTCGTGGCCGTCGGTCCGGAACCAGGCCACGTCCTTGCGGTTCTGGCGGCGACCCACCTGCCCGGCGAAGAACTTCTTGCGGTGCAGCACGGGCTGCTCGCGCCGGAGCTGGAGCAGCCGCTCGGTGAACTTGAGCAGGCACTCGTCGGTGTGCTCCCAATCGATCCAGGAGAGCTCGTTGTCCTGGCAGTAGCAGTTGTTGTTGCCCCGCTGGGTGCGGCCGATCTCGTCGCCGGCCGGGAACATGGGGACGCCCTGGGAGAGGATCACGGTGGCGAGGAAGTTGCGCATCTGGCGGCCGCGGAGCTCGATGACCGCCGGGTCGTCGGTGTCCCCTTCGTCGCCGCAGTTCCAGGAGCGGTTGTCGTCGGTCCCGTCCCGATTCGCCTCCCCATTGGCCTCGTTGTGCTTCTCGTTGTAGGTGACCAGGTCGCGCAGCGTGAAGCCGTCGTGGCAGGTCACGAAGTTGACGCTGGCGAAGGGCCCCCGACCGTCGCCGCGGTAGAGGTCGGAGGAGCCGGTGAGGCGGAAGGCGAGGTCGGACACGCCCTTCGACTGACCGCGCCAGAAGTCGCGCACGGTGTCGCGGAAGCGGCCGTTCCACTCCGCCCAGCGGACCGGGAAATTGCCGACCTGGTACCCCCCTTCGCCCACGTCCCAGGGCTCGGCGACGAGCTTGACCTGGGAGAGCACGGGGTCCTGGTGGATGATGTCGAAGAAGGCCGAGAGCCGGTCGACGTGGTAGAACTGCCGTGCCAGCGCCGAGGCGAGATCGAAGCGGAACCCGTCGACGTGCATGTCGAGGACCCAGTAGCGGAGGCTGTCCATGATCATCTGGAGCGTCTGCGGCTGGCGGACGTTGAGAGTGTTGCCCGTCCCGGTGACGTCCCAGTAGTACCGCGGGTCGTCCGGCGAAAGGAAGTAGTAGCCCTGGTTGTCGATGCCGCGGAAGCTCAGGGTCGGCCCCTGGTGGTTGCCCTCCGCGGTGTGGTTGTAGACCACGTCCAGGATCACCTCGATGCCCGCCCGGTGGAGGGCCCGGACCATCGCTTTGAACTCGTCGACCTGCTCGCCCGACGTGCCGCCTGAGCTGTAGCGCCCCTCGGGCGCGAAGTAGCCGATCGAGTCGTAGCCCCAGTAGTTGCGGAGGCCGCGCTCCAGGAGCGCGCCCTGGTCGATGAAATGGTGGACCGGCATCAACTCGACCGCGGTCACGCCGAGGCGCTGGAGGTGCTCGATCGCGGCCGGGTGCGCGAGCCCAGCGTAGGTGCCGCGCAGCCGGTCGGGCACGTCCGGTTGGCGCATCGTGAAGCCGCGCACGTGAAGCTCGTAGATGACCGTGTCCGACCAGGGCACGTTGGGCGCGCGGTCGTCCCCCCAGGGGAAGTGCTCGTCGATGACCACCGAGCGCGGCATCCGCGGCAGCGAGTCGAGCCGGCTCCTCGCGTCGTCGCCCTTGGCCAGGTCGTAACCGAAGATCTCCGGCCCCCACTCGAGCTGGCCCGCGATCGCCTTCGCGTAGGGGTCGAGCACCAGCTTGTTGGGGTTGTAGCGGTAGCCGTGCGAGGGCCGGTAGGGCCCGTGGACACGGTAGGCGTACCGCTGGCCGGGGCCGACCCCCGGCACATAGCCGTGCCAGTGGAGGTCTGTGTACTCCGCGAGCTCGTAGGAGCTGGTCGCGCGCCCTTCGGCGTCGAAGAGCACCAGCTCCACCCACTCGGAGTGCTCGGAGAAGATCGAGAAGTTGGTTCCCTCCCCGTCCCAGAGCGCTCCGAGCGGGGTGTGGGATCCGGGCCAGGCGGCTCTCAACGCCGGGCCGCAGGTGTGCGCATGGAGGTCTAACTTAGCGGTTGGAGTCTGCTGAGAGAGTCAGGGGCGGCTGCCGCGCCGCCGCCGCGAAGGCAACCGTGCTTCGCTTTCCCGAGCCAGCTGCTGCCACTCGGTCTCAAGTTCGTCGAGCCGCTTACGGATCCGCTTGATGGTTTGGTGGGCACTAGTCAGCCGACCCGCCCTTCGAGCAGTCTCGCGGCCAGCTTCAGCCACTCAAAATCCCAGCGTAACGTTATCACACTGGGTGATATTGCGACTAGCGCTGACGGAGGGTCCACGGCCGCGAGCGGACTCCCGGCAGGCCCGCAAAGATCATATAGGCCGCCGTTTCCTGGTCCGCCCAGTAGGTGTGGCGCTCGCCGGGATCGATCAGGAAGATGCCCCCCGCCGCCACCACGCCCTCCTGCCGGCCGTCGCTGAAGTGGAGCTCGCCCTCGGTCACGATGACCGCCACCGGGATCGCGTTGCGATGTTCCTGCACCCGCTGACCCGGAGAGAGGCGGAGACCCACGACGCGGAGCGCCCCGGCGTCCGCGATGGCCTCCCAGCCGAGCGGCTTGCGCTCCATGCCTGAGCCGCCCTCTAGCAGGCTGGCTAGGGGCCTCCGCGCACGTACAGGGTCTGGCCGGAGACGAACCCGGCCTCGTCGCTGCAGAAAAAGGCGATCGCGGCGGCGATGTCCTCCGGCTGGCCGATCCGCCCCACCGGTATCTGGGACGCGGCGCCCTCCTTGAACTGCTCGTACTCGATGCCCATCCGCTCCGCCGTCTGGCGCGTCATCCGCGTCTCGACGAAGCCGGGCGCAACGGCGTTGACGGTGATGCCATAGCGGCCGAGCTCGATCGCGAGCGTGCGGGCCATGCCCTGGAGGCCGGCTTTCGCCGTCGAATAATTGGCCTGCCCGCGGTTGCCGAGGGCCGAGGTCGAGGAGAGGAAGACCATCCGCCCGTAGCGCTGTTCGACCATCAGCTTCTGGGCCGCCCGGGCCGCGTAGAAGGTGCCCTTCAAATGTGTGTCGATGACGAGGTCCCAGTCCTCGTCGGTCATCTTGTAGATGAGGTTGTCGCGGATCAGGCCAGCGCAGGCGACCAGGATGTCGAGGCGTCCGAAGGCCGTCTTGGCGCCTTCCATGAGCGCTTCGACCGACTCCCGCGAGGTGACGTCGCAGGCGATCGCCTTGGCCGTGCCGCCCTCGCTGGAGATCTTGCCGGCGGTCTCCTCAGCCGGCGCCGCGTCCAGGTCCGAGACGACCACCGCCGCGCCTTCAGCGGCCAGCCGTGCCGCCGTCGCGGCGCCGATGCCCCGCCCCGACCCGGTGATGACAGCGACCTTGTTCTCGAACCTCATCCGCACACCTCTTTCACCGAAATCTCCACCTGTACATTTGACACCTCGTGGCAGCACGTGGCCCGCTCCAGGGCCTTCGCGTCCTCGACCTGACCCGCGTCCTGGTTGGTCCCTTCGCCACCATGCTGCTCGGCGACCTGGGCGCCGAGGTCATCAAGGTCGAGCGCCCCGGCGAGGGCGACGAGACCCGCCACGTCGAGCCGCTGCGCGAGGGCGAGAGCCACTACTTCCTCGCCGTGAACCGCAACAAGAAAGGGATCGCCGTCGACATGAAGGCTCCGGCCGGGCGCGAGGTCCTGGTCGAGCTGGCGCGCCGTTCGGACATCCTGGTCGAGAATTTCCGGCCCGGCGTGACGAGCCGCCTGGGCCTCGACTACGCGACCCTCTCGGAGGTCAACCCGCGCCTCGTCTACTGTTCGATCTCCGCTTTCGGGACGACCGGCCCGTACGCCTCTAGGTCGGCCCTCGACATCGCCATCCAGGCCATGAGCGGCGTCATGAGCCTGACGGGCGAGCCCGACGGGCCACCCACCCGCATGGGGCTGCCAATGGCCGACCTGGCGGGCGCCCTCTTCGCCGTCATCGCCGCCGTCAGCGCGATCCACGAGCGCGACCGCAGCGGCCGCGGCCAGTGGATCGACCTCTCCATGCTCGACGGCATGGTCGGCCTCCTGATGTACACCGCCGGCCAGGTCTGGATGACCGGCGAGGAGCCGGCCAAGCTCGGCACCGGGCACTACGGCATCGTCCCCTACGGCGCCTTCGAGGCCGCCGACGGCCACGTCGTCATCGCCAACATCGGCGAGGCGTTCTGGCCGAAGATCTGCTCCGCGCTCGGCTTTCCGGAGCTGGCTGCCGATCCGCGCTACGACACCAACCCGAAGCGGGTGGCCCGCCGGGCAGAGGTCGACGCCCTCGTCAAGGCCGCGATGCGCAAGCGGACGGTGGCGGAATGGGACGAGGTCCTGGAGGCGCACGACGTCCCCCACGCCCCGATCCTCAAAGTAAGCGAGGTCCTCCGCCACCCGCAGGTGATCGCCCGCGGGATGGTCGACAAGGTGCAGCATCCGACGCTTGGCGCCTGGCCTGTGCTGGGCCGCTCGATCCGCTTCCCCGCTCACGAGCCCGCCACCTTTTCGCCGCCGCCCCGGCTGGGCGAGCACACGCGGGAGGTGCTGCGGGACCTGCTGGGCTACCCAAGCGTCCTGGTCGAGAAGCTCCTGGCCGAGGGGATCGTCGCCGAGCCGCCCACCTAGCCATTCCGCACTTGTGGCGCCAGCGATGCGTAATTCCGGCAGAGATTTCGCATCTTTGCGCCCAACCGAGCGTCTCAGCGGTAGCGCTTGGGAGGTTCCTTGCCCCACTGCTCCCGGCTGGCCTGCGGGTTGCGCTTCAGGTAGAGGACTATCGAGCCCGCCTTGAGCCAGGTCCGGTCTCGCTCGACGAAAGCGTCGAACTCGCCGCGGCGGACCATCTCGCGGAGCTCCCACTTGATGCGTCCCCGCCCGGATTCGACTGGCTCGCTGACGTCGGCCGCCCCGTGCAGCAGCTCGACTCGCTCATAGCCGTTGCGATAGGCCTCCCGCACCTTGTCGAAGGCCAGGTCGGTCGCCGTCTTGACGTCGTAGCCGTGGAGGTCGACGCGGACCTCCCTCAAGCGCGGCGGCGACTCCGAGCGCGGGCGCGGGAAGGGCCTTTCGCGAGCGGTTTCAGCAGCCGCTCCAGCTCGGCTTCGAAGCCGCGGACTATCGCGTCCGGGTCGGGCACCAGCCCGGCGTCGGCGCCGACTCCGACCATGACGCCGCCGGCGTAGCTCAGGATGCTGATCCCGAGGCCCATGCGGCCCGACTGGGGCACCCAGAACATGTTGTTGACGATCTTCGAACCTGCCAGGTAGAGCGGCTCGCGCGGTCCCGGAACGTTGGTCAGGACGAGCGACGCCTTGCTCCCGAAGAAGTCGATCGCCAGCGGGTGCACCTGCTTGGGGACGACGCCGATCGCGGTCAGCACGCCGAAGGCCACGATCGCCTCGGTCGAGGCCTTGATCCGGTCCATCCTGACCTTCAGCTCGGCCAGCCGGCGGCGTGGCTCGGAGATTCCGATCGGCAGCTGCAGGAAGACCAGGCCGAAGCTGTTGCCGAGCTCCAGCCCACGCTCGATCGGACGCAGGTTGACCGGCACCGCCGCCCGTACCTCGAGCCCGTCCACGTCCTCGCCGCGGCCCTCCAGGTAGCGCCGCAGCGCGCCGGTGGCGGCCGCGATCAGGACGTCGTTGACGGTGGCCCCGGCCGCCCGCCCCGCGGCTTTGACGTCGTCCAGCGGGATCACCTTTGACCAGGCGGCCCGCTTCGTCACCCCGAGCGGCCCTTTGAGAGAGGTCGCGGGATCCGGCGGCAGGGCGATGATGCGGCCGAGCGTGAGCGCTGAGGCGGCGCCGACCTGGGCCAGCCCCAGAGCTTTGACTGGGTCGAGGAGCGAGAAAGCCCCCTCCAGCAGCCCGCCACCGCGGCCGTCGGGCGGCGGGGCCGCCCGTTTCCTGGACCCGCCGCGCGGCGACGGATCGGTGAGCGAGAGCAGGAGCTGGATCAGGGCGATGCCGTCGGCGATGCAGTGGTGGAGGCGGCTGATCACGGCTGAACCGCCTTCGTACCCCTCTACCACGTGCAGCTGCCAGAGCGGCTTGGACGCGTCGAGCGGCGTGCTCATGAGATCGCCCACCAGGGTCTGCAGCTCGCTCTGGCCGCCCGGCGGCGGCAGGGCGACGCGGTGCAGGTGCGCGTCGAGGTCGAAGTGGCGGTCGTCCTCCCAGCGCGGCTGCCCGAAGCCGAACGGCGCCTCGACCACCTTCCGGCGAAACCGCGCGAAAGTCAGGAGGCGGCGCTCGATCACTGACCGGAAGCGCCGCACGTCGAGCGGCTTGTCGAGGACGAGCAGCCCGGTGACCATCATCAGGTTCGTCGGGTCGTCCATTCGCAGCCAGGCCGCGTCGACCGGGGTCAGCGCCTCACCCACGCTTTAGATTTTCTGCTCTCCAGCCGCGCAAAATGAAAAAACATGAGTGAAGAGCTAGCAATAAAGGTGATCGAGGCGATCAACGATCGGGATCGGGACCTGATCGAGCCGCTGACCACCGAGGACGTCCAGCTCCGCCTCCCGATCGGGGAGGTCTACTACGGGCGCGCCGGCATTCGCGGGTTCTTCGACCAGCTCGAGAAGATGCTGCCCGACCTGACCCTGGCCGCTCGCAAGGTCTACACCTGCGAGCACTTCGCGATCGTGGAGTACGAGGCGGCCGGCCATTCGCCCAAGCTGGCGCCGAAAGAGGAGAGCATGGGAGTGCTGATCCTCGAGCTCGACGGCAACGGCCGCAAAAAGGTGGCGCGCGCCCAGCTCTACCTCGACACCGCCCACTGGCAGACCCTGACCGGCTAGCTGGCAGCTACTAGCGGAGGCGGCGGCGGCGGCGGAAGCGCCGCAGGGCCCCGCGGAAGACCCCGGCCGGTCCCTCTTCCCGGAGCAGAAAAACGGTTCGGCGGGCGAGGCGCCAGGCCGTGGGTGATGTCTGCGACTTCCGCATCAAGGCCCGGTCAGGTGCCGTGAAGGGCGCCCGGCAATAGTCGATCAGCGGCTCAGTGACCAGCGACCAGCGGAAGCGCTTGCCGATCTCGGCCGACCGCAGCCCGCATTCGCGCAGGCGCGCCGGGTCGCCGCCCAGCTCGAGCAGCGCCGCGGCCACGCCGTCCAGGTCCTCCGATCTGACGGCCACCCCCGCGCCTTCGGCGGCCACCAGGTCGGAGAGCACGTCGCCGCGGGTCGTCAGGATCGGGCGGCCGGCCCAGAAGAGGTCCAGCAGCCGGGTCCGGAAGCTGTAGCGGGTCTCTACGTCGTCGAAGTAGAGGTTGGCGCAGAGGTCCGCCTCGAGCAGAACCGAGCCGCGCTCCTCGTAGTCGATGAAGGTGTCGCCGAAGAAGACCACGGACTCGAGCAGCCCAAGGTCCTCGGCCAGCCGGCGGGCCCGCCAGACCATGCCGCCCTGGATCACCGCCTCGCTCGGGCTGACCGGCGTGGCGAAAACCAGCCGCAGCTTCGGCAGGCGCTCGCGCACACGGTCGGCGGCCCGGATCAACGTCAGGGGGTCGAACCAGTTCCAGATGCCGCTGTACCAGAGGACTATGAAGTCGTCGGCGGCGATGCCCGGCTTGACTCCCCGGAACCGGGGCGGACCGGGCCGCGGCGGCTCCTCCTCGACTCCGAAGGGAACTTCGCGGAGCAGAGAGCGCAAAGACGGATCCCAGCTATGCACGTACGGGTTGAGGCGGCCGGCCGCCCCGAGCCAGCCCGTCCAGAAGTCGCGCTGGCGCTCTGACGCGCAGATAAACACGTCGCCCGCGGCGAGCAATCTCAGGACGACGGCGCGCTCGTCGTTGGCCATCCGGAACCGCTGCTGGAGCGGCTTGTCCTCGTGCTGGTGGAGGCTCTCCAGCGTGAAAGGCCCGTAGAGGTCGATCGCCAGGTGGCGCGCCTGCCGGAGCACCGGATGGAGGTCCAGCAGGAACCCCGAACAGAGGACGACGTCGTGGTCCGCGACCAGGCCGGCCAGCGCCTCGTCGTCAGAGCTGCGGATCTGGAACCCGGGGTGCTCGCGCTGCGGCTGGCCCGGCACCGCCAGGGTGACCCGAAAGTGCTTGCTCAGGGCGGCCGCCAGCTGCCAGTTGCGAATGCTCGGCCCGGTCATCGCCCGGCCCAGCCGCTCGTGGCTCAAGACCAGGACGGAGCTCACGCAGGTCAATGTACCGGCCCCCGCTAAAATCCACTCGGCCGTGGCAGACGTCGTCTTCGACCAGGTGGACAAGCGCTATCGCGTCTATACGGCCCGCTACCGCTCCCTGAAGGAGGTCGTCTTCCACCGCCGCTTCGGTGAGTGGGAGGACCACTGGGCGCTGCGCGGGGTGAGCTTCGAGGTCGAGCCCGGCGAAGTGTTCGGGATCATCGGGCCCAACGGTGCCGGCAAGAGCACCTCGCTGAAGCTGATCGCGCGCATCCTGGAAGCGGACGCGGGCCGCGTCATGGTGCGTCGCAAAGTGGCCGGGCTGCTGGAGCTGGGTGCCGGCTTCGTGCCGGAGTACACGGGCCGGGAGAACATCTTTCTCAACGCCTCGATCCTGGGACTGAGCCGGCGCCAGATCGAGTCCCGCTTCGACTCGATAGTCGATTTCGCGGAGCTGGGCGACGCCATCGACGCCTCCCTCGCCACCTACTCGTCCGGCATGTACATGCGGCTTGGCTTCGCCACCGCCATCCACGTCGACGCCGAGGTGCTGCTGGTGGACGAGATCCTGGCGGTCGGCGACGAGGCGTTCCAACGCAAGTGCTTCGACTGGCTGACGGGCTTCCAGGCGCGCGGCGGGACCATCGTGCTCGTCTCCCACGACCTGGCCACCGTCCGCGACTTCTGCTCGCGCGTCGCCTGGATCCACGAAGGACAGGTCCAGGAGATCGGCAATCCCAGCACCGTGGTCGGGCTCTACCTGGACCGCGTCAAGGCGACCGAGCCGCACGGTGAGGAGGCGCGCGAGCACTCCCGGCTGCTGGCATCCGAGCGCGCGGTCGAGCTCAGCGAGGTCCGCCTGTTGGGACCGTCCGGCCGCCCGACAGCCAGCGTAGGAATGGGCGAGAGCCTGGCCGTGGAGATCGACTACAAGGTCTCCCAGCCACTCGCCACGCCGGTCTTCAGCGTGGCGCTCTACGGCCCCAACGGGGCCTGCGTCTACGCGACTACGAGCGCGATCGACGGCGTCGAGTTCGGCCCGCTCGAGGAGGATGGCGGCGTGCGGCTCGAGTACTCGGACATGCAGCTCCTGCCCGGCGTCTACCGCGTCGCCGTGAGCCTGCTCTCGAGGCCGCGTGGAGATGCCGTCGTGGACAGCCGCCCGGCGGCGGCCAGCTTCGAGGTCACCGCGCAGACGAAAGAGGCGGGACTGGTCCGCCTGCGGCACAGCTGGCGCACCAAGAAAGAGCGGCGGAGCATCCCCGCATAGACCGCCTGAGCCGGCCGTGAGCCGCACTGTCGTCTTCGTCGGCGCCGCTGGCCAGCTGGCGCGCGACCTGGCGCGCGTCTGGCCGGAAGCGCACCCCGACGACCGCGTCATCGGCCTGAAGCACTCCGACATCCAGGTCGAGAACCGCGAGTCGGTGCATTCGGCGCTGGTCCCGCTGGAGCCACAGCTCGTCGTCAACCTGGCCGCCTACCACCGCGTCGACGAGATCGAGGACCGGCCGGACCGGGCCTTCGCGGTCAACACCGTCGGGCCCCGCCACCTGGCGATGACCTGCCGGGAGCTCGACGCCGAGCTCCTGCATTTCAGCACCGACTACGTCTTCGCGGGACACCAGCGGCGGCCTTACGTGGAAAGCGACGCGGTCGAGCCGCTGAGCGTCTACGGCGCCAGCAAGGTGGCCGGCGAGATGCTCGTCCGGCTGACCTGGCCGAAGCACTACATAGTCCGCTCCTGCGGGCTCTACGGAACCGCCGGCTCGGCCGGCAAGGGCGGCAACTTCGTCGAGACCATGCTCCGGCTGGGCGCCGCCGGCGGGCCGATCCGGGTGGTCGACGACCAGGTGGTGACTCCCACCGCGACGCTGCCTCTGGCCCGCCAGGTCGCCCAGATCTGCCGCCAGCAGCCACACGGGACTTACCACGCCGTCTGCCACGGCTGGTGCTCCTGGTACGAGTTCGCGGCGGAGATCTTCCGGCAGGCGGGGGTCAGCGCCGACCTCAAGCCGCAGTCGACGGCTGAGTCGGGCGCGAAAGCGCCCCGGCCGCCCTACTCGGTGCTCGCCAACGCCAACCTGGAGCGCCTCGGGATCGACGTCATGCCCGACTGGCGGGCGGCCCTCCACGCCTACCTTGCCGAGCGCTCGGCCGCGGGGTCTACCTAGAGCGCCGAATCACGACGGCTGCGATGGGACTCAACGATTGGCATGACTACACCAGGTCTGGCGTGGAGACCAAGGAAGGGGCGATCCGGCCTTCGTTTTGCGTCGAAATTGACGCAATGGATGGACATGCAGCGTTAAGGCATCTTTATGCAATCAAAGCAGGGGTTGTTGGACCCTGCTTTGGACGATTGTGCGAAAAGGTGCGGAATCCGTCCCTTGAGGGCCAGGATTCCGCCTCTCTGCCGACAAACGTTCTTGAATACTTGTGCAGCTCCGGGCCGCAGAGAAAAACGATCCACCGACGTCGCCGTCGACGCCTTCTAGATCGCCTCAGGAAGGCGGGCGCGCTGCCCGGCGAAGACCGTGTAGGCGACGACCAGGACCAGGAGCGTGAAAGCGAGCATGAGAGTGATGATCGTGGCCGACGGCCAGGTCCCGTAGTAGAGGATCGC
>VBGR01000080.1 GCA_005880695.1 Chloroflexota bacterium
TCCGACATCTTCTCCAGCACCCACTGGAAGTTGGCTTCCTTGATCGAGAAGTTGTCGAAGTCCGGCGCCGGGTTCAAGAAGTCGATGGCATAGAGGACGTCCTCTTTCACCGCGAATTCCACGGTGTCCATGTCGTAGCCGAGCGCCTCGACCAGGATGCCCGCCTGCTCGACGGAGGCTTCGAGCAGCGCCCCCTCGACCGGCTTCGAGATCACGTACCGCTCTTCGAACGGCGCGCGCGGGTTGTAGCGAAGGGGGAGGATGTCGCGGCGGCCGATGCAGATGCAGCGGACGTAGTCGTCCCAGTCGATGAACTCCTGCAGGATCATCGTCTTGAGCCCGGTCTGGTCGTAGGCGGTCATCAGGTGCTCGATGGAGTCGACGATGTAGACGTCCTTCCAGCCGCCGCCGGTGTTCGGCTTGAGCACCGCGGGCAGGCCGGTGTAGGTGACGATCCGCTCCCAGTCGATCGGGTACTGGAGGTTGCGCAGCGAGTGCTCGTGGTCGATCGCCGGGATGTACTGCTTGTTGGGCAGGACCACGGTTTTCGGCACCGCCACACCGAGCTTGCGCGCCAGCGTGCACTCGAAGAACTTCTCGTCCGCCTCCCACCAGAAGGGGTCGTTGATGACGACCGTCCCCATCAGCGCGACGCTCTTCAAGTGCGCGCGGAAGTAGGGCACCTCGTGCGAGATGCGGTCGACGAGAACCGCGTGACGCGGCTGCGCGTACTCGGGCGTGCCGCCCAGCACCGCCAGCTCGGCGCTCACACCCTGGGCCGCCCCACGCTCGTTGACCTTGTCGATGAAAGGTCCCGGGAAGGTGTTCTCGCGTCCGATCAGGAGTCCGACCTTCTTGTCAGCCACCACCAGCCCTCCGCTAGGCGTTCAGACGATCGCCGCCGTGTAGCGTCTCATCATCTCTTTCCAGTAGGGCCAATCGTGCGACCAGCCGGGCCAGAGATCCAGCTGGACGTCGATTGACTTCTGCCGCAAGAGCCTGCCCACCTTGATCGAATCGGCCACGTTCGGGTCGTCTTCGCCGGTGGCGACAACCTTCGGCTTCTGCGCCCGGAGCGGATCCAGGTAGGTCTCGTCGTTGAGCCCGGAGAGGTAGGCCAGCGGGTTCAAGAGGTAGGCGTCCTCGTCGGAGTAGCCGTCCAGCCAGCGGGCCGTGTCGTAGGCGCCGCTGAGCGCGATGAAGCCACGCAGCCGGGAAGGGTGGCGCGTGGCGAGCAGGAGTGCATGCATCGCGCCGAACGAGGTGCCGGCCGCGACGGGCGGATCGGGCAGCGCCGGCAGGACCTCGTCCAGCAGGTAGCGCTCGTACTGGAGGTGACGCTCCAGGCGCTCGCGCGGCGGCCGCTCGCGGGCGTACCAGGATTCGGCGTCGACGCTGTCCAGGCACCAGACCTGGAGCCGCCCCGACTCGATCCAGTCCTCCAGTGCTGCGATGAGCCCGAAGTCCTCCCACTGGTAGAACCGTCCCTGCGAGGTGGGGAACGCCAGCAGCGGGGCCCCCGCCGACCCGAAGTGGAGGTGCTCGATGTCCCGGCCGAGGGCCGGGCTGTACCCGCTGGCGTAGTCGCGCTGCACGCCGGGAATTTTAAGGACTCGGCCAGCGGGAGCTACTATTACTGATAGCAATACTATAAGGAGGAGCGAGAGATGGACGCTGACGACTACGCGTTTCCGAAGCAGAAGAAGGAACCTATCCACGACGCCGAGCACGTCCGCAACGCGATCGCCCGGTTCGACCAGGTCGAAGACGTGAGCGACAGCGACCGCGAGGAAGCCTGGAAGCGAATCAAGCGCGCGGCCCGGAAGTACGACATCGAGGTCAGCGCCGACGACTGGCGCGACCTGATGCGCAACGGGAAGAAGAAGGCCTCCTAAGCCCACCTAACTCGCCTCCCCGCTTGGCGGGGAGGGTATGCAGCCCACCTAACTCGCCTCCCCGCTTGGCGAGGGTAAGGGAGCCCACCTAACTCGCCTCCCCGCTTGGCGGGGAGGGTACCTAACTCGCCTCCCCCCTGACGGGAAGGGTAGGGAGCCCACCCAACTCGCCTCCCCGCTTGGTGTAGTTCCCACAGACGTTGTTGAGACGTGAGATGGGTGGAGCCCCGACGGCGGTGTGGTTTCGATGGAAGTTGTACAGGTGTAGCCAGTCTTTAAACAAGGCCGTGCGCTCGTGCTCGGAGGTGTACGCCCGGTAAGCCCACTCCTCGAGCAGGGTGCGGTTGAAACGCTCCACCTTGCCGTTGATGCGGGGGGTGTAGGGCGGGATGAAGACCGCTTTGGCGCCAATCTCGGCGAGGGCCTGGTGGTAGTCGTTGCCATTGCGATATGCCCATGCGTTGTCGGTCATCACGGCTTTGAAGTGGACGCTATGGGCGGCGAACGAGGCCAAAGCACGCCTGAAGAACTGGCCGACGGTGGGCGCCCTCTCATCGTCCAACACTTCGCTGTAGGCAACCCGGGAGTGGTCGTCGAGCAGCGAATGGACGAAGCCGTAGCCGATCCGAATGCCCTTCTCGTAGTCCCGCCGTGGTCGTCCCTTGCGACCGTGCACAAAGTGGCCGCCGCCATCCGGAATTCGGGCCAGCTTCTTGACGTCCATGTGGCCAAGATCACCCGGGCTCTTCATCTCGTAGCGCCGTACCAGCTGCCCGGTCGGCCGGTCCAGCCAGGCGAGGCGAGGAAAGTGGTTGCGGCTGAGCACCTTGCTGCACGTCGATTGCGGGAGCCCCAGGAAGGCCCCTAGCCGGTGCGGTCCCCAGCGCAGTTCCTGCCGCGTCCGCAGCACCTTCGCCTCAAGCTCCGGACTCAACCGCCTAGGTGAGCTGTGCGGTCGGCTGGAGCGGTCAGCCAGTCCCTCGACCCCTTCCTCCCGGTGGCGTCGCCACCACTTGTAGACGGTGGCGACCGAGACTCCTGCCGCCTCAGCGACGGCGCCGGCACTCCAGCCGGATTCCATCCGCTCAGCTAATAGTTGGCGACCGAACTGGTTGAGACGAGGTCTAGGATGCAACCCGAGAGCCCTCCGGTGGTCTGGACGTAAAGCACCCAAACCGTCCTAGAGGGCTCTCTTCCTGTCAACAAGGTCCGTGGGAACTACACCAAGCGGGGAGGCGAGTTAGTTGGGCTACCCTCCCCGCAAAGCGGGGGCTCCCAACTCGCCCTCCCCTTCAAGGGGAGGGGTAGGGGTGGGGCCCGGCAGGCGGAGCCCTCGCGACCCCTCCCTACCCTCCCCGCCAAGCGGGGAGGCGAGTTAGGTGGGCTACCCTCCCCGCCAAGCGGGGAGGCGAGTTAGGCGGGCTACCCTCCCCGCCAAGCGGGGAGCTCCCAACTTGCCCTCCCCTTCAAGGGGAGGGGTAGGGGTGGGGCCGGACGCCGAGTTCCTCGAGCGTCAGTCCTCAGCTAACCGCTTTCTTCACTAGCGCGCCGATCCTTGCCTCGTCGGCGGCGTTCAACTTCGTCAGAGCGAAGGCGTTCGGCCACATGGCGCCCTCGTCGAGGTTCGCCGCGTCGCTGAAGCCGAGCGTCGCATACCTCGTCTTGAACTTCTGTGCGGGTTGGAAGAAGCAGACGACCTTGCCGTCCTTGGCATACGCCGGCATCCCGTACCAGGTTGTCGGCGAGAGGGCCGGCGCGCTGGATTTGATGACAGCATGGAGCCGCTCGGCCATCGCGCGATCCGATTCCCGCATCTCGGCGATCTTCGCGAGCAGCTCGCTTTCCGCGTCGTCCAGCGCGGCCGCCTTCTGCTCTTCG
>VBGR01000081.1 GCA_005880695.1 Chloroflexota bacterium
ACCGTGCACAAGGACGCTCTGCCCCGCACGAAGGCGGCCGTGCTCGAACAGCCCTTGCCACGCGGTCAGGCCCGACATCACAAGGGCCGCGCCCACCGTGAAGTCAACATCGCCCGGCAGCGGTGCGAGGTTGCGTGCCTCGACGGCTACATACTCCGCCAGCGTGCCGTCGCGAGTCCAGTCCGTGAGGCCGAACACCCGCTGCCCCACCGACAGTCCCGTCGTTCCATAGCTGAGGGCGGTGACCACTCCGGCCAGCTCGTGGCCGGGGATCGAAGGCGTGCGGTCACGGCCTAGGCGGTCGATCCAGGTCGACGGCCACGACAGCTCATTCCCGGTGAATCCCGACGCATGAACCTGAACAACGACATCGCCATAGTTCGCGCCCGAGAGGCTGGCGAGCGACGCCCCCTGGGGCTCGGGCCGCTCCACTAACTTCATCCCGGCCGTTCCGGCAGCCTGATCCGTCACCACAATCGCCCTCATCGGTCACCTCCCCGTGTTGAGTTCGTGTCTGTAAGGTAGCCGATGATTTCCTGCGGCGACCAACCGTAGACGGTTAGTTCACTCTGTAGCCGACTCCCCGCATCGAAGACCAGCGGCCCGCATAATCGACGCACCTCCTCGCTGCGGGATGACGACATCAGACAGGTGATCGGTCCATGGCTCAATCCTGAACCCCGGGTCCGTTGTAGCAAAGGCAAAGTACTTCTGTTTGTTGGATCGGGGGCCAGTACCGAGGCCCACAACGTTATGGCGGGTGAAAAATGGGATCTGGCCAACTGCCCGGTGAAAGCGGGTCGCGCGAGCATGAAACAAGGGATGGCTGTCGATGTTTCTGCGCCCCTTCCAGGCGCCGAGGTCATTCACACGTCTGCCGCATATTTCGTTGAGCTTCTCGACCAGGCGCTTGTTAGAGCCGGATATCTTCTACCGCTCACCATTTACGACCGAGCCGCAACGATTGACCGGCGACTGCGGGAAGCCCGGTCGCGCGTGGATGACAATGTGTTTCCTTGGAAATACCCTTTGGCGATCTTGAACCATGCGTTTCAGGATGGCCTTGCGGATGCGATGGCTCATGCCACGGCCACCCGACGAACTGGCAACGATCGCATACACGGCCACCTCGTTCAGCTGGCGAGAAACTACTACGAGGCCCGACAGCGGGCCACGAGAGCCCGGAACTATTGGGATGCCGCTTACATTGATGGATACGAAGCTGGTCTGATCGCACTTGGCTCGCCGGACATGCCACTCCAAATCTTGCCCCTGTACTGCTGCCCTGGTGTTGGCCCGGTGACGTCCTTCAAGACAGTTGCCCAAGCCATTCGCAGTGGCCCCACCTCCCATCGAGCCGCGTACGCATGGGCGGCGCGCCGTACAGAGCGTCTACCTAAGGACTTCTACCTTTACCACCCGCCGTTCCTGACGGATTACACCTCGGTCCAGCGCGGCGCTGGCGACGGCTAGCCACGGCTTGGGTGCGTGGACTGGGTGCGTGCAGCCCCCGCTGATTTCGGGCGGGGGCGTTCTAGATAGCTTCTCCACGGGGGGGTGAGAATGGTCGGGGGCCCGGGATTTGAACCCGGGGCCTCACGGTCCCGAACCGTGCGCCGTGCCAGTGCCGCTAACAACGATCACGCCGAGTGCTGCAATGGCAGCGGTGTCGGCCCGCAGGTTACGCGGGCCCATCGTGACCAGCCGTCCGGCCCCAAGCTCAAGTTCCGCGGGCGACCAGCCTCCCTCCGGGCCGATGAGAAGAGTGCAATCGCCTTTAATCCGATCGATGAGGCGCGACTCGCCGGAGCGGTCGAGCATCAGACCGTCTTCGCTCAGCGCCTCGCGGAGCGGGACCGGACCGGAAACCGACGGGATACGCAAGCGCCCCGCCAGCATCGCGGCCTCGCGGCAGATCGCGGCCCAGCGGTCGGGCTTGACCGCCCGCGACACGCTCCGCTCGGCGGCGATCAGCAGGAAGGAGGCCGCCCCCAGCTCCGTGCAGCGCGAAAGTGTGTACTCGAGCTGCTGCGCCGGCAGAAGAGAGATCCCCACGGTGACCTTCGCCCTCGGCTCCGGGTCGTGCGGTTGCGTCTCGACCACCGTCCCCGCCACCTCCCGCGATGACACCGACGAAAGCCGCACCGAGAGCAGGAACCCCGCCGGGTCCACGACCGAGATCCGCTCCCCCACTCGCGCCCGCAGCGGCCCCGCCAGGTGCCGGGCGTCAGCCCCGGCGATGACCACCAGGTCGCCCTCCCGCCGGGTCGCGTAGAAGTAGGGCACGGCGCCAAGTAGGATAGGCAGGCACATGGCCGCCCAGCCGGAGGGGGAGCACGGCGAAGGCGATCTCCCCGCGCTGAGGGTCCGGCGCTCGCAGCGGACCCGGGCCGTCCGCAAGCACGGCACGGGCAAGACCGCGCTGGTCCTGGCGGGCGGGGGCATCACCGGCGGCATCTACCAGCTGGGCGTGCTGCGGGCCCTCGACGACCTCCTTCTGAACCGCAGCGTGCTGGACTTCGACCTCTACATCGGCACCAGCGCGGGCGCCTTCATCGCCACCCTGATCGCCCAGGGCATCCCCCCGCGCGCTCTCGTCGACATGGCCCGCAACCCGAGCCTGAGCCTGCAGTGGCGCCTCTTCCGCCACGTCTTCAGCCCCAACGTCGGCGAGCTGGGGCAGAGGATCACCCAGCTGCCGAGGCACGTCCCGGCCTTCATCAGCGACCTGCTCCGGCACAAAGGCAGCTTTCTCATCAGCGACCTCATCGGTTTCGTGAGCCTCGCCCTCCCGAGCGGCCTGCTCGACTCCAGCCACCTGGGCCAGTTCATGAAGGAGCTCCTCGAGCTGGCGGAGATGCCGACCGAGTTCAAGGACCTCGACCGCGAGCTCTACGTGGTCGCCTGCGCGCTCGACACCTGGGAGCGCACCGTCTTCGGACCCGACAGCCGCCCCCAGGTCAGCATCCCCGAGGCGGTCGCGGCGTCGAGCGCGATTCCGATCGTCTTCAAGCCCGTTCGGTTGAACGGAGTCGACTACGTGGACGGCGGGGTGAAGGGCGCCGCCGCCGTGGACGTGGCCATCGACCACGGCGCCGACCTCGTCGTCGTGGTCAACGCCCTCGCGCCCCTCGACGTGCGCGGCGTCAAGGACTCGACCTTCCTGCACCGCTGGGGCTCGAGCATCGCCGACCTGGGCATCAAGGGCGTGGCCAACCAGCTCGCACGGGGCATCTTGAAGGACACCCTGAACGACCACATCCGGATCCTGAAGGCGCGCCATCCCGAGAAGGACATCGTCCTGATCGAGCCCTCACCGAACGACGAGAAGATGTTCTTCCACGAGGTGATGAGCACCAGCGCCCGGCTCGTGGTCGCCCAGCACGGCTACGAATCCGTGCTCGACGGCATGGCGAAGAACCACCCCTACTTCGACGGCATCTTCCAGCGCCACGGCATCGAGATCTCGCCGCGCATCCTGGAGGCCAGGCCCTGGGCAGTGCCCGTCCACGAGGCGATGGAGACGGGCACGATGCCGAGCCAGCTGGAGCGCAGCATCTTCGGCGGCCGCCGGCCGGCTCGCAACCGCCGGGCCGAGCAGCTGGTCAAGGCGATCGAGCGGATCGAGGCCGACGCCCAGGCTGACGGGAAGCCGGAGGCCGGGAAGGAGCCGCTCGAGACGGCGGCGGCTACGCGGCCAGCGCGGGAGCGGGCGGCGCCTCCGGCTCGGCCTCGAAGCGCCGGTAGGCCACCGTCCAGACAGTCGAGAAGTAAGCCCCGATCGGCGCCCCGATCAAGATCGAAATCGGCGTAACCACGACGAAGAGCAGCCCGAGGCTGCTCAGGATGCGGCCGAAGTCCTGACGCGCGAAAGCGTCCCCGATGGAGCCCGTGAACGGCAGCGCGACGAGGGTGAGCAGGACGCCCGTCGCGATGCCGGCGCCGATGCCAACCGCGATCAGGAGCAGCAGCGTGATCACGACGCGCGAGGTGCGCGTCAGGACGAGCTCGACAGCACGCCGGTAGGACGCCCAGGGCCCGAGGCCTTCGAGCACGCAAGCGCGGATCGCCAGCGTGTAGAGGGCGGTCAGGACCACGGCCAGGATGACGATCAGCACCGCGAAGGGCGCCGCGATGAGGGCGGCGCCGAAGGGGCGGTTGTTCACCAGGAACAAGCCCGCCACCAGCAAGCCCAGCAGGGTCGGGATCGCGATCACAACGAAGACCGCCAAGCGCAGCGCGAGGACGCGCCAGAAGCTGGTCAGGCCGGCCCGCCAGGCCTGGCCGAAGCGGAAATCAACTCCGGAATCGAGCTCGGCCGAGGCCCGGATCAAGGCGCCGGCAGCCACGCAGCCGACGAGGAACCAGACGAGCCAGACGACCGCCAGGATCGCCGCGACCAGGAGGATCAGCCCCAGGCGATCGGAGATCCAGCCGGAGACCCAGCTCAGGTCGGGCGGCGCCGAAGAAGCCGACCCGGTGCCGGGCTGGAAGCCGGACTGGCCGCCGCCGTTGAAGCTGCCTGACGAGCCCCCTCCGTACCCTTCACCAGAAAGCAGCGCCAGGACCCAGAGGTACTTCCGCGTCCAGACGATCCGCAGGGACCGCTTCAGGATCTCTTCGTAGCGCAGTGCCTTCCCCTCAGCTCCGATATTAAGGACAGAGCGCGCTCTAGCCGGTCCCGGTTGGCCGG
>VBGR01000051.1 GCA_005880695.1 Chloroflexota bacterium
AGTTGATTAGGCGCGTTTACGCTCACTCGTCGATGTAAGCACCCAAATTGGCTGTTTGAGTCCATTTTGGCTGCATGAAAATGCCTTGACGATGCATATTCATGCATCACGCCGGTTCGACGTCAAATTGTGCGAATTGCCCCTTCCAGGTTCACCATCCGGACCCGGCGAGTTCTCCCGCGCCGCGTCAGGTCGCGGACGACGCAGGAGCAAATCTGTCGGGTGATCCCGTGAGCCGTACCGGCTAAACGCCGGTTTCGACAGGCCGGCTTGGCAGCCGGCCGTTGATAAGCGGCGCCAGCAGCTCGGCCAGCCGGCGGGGCGCGAATTCCGCGTCTGACCCACGCAGCTCCTCCAGCGTCCACCACCTGCCATCGCCGAGCGCCTCCCGCTCGTGCGCTTCCCAGCGGCTGGTATCCACCTCGGCGGTGTCGACCCTGACCACGAAAAAGCGCTCCCGCTGCCGGAGGCGGCGTCCACTCCAGGTGAACACGTGCTCTCGCCGCCAGACCCAGGGACCAAGAGCCACGTCCTCCACGCCGGTCTCCTCCCGCAGCTCGCGGAGCGCGGCCTGCGCGTGCGTTTCGCCGCGCGCCAGCCCGCCGCCGGGCGTGAGCCAGATGATCCGGCCGTCCTGCAACGTCCAGGGGAAAAGCAGGATCCGGCCCTGGGCGTCGAGCAAGATCACCCGCGCGGCCGGACGCAGCTCCGGTTCGGGCTCCTCAGCTGAAGAAGTCATGCAGGACTTCGAGATGGATGGCCACCGCGTGGTGGCGGATCGGGCCGCGCCAGCCGGTCAGCCGGCGGTACTCGGTCGCGCACTCCACCAGCGCCCGCCGCTTGGTCTCGCCAAGGGCCTCCTCGGCCCGCCCGTGGCTCACGCCGCTGCGAGTCTTGACCTCGACCATGACCACCTCGCCATCCCGCCGGCAGACCAGGTCGATGTCGCCGCGCCGACAGCGGAAGTTGGTCTGCTCGATGAGGTAGCCAAGGTTGCGCAGGTGCTCGGCGGCGAGCCGCTCCCCGGCCTCGCCGAGGCGCTGCCTGGCTAGCACAGCAAGCCGGCCAGCTGGCGGACCCGGATCCAGGAAGTGCGGTGGATGGGGCTCGGGCCGAGCAGCCGGATCGCTTCTTGGTGGGCGGCTGTCGCGTAGCCCTTGTGGAGCGCGAAGCCATAGCCGGGATAGAGCCTGTCGAATTCGACCATGGCGAGGTCGCGGTGGACCTTGGCGACGATGCTGGCGGCCATGATCGAGGCGCAGCTGCGATCGCCTTTGACGACGGCCAGCTGCGGCAGGGGCGACTCGGGCACGTCGAAGGCGTCGATCAGGAGGTACTCGACGGGCAGGCCCAGCGCGCCCACCGCCCTCTCCATCGCCCGCTGCCGGGCGCGGGTCATCCCGATCTTGTTGAACTCGTCGGGGTCGACCTCGCCGACCGCGGCCGCCACGGCCCGCCGCCGGATCAGGCGGTCGAGCTTCACCCGCTGATCGTGCTTGAGCTGCTTGGAGTCGTTGAGCCCCGGCAGCCGCTCGCCGATCTTGAGCACCACGGCGCCGGCTACGACCGGACCGGCCAGGGGTCCCAGGCCGACCTCATCGATGCCTGCCACGACCTGGAAGCCGAGCTCGCGGGCCATCCGCTCGGAGGCCCAGAGCTGGGGACGGCGGGTGCGCTTCACGGCAAGGAGACTAACGAGCGGGTGGGGTCGAGCACAGCGTCCTTAACCGAAAGCCGTGGCTACTTCCTCGCTACTTCTTCTTGGCGGCCGGCTCCTGCTCCTGCTGCTGCTCCGGCTCTGCTTCCGACTCAGCCTCCTCTTCAACGTCGGCTTCCGCTCCCGCTTCCGCCGCCACTTCCGGCTCCTCGGCACCTGCCTCGTCCTCTTCTTCGACTTCTTCGACTTCTTCCGCCTCAGCCACGGCAGCCACGCCCACCTTCGCCCGGCGCTCCCGGATACGGCCTTCCTTGCCGACCTTCGAGCGCAGGTAGTAGAGCCTGGCCTGGCGCACGTCGCCGTGGCGCACGACGTCGATCTTGTCGATGCGAGGCGAATGGATCAGGAACGTTCGCTCGACTCCGACGCCGTGGGTAACTCGGCGCACCGTGAAGTTCCGCCGCAGCCCGGCGCCGGTCACCCGGATGACCGTCCCTTCGAAGACCTGGATGCGCTCGCGAGTCCCCTCCACCACCTTGGCGTGGACGCGTACCGTGTCCCCCGAGCGCAACTGGGGCACCTTCTTCTTGGCCTGCTCCTTCTCGAGCTGGTCGATCACGTTCATGACTTGCCACTCCTCGCACTGGTTCGGCCCGCAACGCGCGCCTTGGTCCGGCGCGCCGCCTCCTGGCGGCGCCAGGCCTCGATTGATCGATGGTTACCGCTCAACAGGACCTCGGGGACCTTGAGGCCCCGGAACTCTGCTGGTCGAGTGTATTGCGGATAGCCGACGAGGTCGGCGGTGAACGAGTCGCGATCGAGGGATTCGGGCTCACCGAGGACTCCCGGACGGAGCCGCGCGACCGCGTCGATCACCACCATCGCAGGCAGCTCGCCTCCCGTCAGCACGTAGTCGCCGATCGAGACCTCCCGCGCGGCGAGGCCCTCGCGGACCCGGTCGTCGATCCCCTCGTAGCGCCCGCAGACCAGGGTCACACCTGGCTCGCCGGCCAGCTCCCGCGCGAGCGCTTGCGTAAACGGCTCACCCCAGGGCTCGAGCAGGATGACCGGTCCCGGATTCTCGGGCTTGATCGCGTCGACAGCTTCGAAGATCGGCTCGGGTTTCAAGACCATGCCGGGCCCCCCGCCGTAGGCCATGTCGTCCACCTGCCGGTGACGGTCGTGGGCGAATTCGCGGAGGTCGTGGAGCCTGACCTCGAGCAGGCCGCCGGCGATGGCACGGCCGACCACGCCGAAGTTGAGCAGCGGCTCGAACATGCCCGGGAAGACGCTGACGACGTCGAAGCGCATGCCTTGCCTCTCCTGGTCAGACGTCCTCGGCCTGCAGCAACCAGTCGGCGACGACCACCAGGCCCGCAGTGCGGTCGACGCTCTTGACGGCGTCCTTCGTCGCCGGCACGAGGTGTTCGGCACCGTCCTCACCTGAGGCCACCCAGACATCGTTGGCCGGCCGGGCGATCACGTTTGTGAGCCGGCCGAGGGGTTTGCCAGACTCGGTCACGACCTCCAGGCCGACCAGCTCGAACTGGTAGAAGCTGCCTTCCTCCAGCTCCCGGATGTCGGCACGAGGAATCTCCAGGTAGCGGCCGCGATGCAGCTCGGCCAGAGTTCGGTTGTCGATCCCCGCCAGCTTCACGATCAACGCGGAAGGCCGCGCGCGCGACCACTCGATCTCGCGGGCCTCGCCGTCCAGGTAGAGCCGGGACCCGGGCTCGAAGCGGTCTTCGAAGTCCGTCAAGGAATATACCTTGACAGCGCCATCGGTTCCGAAGGGACCGGTGACCTGGCCGACGCGGATCATCGCGGGATCGGTGGAGCCCACCTCAGGCGAGATCTACGAAGACTCGACGGCGCTCGCGCAGCGACGCCGCGCGGACCAACGATCGCAGGGCTTCGATGTTGCGGCCGCCCTTGCCGATCAGCTTGCCGACGTCCTCATCGGCCATCTTCACGGTCACCGAGAGCGTCCCGCGTGAGCGTTCGAAGCTTTCTACGACGACGGCGTCCGGCTTGTCGGCGATCGCCTTGGCGACGAACTCGACGAGTGCTCGGTAGTCCACCGGCGGGCCACTCGGACCGCGGCTGAAGCCGCGGTCGCGTTCGAAGCGCCGCCCGGCGAACCTGTCATTCCTGGGCCTGCTGTCTGGTCGCTCCATTCGGCTCCTCCTCCCCTTCCTTTCCTGGCGCTTCGGCTTCTGGCGCTTCGGCTTCAGGCGCTTCGACTTCAGGCGCTTCGGCTTCTGGCGCTTCCGCTTCTGGCGCTTCGTCTACCGCCTGTGACTCGACTCCAGCTTCCGCGGCGGCCGCCTCACCCTCTTCCGCCGCAGGCGCCTCGACTTTCGTTTCCACCGGCGCGGGGCCGGCGGCCTCCGCGGCCTTGGCTGCCTTCTCCGCCTTCTTGCTGGCCGGGCTCTTCTTCGGCGGTCCGGTGGGGATCACGGCCGGGAGGATGCCCTCTCGGCGGAGCAGGCTGCGGGCGGCTTCTGACGGCTGTGCGCCGTGTGAAAGCCACTGCTTCACCTTGTCCTCGTCGATCCGGATCGTCGCCGGCTCGCTGAGCGGATCGTAGATCCCAAGCTGCTCGATGAAGCGCCCGTCCCGAGGCGACCGCGAGTCGGCTACGACGAGCCGGTAGAAGGGACGCTTCTTGGCCCCCATTCTGCGCAAACGGATCTTTACCACCTAAACACCTCCCTTGCTGGTCTGAAACCGCCCGCCGCGGCAGGCGACTCGCGCGGTTGTCGTGAAGTTCATCTGCCCTTGATGCCGAGCATTCCGCGCAGGTCCGGCACTCCTTTGACGCGTTTGCCCCCCTTGCCGGTCAGCTGGCGCATCAGCTGCTCCATCGTCTCGCGCGACTTCAACACCCTGTTCACATCCGCCACCTGGGTGCCGCTGCCGCGGGCGATCCGGCGCCGGCGGGACCCGTCGATCAGGTCTGGCCGCGACCGCTCGGTCCGCGTCATCGATTGGATGATCGCCTCCATCTTCTTGACCTCGCCTTCGGCCTGGTCGACCGGCAGCTGACCCTTCAGCTGCGCCTGCCCTGGCAGCATCGAGAGGACGCCTTCGAGCGAGCCCAGACCGCGCAGCTGCTTCATCTGGACCAGCATGTCATCGAAGCTGATCCGCCCTTTGAGCACGTTTTTCTCGAGCTCGGCGGCGCTCTCGGCATCGACGTTTCGCTGAGCTTTCTCGATGAGCGTCAGCACGTCACCCATGCCGAGGATGCGCGAGGCCATGCGGTCCGGGTGGAAGAGCTCCAGGTCGGCGGGCTTCTCCCCCACGCCAGCGAATCGGACAGGCTTGCCCGTCGCAACTCGCAGCGAGAGCGCCGCTCCGCCCCGGGCGTCGCCGTCAAGCTTGGTCAGCACGAAGCCATCGATCCCCACCGCCCGCTCGAAGGCGATGCCCACGTTGACGGCGTCCTGGCCGGTCATGGCATCGGCGACGAGCAGCGTCTCGCTCACCGGCACGGCCGCTTTCAACCTGCGCAGCTCCGCCATCAGCTCGTCGTCGACGTGGAGCCGTCCAGCGGTGTCGAGGATGAGGACGTCCGACCCCGTCTGCCCGGCCTCATCGACAGCCTCGGAGGCGATCTCCTCGACCGCGCCGTGACCCGTCGTGAAACCGACTTTCTCGCGCTCGGCCAGCGTGCGCAGCTGCTCGACAGCGGCCGGGCGGCGGAGGTCCAGGCCGGCGACCACCGGCCGATGACCTTCTCGCCGGGCGAGCAGCGCCAGTTTGATTGCAGTTGTCGTCTTGCCCGCGCCCTGGAGGCCCACCAGCATCACGACGGTCGGCGGCCGGGCCGAGTAGCGAAGACCGCGCGCCTCGTCGCCGAGGAGCGCCACCAGCTCCTCATGAACCACCTTTACCACCTGCTGGGCCGGACTCAGGCTCTGCAGCACCGCCGCTCCCAGAGTCCGTTCCTTGACGCGCTCGCTGAATTCCTTGACGACCTTGAAGTTGACGTCCGCCTCGAGCAGCGCCAGCCGGACCTCGCGCAAGGCTGCATCGATGTCCTCCGGTCGGAGCACGCCGCGCCCGCCGAGCTTGTGCAGTGCCGAACCGATGCGCTGGGTCAGGGTCTCGAACATGGGCTAGATCGACCCCAGACGCGTTTCCAGACGCGACAGGCGGCGGTGCAGCTCGCCTACTTCGATGGTCAAGGCATCCCGGTCCCGCCTGCGCCGGGCCGCTTCCGCCAGGAGTCCGAGCCGCCGTTCGTACTCCTCCAGCTGAAGAACCGATCGCCGGACCAGGTCGTGCACGGCGGCCCGGCTGACGCCTTGTCGCTGGGCGATCTCGGCCAGCGACAGGTCCCTTCGCAAGTAGAGGTCGGCGATCCGCCGCTGGTGATCAGTGAGCAGGCTCTCGTAGCGCTCGAGGAGCGCGACCTGCCTTTCACGAGCCTCCAGACTGTCAAGGAGCATTACTTGACATGGTAGCCGAAAGCTGGCCCTCGACTGTCCTTGACAAATCGTCGCCAAGGTCCGAACTTGTCACGCCGGGCTAGGGAAAACATGGGTGTGGTGCGCGCTGTCGCAGTCCCGCTTGCTGTTCTGTTCGCGCTTGCGACCGGAGCATCGGCGTTCGCCCACGGCTACAAAGTGCGGCCGGGCGACACGCTCTGGTCCATCTCACACCGGGAGGGCGTCAGCTACGCCAAGCTCCTTCGCGCCAACTCCGAGCTCACGAACGCCAACCTGATCTACCCCGGCGAGACGATCAGCGTTCCCGACCCGCCGGCGCCTCCGGCGGCAGCCGCTCCACCCGCGGCGCCGGCACGTCCCGGCCTGGACCGCGAGCAGGCCAAGGCGCTGCTGGCGGCAGCAGCCCGGCATCACGGCCTGAGGTCGAGCTTCGTGCTGGCGCTCTCTTACTGGGAAAGCGGCTGGAACCAGTCGGTGGTGTCCAGTTCGGGCGCCATCGGCATGATGCAGATCACGCCCGGGACGGCGGCCTACGCCGGACCCTGGCTGCTCGGCCGCAAGGTGGACATCCGCAAGCCGGCCGACAACACAGAGCTGGGCGCGGCGCTGCTGCGCCGGTACGTCGACGAGTTCAAGGACCCCAAGCTGGCGCTGGCCGCCTACTACCAGGGCGAGGCGGGCACCCGTAAGCATGGCATCTACCCGTCCAGCCAGCGCTACGTGGATGGGATCTGGGCGCTGCGCAACCGCTTCGAGAGCAACCCGCCCTAAGGCCTCCGGCCATCACGTTCGGACGGTATCATCGGGGTCGTTGAAGGCACGAGCTTCGACCTGGGCCGTCGTCGCCGCATTCCTGGTCCCCGCCTTCATTGGGGTCGGCGCCGTCACCGCGATCGCCGCGTCCCCGGCCTCCTCTGCCTCTTCTGCCAGCAGCGCCAGTGGCGCCGCGGCCCAGACGGGTGATCCAGCTCACGGCCAGACCCTCTATGGGCCCAACTGCAGCACCTGCCACGGGTCAGGTCTGGGCGGCGGCATCGGGCCGCCTCTGCGCCCGATCAAGAACCTTGGGGACACCAAGGACCCGCTGGACCCGACCTATCTGCATGACACCATCACCAACGGCAAGTCGGGCCTCGCCGGCTACGCGACCATGCCTCCCAAGGGCGGCCATCCCGAGCTGACCGACCAGGACGTGAACGACCTGATCGCCTACATCATCCAGCAGAACAAGATCAAAGGCCCCGTTCCACTGAGCGGCGAGGAGCTGGCCCGCAGCACAGTGACCTGGGTCACAGTCGGGGTCCTTGTCATGCTCGTCCTGACCTATCTCCTCGCGCGGTACAACATGCGCTGGGTCGCGCGGAAAAACACCCGCTACCGCCGCTAAGCGCGCTCCGGCCGGGCCGCCAGGACGAAGTAGACGGCGCTCTCGGCGAGCGTTTCCGCCTCCGGCCGGCCCCACAGACGGGTGAGCTCAAGCCCAACGCCGGCCAGCCGCTCCTCGACCTCCTCGGGCCAGTTGAGCCGCACTTCGGCGTGCTGTGTATGCCCGGTCGGGTAGTCCACCTCGATCCGGGCCGAGGCACGGTCGAGCCGGAGCACGCGGCAGCTCTCGGAGCCGCCCACCTCCAGCCAGTGCGGGTTCAGGAGCTCATAGGCGAGCTTGCCACCCGGGCCGACGTGACGCGCGGCGGCTGCCAGCGAGGGCTCGGTGTCGAGCAGGCTGGAGGGGGCCATCACCAGGTCGAAGGTCTGACCCAGGTCGAGCGCTTCCAGCAGCGCCAGGTGGACTTCAATCCCCGGCAATCGCCGCCGCAGCGTGGCCAGCATGCCGGGATGGGCGTCGACGCCGACGAGCTCGACGCCCGCCTCCGCCAGGGGCACCGCGAGCCGCCCGGCGCCGATGCCGAGGTAGAGGACCGGAGGACGTATTCCAGCGGCTAGGCGCAGCCAGGGCTCGAGCTCGCTGGCGTACGGGAGGGCGGTGTAGAGCTCGGCAAACCCGGGGTCGGGGTGAGCCGGGTCGTCGCGGACCGCCTTCATTCCCATGCAGGTTAGACTGCGGCCCGAGATGGTCACTGCGGTGATCCTGGTCAAGGCCACCCGCGACGGTCTCCGCCGGCTCGGTCCGCAGCTGGCCGACGTCGAGGGCGTGGCCGAGGTCTACACCGTCACGGGCGAGTGGGATTTCGTCGCCATCGTCCGCGTCCGCGAGCACGATCAGCTGGCCAGCGTCGTGACGCAGCGCCTCGTCCTGCTGGATGGCATCGAGAAGACCAACACGATGGTCGCTTTCCAGCAGTTCTCGGCCCACGACCTGGAGGCGATGTTCGGGCTGGGACTCGAATCGCAAGCGGGCGGTTAGCCGAACAACGCCCGCGCGAACCAGGCAGGGTCGAAGGCGTAGAGGTCTTCCAGCTTCTCGCCGAGACCGATCAGCTTGGTCGGGACTTCCAGCTCGGACTCGATCGCGATCACGGATCCGCCTCTAGCGGTCCCATCCATCTTGGCGAGGACCAGACCGGTTAAGCCCAACGCCGTGTTGAACGCCCGCGCCTGAGCCAGCGAGTTCTGGCCCAGCGTCGCGTCCAGGACCAGCAGCGACTCCTGGGGCGCGCCCTCCAGCGCACGGCCCACGACGCGTGCCACCTTGCGCAGCTCCTCCATCAGGTTGTGCTGGGTCTGGAGCCGCCCTGCCGTATCGACCAGCACCGTGTCGAAGCCCCGGCCGCGAGCTGCCTGGATGGCATCAAAAGCCACGGCGGCGGCATCGCCGCCCGGCTTACCGGCGAAAGCCTCCACGCCGGCCCGCTCCGCCCAGGCGACCATCTGCTCGATCCCGGCCGCCCGGAAGGTGTCGGCCGCCACTACCAGCGGGCGCCTGCCAGCTTGCTTCAGGCCAGAGGCTAGCTTGGCGACCGTGGTGGTCTTGCCGGCGCCGTTCACGCCATAGAGGAGCACGACCGACGGGTTGGCGGCCAGTTCCAGGCTTCGCGGCTTTGCTGAAAGCGCCGCCACGACCTCGGCCTCCAGCGCGGCCCGCGCCTCTTCCAGGGTGAGCGGCTTGCGGCGGCGCACGCTATCAGTGAGTCGAGCCGCGAGGGAGGGCCCGACGTCACCGGCCAGGAGGAGCTCTTCCAGGCCCGCGTAGAACGCCGGATCGAGCGGAGACGCCAGGGCCCGCAAGCCTTCCTGGAAAAGATTGCGCGTCCGGCTGGCGACGCGGTCCCAGACCCCGGGACGGGCCTCAGCCAGCTGGCCACCTCATGTCAGACGAACCACTGGCCGCCGTTCACATCGAGCGTCTGCCCCGTTATGTAGGCGGCCGGCGGAGAGACCAGGAAGAGGACAGCGCCGGCCACCTCGTCCGCCGACCCCAGGCGCTGCAGTGGGATCCCCTTGCGGAAGGTCTCCAGCAGCTCGGGCGTGCTGAACCGATCGTGGAACGGTGTCTCGATCACGCCTGGCGCGATCGCGTTCACGCGGATCCGAGGCGCCAGCTCTTTGGCCAGGCCCCGCGTGAGGCTCATGACGCCACCCTTCGCGGCCGCGTAGGCGGCCGCACCCGGGCCGCCGCCATGGCGACCGGCGATGGAGGAGATGTTGACTATCGAGCCTCCCTCGGCGAGGTCTGAGAGCGCGGCCCGGGTCGCCCAGAAGACGCTGGAAAGGTTCAGATCGATGACCTCGCGCCAGAGCCGGCCATCCATCTCGGCGAGCGGCTTGCGCGCGATCAGGGAGCCGGCGTTGTTGACCAGGATGTCCAGCGAGCCGCCAAGGCCGGCGATCGCCGCGGTGATCGCCTTGGTCGTCGCCTCCTCCTGGCGGAAGTCACCGCTCACGAGCACCGCCCTGCGGCCCCGCTTCTCGATCCCGGCGGCTGTCGCCTCCGCCTCCGCCTGGCTGCTGCCGTAATGCACCGCAACGTCCGCGCCGGCCTCGGCAAGTGCGATCGCGACGGCGCGACCGATGCCGGTGCTGGCTCCAGTCACGATGGCTCGGCGGCCTGCCAGCAGCGATTCAGCGGCCATCCGCTGATCCTAGGAGAAACCGGCGGCGGTTCAGGCGGAGGCGGCCCGGCGCGCGGGCTGCCGGCGGACCTCCTCCAGGCTCACCGAGACCAGGCTCGAGCGCCCGCTCTCGTCCAGGTGGATGCCGTAGAGCGACCCGGCGTGGGCCATCGTCACGTGGTTGTGCGTGATGACCAGGAGCTGGCGGCTCTGGCCGAGCCGCTCCAGCAGCTGCCCATAGCGCTCGACGTTGGCGTCGTCGAGGGCGGCGTCCACCTCGTCGAGGATGACGAACGGGCTCGGGTTGACCTCCTCCAGGCCGAGAACGAAAGCGAGGGCCGTCATCGACCTCTCACCTGAGCTCAGGAGCGTGATGTTCTGGAGCTTCTTGCGCGGCGGCTGAACCAGGATCTCCACGCCGCTGCGGGGACCGTCCGACCCTGGGCTGTGCGCGAGCGTGGCCTTGCCGCCGGCGGTCAGCTCCGCGAAGTATTCCTGGAAGTTGGCCGCGACGGCGCCGAAGACCGCGTCGTAGCGGCTGTCCTCCTCCGCTCGGAGCCGCTCCACCAGCTCTTCCAGGTCAGCCCTGGCGGCGCCGATGTCGACCAGCTGCTCGTCGATGACGCGACAGCGCTCCTCGAGCTCGCTGTGCTCGCTCTCGGCGAGCGGGTTGGTGGGTCCGAGCTCCTCGAGACGGCGCTCGAGAGCGCGCATCTCGCGCTCGCGCGCCTTGCCGCCCGGGACCTCCTCGGGCGCCTGGCCAAGCGGCATCCGCCCCCGGATCTCCTCCATGCGCTCCGCCACCAGCTCGGCGTCGCGGCTGGCCAGGGCCAGGTTGCCCTCGAGCGTGCGGGCGCGGAGCCTGGCGTCGACGCGGGCTTCCTCGCAAGCGACCACGCGGCGCGCCACCTGCGCCAGCTCGGCCTCGTCCACCGGCGACTCCTGCTCAGCCTGGTCGAGTCGCTCGCGCGCCTGGGCCGCGACCTCCTCCCGGTCGGGCAGCTGTCCGTCGGCCTCCGCCAACCCTGTCCGTGCGGTCGTGATCTGGGCAGCCCGTCCGGCGCGGCTCTCTTCGATGCGACCGGCTTCCTGGCGGATGCCTTCCAGCTGCCGCTCCAGGTCGGCCAGGCGCTCCCGCCAGCGGAGCCGCTCCAGCTCCAGGCGGCGCTTCTCGGCGCCGTGGTCGGCCTGGCGGCGCAGCCGGTCGGCCTGGTCGCGGGCCAGCTCCTCGGCGATCCGGGCAGCCGCCTGAGCGCCGGATTCTCGGTTGGCCGACCTGGTCTCGGCGGCGCCCTCTGCCTGGCGAGCAGCTTCCAGCTGCTCGGCGGTCTCGTCCAGCCGGCCGCGGCCGCCAGCCGCCTCTCGGAGGGACGCAACCTCGCTCTCGGCGCTCCGGGAGCGCTCGGCCAGGACTCCAGCGTCGGCCGCCAGGCGCGAGATCGCCGCCAGGCGCTCGGCCAGGTCGCGGTGCCGGGCGGCGAGGTGAACCCGCCGGTCGGGCCCGGATCGGTAGATACCAGGCGCCCGGTAGTCGCCGCCCGCGCTCACCGTCGGCTCTTCGCCTTTGCCCACCACGACCGCTCCCAGGAGCCGGCGAGCGAGCCAATCGTGGTCCGGATCACAGCCCACGTGGTCGTAGAGGGAGCCTCGCCTCGGCATTGGCGCGGACGCAGGCAGCAAAACGGTCTGCTGGGCCTCGGCTCCCGCCAGCGCGGCCTCGGCCGCGGGCAGGTCGGGGGCCACCCAGCAGTCGACCAGGGGGCCGAGCGCGGCCGAAAGCGCCGCCTCGTAGCCGGGCTCGGGTCGGAGCAGGTCGCCGACTCGCAGCAAGCCCTTGCGCGGCGAGGGCCAGAGGACTTCCAGGCCTTGCTGCTCGGCCTTGATGCGGACCACCTCGGCGGCCGCATTGGCGGCCGCGGTGGCCGCGTCGGTGGCGGTCCGGGCCTCCTCTTGAGCGGCTTCGAGCCGGCTCTCGGCCGGCACCACCAGGGCCTGAAGCCGCGCCAGGCTCTCCTCCAGGAACTGGCGGCGGCTCCGTGCCGCGGCCAGGTCGGAGGCTGCCGCGGCCAGCGCTCGTCGCGCCTCCTCGGCCGCCGTCGCCGCCCGGCGGGCCTCGCCTGCATCGATGACAGCCGGGAGGGGCGGATCGGCGGGCACGCCGGCCAGCTCCGTTTGGGCGGCCGCTTTGTCGCCCGCGAGCTGGGCGCGCAGAGCCTCCAACGTCCGCTCCCGCACCTCGAGGTCGCGGAGCTCGGCCTCTCCGGAGGCCAGGGCGCCGACCAGGCCACGGCGGCGCTCTGCCGCCAGCGCCAGGCTGTGCTCGGCGGCGGCGACCTCGAGGCGGAGCGCCCCGATCGCCCGCTGCCGGCTGAGCCGCCGGTCCTGGGCGGATTCCATCTCCTGCCGGGCTGCCTGGAAGTCGGCTTCGGCGCGCGTCACCTCAGCGCTCGCCTCCGTCAGGCGGCGCTCCAGCGACTGCTGCTGCGAGTGGGCCCGGCGATGGGCGTCCCGAGCCTCACGCCACTCCTCCCAGACCATGCTGCCCTTCAAGACCTCGAGCCGCACGTTCGCCGCGGCTGCCTCGCGGGCCGCCTCGGCCTGGGTTCGCACCTGTTCGCGCCGCGGCTCCAGCTCCTGGCGGACGTCCTCCAGCCGGAGCAGGTTCTGGGCCAGCTCGGTCATCCGGGCCGCCGCCTCAGCGCGCTGCGCTTTGACTCCCCGCACCTGGGCCGCCTCCTCGACCAGCTGCCGGCGCTGCTCGGGCGTGCACGTCACGATCGCCTCGATGTCGCCCTGGTTCACGATCGCGTAGGAGTCGACGGTGAGGCCCGTCGAGGCCAGGATCTGCTGGAGATCGCGCCGCCGCACGCGCGAGGCGTTCAGGAAGTACTCGCTCTCGCCGCTGCGATCGACCCGGCGCCGGATCTCGACCTCTTCGTAGTCGACAGGCAGTCGGCGGTCTGAATTGTCGAGCACCAGGGACACCTCGGCAGAGCCGGCCCGCGGCGTTCGTTCACCGCCGGCGTAGATGACCTCCTCCATCCGCTTGCCCCGGAGGTCTTTGGCCTGCGTCTCGCCAAGAGCCCACTTGAAGGCGTCGACGATATTGCTCTTGCCAGAGCCGTTCGGGCCGACGATGGCGACGACACCGCCGTCGAACCTGATCTCGGTCCGGCGAGCGAACGTCTTGAAGCCGTTGAGGATGATCGCGCGCAGGTGCACGGCTTAGGGCGGCAGTTTACAAGATGTTGTGGGCCCTGGCCAGCCCAGGGCCCACCGCTAGCAGTTGCTTACCTCAAGTTGCCTGCTCGGGAAGACTAGGTCGGCTTGTTCGGAAGGATCGGGCTCGGATTCGAGACCTCGGACTCCTGGTCGCCGTCCTGGTTCTTCTCCGGGTCGATCGGGTGGCCTTCGCCGAAGTCCCGTTCCTTGACCTGCTGGATCTTGCGGCGGACCTCCTCGAGCTCCTTCTCGTGCTGATCCGTTTCCTGCTTATCCATTATCAAGTTAGCTTACACCATTCATGCAGAGATGACATCCCTGCTGTTGCGAAGTAGGCCTGAGATCGCCCATGCTAAGTACAACCTCCGATGGGGGCAGGCGGGAGTGGGCAAATCTCCTGAGAGGTGATAGTGGGATGGAGAACTTGGAGCCTGCGGCCGCAAAGACCTCGGAGCGTGGACAGCTGCTCCGGGCGATCGTCGCGAGCACTGTCGGCACGACCATCGAGTGGTACGACTTCTTCCTCTACAACACTGCGGCCGCGCTTGTCTTCGCCAAGCTCTTCTTCCCCAAGGAGGATCCGGTCGCCGGCACCCTCTCCGCCTTTGCGATCCAGTTCGTCGGCTTCGCGGCCCGGCCGCTCGGCGCCTTCATCTTCGGTCACTTCGGGGATCGGGTCGGCCGCAAGGCGACGCTGATCGTCACCCTCCTGACGATGGGTCTCGCTTCCGCCCTGATCGGTCTGCTGCCCACCTACGCCCAGATCGGCCTTCTCGGTGCCGTGCTGCTCACCGTCCTTCGGCTGCTCCAGGGGATCGCGGTCGGCGGCGAGTGGGGCGGCTCGGTGGTCCTCTCGATGGAATGGGGCCACCGCGGGCGCCGCGGCTGGATCGCCAGCTGGCCACAGTGGGGCGTGCCCGCCGGGCTCGTGCTCGGCAACGGGATCCTGCTGCTGCTGAGCTCGACGCTCTCCGAGTCCGCGTTTCTCAGCTGGGGCTGGCGCGTGCCCTTCCTGCTGAGCCTGGTCCTGGTCGCGGTCGGCCTCTACATCCGCCTCGGCATCCTGGAGACGCCGCTCTTCTCGCGCATCCTCCAGGAGCGGCGGCTGGAACGAGCGCCCTCGCTGCAGGTCATCGCCCGGCAGCCGCGCGAGGTCATCCTCTCGGCTCTGATCCGGATGTCGGAGCAGGCGCCGTTCTACATCTTCACGGCGTTCGTGCTCGTCTACGCCGTGGCCGCCCTCCACGTGACTCGTACCTTCGCGCTCAACGCGGTCTTGCTCGCGGCCGTGCTCTCGCTCGTCAGCATCCCCTTCTTCGGATACTTGTCAGACGTCATCGGGCGTCGCCGGATGTACCTCATCGGCGTCGTCGCCACCGCCCTCTTCGCCTTCCCGTACTTCTGGATGTTGAACTCGAAGGCGGGGTTGATCATCACGCTCGCGATCATCCTTTCGCTGATCCCCCACGACATGCAGTACGGGCCCCAGGCGGCGTTCATCGCGGAGAACTTCACCGGCCGCATGCGGTACAGCGGCGCCTCGATCGGTTACCAGCTGGCGTCCATCGTGGCGGGCGGGCCGGCGCCTCTCATCGCCACCTGGCTGCTGGCCGGTGCGCCCTGGCCGCCGGGGAGCCACGTCCTCCTGCTGCCGCAGTACAAGGGCAGCTACGTGCCGATCGCGATCTACATGGTGGCTTGTGCCCTCATCAGCCTCGTGGCGACGGTCTTGATCCCAGACCGCTCCAAGGTCGACCTCTCAGAAGAGTTCGACTCGGCGCAGCCTCCCGAGCGTACCCGCGAAGCGAGGAGGATCAGCCCCGCCGGCTGAGGCCTGCGGCTGCTCGGCTCAGGCGCCGAGCTGCCGCGCCAGGTCCGCGAAGTCGGCAGCCTGGATGTCGAAGTGCCCGCGAGGGGGCGGCTGGAAGTGCTGGCGGCCGCCCCATTCGGCGGGTCGCGAGACGAAGGCGGTGCGCATCCCAACCGCGGCGGCGGCCTCCAGGTCATCCGCGTGCGCAGCCACCATCAGCGCTTGCTCCGGCCGCAGGTCGAGAAGGTCCAGGGCCATCGAGTAGACGGCCGGCGCCGGCTTGTAGGAGCGGGCGACCTCGGCGGACAGCACGGCATCGAACCGGAGGCCGGCGTGGCGAATGAGATCGACGAGCAGGGAGACGTTGCCGTTGGAGAGGGTGGCGACCACATAGGATCGGCGCAGCAGCTCCAGGCCGGCGGCTGCATCAGGCCAGGGGTCGAGACGATGCCAGGCGAACACGAGGCGCTCTTGCTCGGAGCTCGTCAGCCGCTCGAGGTGGAAGGAGGGCAGGAGCTCCTCGAGCGACTCCCGGTGAAGAACGTCGAGCTTTGCCCACTCGCGTTCGCCGCTGGTCACTCTTGCCAGAGCCGGCCGGTACCGGCGCCGCCACTCAACCGCCAGCCCCTCGGCGTCGGCTTCGGGCGCGATCGCCCGGATCTCACGAGCGACTGCCGTGAGCCAGTCGACGCAGGTCCCGAAAATGTCGAAAGTCAGTCCGCGCAGAAGCCGCCGGTCGAACGGACCGATCAGAGCTGTCCGAGCTGGGTCAGCGCGTCCTTCGCCGACTCCTGCTCGGCCGCCTGTTTGGTGGTCCCGTGGCCCTTGCCCAGCGGCTCCACCCCGGCGTAGACCACCGCCAGGTACTCGCGCCGGTGACCAGGGCCCTGGCTGGCCACGATGTCGTAGTAGGGAGTCTGCCCGAACCTTTCCTGGACGACCTGCTGCAGCCGCCCCTTGAAGTTCTCGTCCTGCACCGGCTGCGAGAGAGCGCGAAACCGCCCCAGGTAGAAGTGGTAGGCGGCGTCGTAGCCGGCATCAAGGAAGATGGCGCCGAGCGTCGCCTCGAAGGCATTGGCCAGGAGGGACTTCTGACCTCTCCCGCCCGTCCTGGCCACGCCCTTGCCGAGGTACAGGTAGCTGCCGAGGTCGAGCTCGCCGGCCAGCGTGGCGAGCGTGTTGGTGTTGACCATGGCCGAACGCGTCTGGGTCAGCTCGCCCTCCTTGGCGGCGGGGCGGATCTTGTAGAGGTATTCGGCAGTGATCAGCTGGAGGACGGCGTCGCCGAGGTACTCGAGCCGCTCGTTGTCGCGGCGCCCGAGAGCGGGATATTCGTTGGCGAAGGAGCTGTGGGTGAGAGCCTCCTCCAGGAGGCTCGCGTCCCGAAAGGCGATCCCGATCTTCTGCTGGAGCTCGGCCAGCCCGTTGACCGGGGTCGGGACCGCCCTAGCCGTCAGCTAGAGCGCTCCTGGATGTACTCCCAGGCCTGGCCGACGGTGGTGATCTTCTCGGCGTCCTCGTCCGGGATCTCGAGTCCCGTGTTCTCCTCGAAGGCGTAGATCAGCTCGACAAGGTCGAGCGAGTCGGCGTTCAGGTCTTCCTGGAATGACGCGTCCATGGTGACCTGCTCGGGCTCACAGCCGAGTCGCTCAACGATGATGTTCTTGAAGTCGTCGAAGCTGATCTTCTGGCTTTCCAAGCTCAACCCTCCAGATGCCTTGAGTCGCCGATTTACTGTACCAGCCCGGCGAATTCGTCAACCGCCGCCGGGGTACCCACCGAGTGTGCCTGCGCAGCCGGCGCCAGCTCCTTCAGCATGCCGCCCAGGGCGCGCTTGGGGCCGAGCTCGACGAAGTCGGTGACTCCGGCCGCGACAAGGCTGCTGACGCAGTCACTCCAGCGCACGGGCGACTTCAGCTGCTGTTCCAAAACGTCGGGAAAGTCCGCGTTTGGCGGGTAGGCGGCGCCGGTCAGGTTCGCGATCACGGGGATCTCCGGGTCCTGCCAGCGGAGTCGCTCCAGCACCCGTCGCAAGCGCGCCGCGGCCGGGGCCATGTAGGGCGTGTGAAAGGCGGCGCTGACGTTGAGGGGTACGGTCCGCTTCGCGCCAGCCGCTTTCAGCGCTTCCGCGGCCCGTTCGAGAGCGGCCAGACCGCCGCCGATGACCGTTTGCGTGGGGGTGTTGTAGTTGCAGGGATAGACATCCTCGATCGACTCGATCGCCCGCTCCACCTCCTCCGCCCCCAGGCCCAGCACTGCGGCCATGGAGGTCTCGCCCGCGGGCACGGCCTCAGCCATCGCCCGCCCGCGCTCGAACACCGCGTGCAGGACCTGTTCGGTCCCGATCGCTCGACCCGCGGCCAGCGCGGTGTACTCGCCGAGCGAGTGGCCCGCCGCCGCCGCCGGCCGCAGACCATGGCGGTGGCGCAGGAGGAGCGTGAGGGCGATTCCCACGAAGCAGAGCGCGGGCTGCGCGTTCTCGGTCAGCCGGAGCTCATCCTCGTCCGCTTCGGAGAGCAGGCGGCGCAGGCGCTTCGCTTCGGGCAGCTGGTCGCAGAGCTTGGCGACCTCGGCGATCTCGAGGAGCTCCCGTCCCATCCCGGCCTGCTGTGAGCCCTGGCCCGGGTAGATGAACGCGATGCGACGCTTGGCGCCCTCTATGCGGTCTTGATGACCTCGCGGCCCTTGTAGTGGCCGCAGTTAGGGCAGATGGAGTGGCTCATCCGCGGCCGCTTGCACTGCGGGCAGGGCTCCAGCTTGGGCAGCAGGAGCGCCAGGTGCGAGCGGCGTCGCCCCTTCCTTGATTTCGACAGCTTTACCTTCGGAAGTCCCATGAACCGAAGGCTGAGTATACCGACGGGTGCGGCTCGGGCGGGCTTCAGGCGCGGCCGGCTTCGGCCTCCTCATCGGCCTCGTCCGGCTCCTGGTCGTGATCGGTGGCGCCGACCCTGGCCGGCTGTGGCGCCGCCTCGCCGCTCGACTGCAGCGCTTCCACTCCCCGCTTCACGGTGACCAGCGTCCGGTTCAGCTGCGCCTCCAGGTTCTGCAGCTGCTCGAGCGCATAGTTCTCGGCCTCGCGCACGATCTGGTCGGCGCGGTTCTGGGCGTCACGCACCATCTGCATCGCCTGGCGTTCGGCCCGCCGCTGCACCTCTTGCTCGGACACTATCGACTCCGCCTTCTCGTTCGCCCGCGCCACGATGCGGCCCGACTCGGAGTGCGCCTCTGCGATCAGGCGCTGCTGCTCCGACACCGTCCAGTTGGCCTGCTTGATCTCCTCCGGAAGGTTGAAACGGAGCTGGTCGACGATGTCCATCACGTCGTCCTCGTTGACGGTGACGCTGGCCGTGAACGGCACGCGGCGCGCGTGGTGGACCATGTACTCGAGGCGATCGAGCAGCTCGTCGACCTTCATTGGAACTTCTCCTTCAAGCGCCGGGCGACGGCGGGTGGGACGAAATCGCTGACGTCGCGGCCGTGGCTGGCGATGTCCTTGATCACGCTCGAGCTGACGAAGATGTGGGCGAAGCTCGACATCAGGAAGATCGTCTGCACGTCGGGTGCCAGCTTACGGTTCATGAGCGCGAGTTGGAGCTCGGCGTCGAAGTCCGAGTAGGAGCGGAGGCCACGCACGAGCGTGCCGGCGCCGATCTTTCGCGCGTAATCGACGGTCAGGCCCTGGAAGGAGCCGATCTCCACGTTCGGCCGGTCGGCGAGCACGTCCTTGATCATCGCGATCCGCTCCTCGGTGCTGAAGAGCGCCGTCTTGGCCGGGTTCTTCAGGACCCCGACGCAGACCTTGTCGAAGATCAGTAACGCGCGGTCAAGGACGTCCAGATGACCATTCGTGAACGGATCGAACGTGGCGGGGTAGAGCGCGGCTTTCAACTCTGGTCCAACGCCCCCGGCCGGAGGATGGTCAGCCTGGTGTCGCCGTACGACCGCTCGCGTGCGACACGCAGGCTCTTCAGTGCCGGCAGAGGATCACCGGCCGCGTGTTCGACGACGACTGTGCCGCGCGCGTGCGCGTCGAGCAGTTGCAGGGCGCGCTCCAGCTGGGGCTCGCCGTAGGGGGGGTCGAGGAGCACGAGCGAGGCGGCGCCGACCTCGGCGGAGTGCGATTCCAGCCAGCGGACGGCGTCAGTGTGGACGACCCGGGCCCGGTCCGCGCAGCCTAGCGCTTCCAAGTTCTGCCGCAGGATTGTAATGGAGCTCCCCGAGTTCTCCACGAAGGTGGCCCGAGCCGCGCCGCGGGAGAGTGATTCGATTCCCAGCGCGCCGGAACCCGCGAAGAGGTCGAGCACGGTGGCGCCCGGCACCTCGGCGGCGAGGACGTTGAAGATCGCCTCTTTGATCACCCCCTGCGTGGGGCGGATGCCATGCGGCGCCTTCAAGCGGCGGCCCGCCAGCTCGCCGCCGTGGACCCGGAGCTTGCCCAATCCTTCAGGGCCGCACGCGAATCCGCCCGCCGCCGGTGAGGCTGCCGATCCAGGCCGCGTCCCGACAACGCCTCTCGAAGTCAGCGGCGCGCTCAGGAGGCAGCGCGACCAGGAGACCGCCGCTGGTCTGCGCGTCACAGAGGATCAGCTGGTCCAGCTCGCCGACCTCCCAGTCGACAATCCCCGCCGCGGCCGCATGGTTGCGACGCGACCCGCTCGGAAAGAGATCCTGGGCGGCCAGCTCGCGGACGCCGTCGAGGAGCGGCACGCGGCCCAACTCGATCTCGGCGCCAACCCGGAAGTTGGCGAGGTGTCCGATCAGGCCGTAGCCGGTCACGTCCGTGGCGGCGTGCGCTCCCGCCGCCCGCATGGCGACCGACGCCTCCCGGTTGAGCCGCGTCATGAGCGCGATCGCTTGCCCCTCCAGCTTGGGCGGGCAGAGACCGCGCTTGATCGCGGTCGCCACCAGGCCGGTGCCGAGCGGCTTTGTGAGGTAGACGCGGTCACCCGGCTGCCCGCCCTCGTTCCGGATCACCTCGCCGGGCCGCACCTCCCCCGTGACCGCATAGCCGAACTTGGGCTCGCTGTCGTCGACGGAGTGGCCGCCGACCACCGGCACGCCGGCCTCCGCCAGCTTGGCGGCGCCCCCGGCGACGATCTTCTGCAGCAGCCCGGCACCGAGCTTTTCCCGCGGGAAGGCCAGGATGCTGAGCGCAAAAAGCGGGGTCGCGCCCATCGCATAGACGTCGCTCAGGGCGTTGGCCGCGGCGATGGCGCCGAAGGCCTCCGGGTCGTCCACGATGGGCGTGAAGAAGTCGACCGTGGCGACCAGCGCCCGGTCCCCGTCGATCTGGAACACCGCGGCATCGTCCCGGCGGTCGGTTCCTACCAGGACCCGCGGGTCGGTCAGCGGCGGAAGCGCCTCAAGGACCTGCCCAAGCTCCACCGGGCTGAGCTTGCAGGCTCAACCGGCCCCGTGGCTGTACTCGGTCAGGCGAAGCTGTCCCAACTGCTCCATGGGCGTGATCCTAGTATCCGGAGTCGGATATTCGGAGGCATCTCATCGGCTCTGGACGCCGCTGCCGGTGTTAGAGGCCCCGGCCCGAGTGCTCAGGCATCCGCGGATGCATTCCGCCTCGGGCCACCCCTGCCTTGGCAGCGACGCCCAGACCGGCGGCCCTACCGGCCGCCTGCCGCGATCTGCAGTTCGAACCTCCGACTCCGGATCCTAGCCCCCACCCCGCGTTCAGCTGATCGACGTGATCTCCAGGCGCCGCTCAACAGCAGCCTTGAGAAGGGAGTTGCCCGCGAGCTCGGGATCCGCCTCGATCAGGCGCTCGGCTTCGTCCCGCACTTCGTTCAGCAGGTTGGGCTGCTGGAGCGCTCGCATCGCATCGTCTGTGAGGCCGTGCTGTCGCGCACCCATCAGCTCGCCCGCGCCACGCAGCCGCATGTCTTCTTCGGCCAGCTTGAACCCGTCGTTCTCCCTCTCCAACAGGCGGAGCCTCGCGAGCGCCTTGTCGGCCGGTTCCTCGGCCAGCAGCAAGCATTGGGACTTCGCGCTGCCCCGGCCGACCCGGCCCCGGAACTGGTGGAGCTGCGAGAGCCCGAAGCGTTCGGCTCCCTCGACCATCATCACGCTGGCGTTCGGGATATCGACCCCCACCTCGACGACCGCGGTGGCGACGAGCACGTCGTACGCCCCGGCGCCGAAATCCCGCATCACGGAGTCCTTCTCCTTCAAGCGGCCGTGAACGAGCGCCAGGCGGAGGTCGGGAAAGACCTCTGAGCGCAGGCGCTCGAACTCGACGGTAGCCGCCTTGACAGTGGCGGCGTCGACGTTCTCCGACTCTTCGACCAGCGGGCAGATGACGAAGGCCTGGCGCCCGGCTCGGACTTCCCGCCGGACCAGCTCATAAGCGGCCTCTCGACCTGGCGGCTCCACGACCCGCGTCTCCACCGGCGTCCGACCGGGCGGCATCTCGTCCAGGATGGAGAGCGCCATCTCCCCGTAGCGCGCGAGGGCGAGCGTGCGGGGGATCGGCGTCGCGGTCATCGCCAGGAAATGCGGGCGCCCCCGGCCTTTCGCACGCAGCAGCTCACGCTGGCGGGTGCCGAACCGGTGCTGCTCATCCACGACGGCCAGCCCCAGGTCCGGGATCTCGACTGCCTGCTCGATCAGCGCGTGGGTGCCGACCAGGAGCGCGGTGTGGCCCGAGGCGACCGACGTTATGACGCGCCGGCGCTCGGCCGCCGGGAGCCCGCTCACGAGCAGGTCGACGCGCAGTTCCGGGAAGCTCTGTTCCAGGTAGGCGCGGAACTTCCCCAGGTGCTGGCGGGCCAGGATCTCGGTCGGCGCCATCACCAGAGACTGCAGGCCGGCCGCGTGCGTCATAGCGACGGCGGCGGCGGCGACGGCCGTCTTCCCCGAGCCGACGTCGCCATTGAGAAGACGGTTCATCGGCACTTCGCTGGCGATGTCCTTGAACACGTCCCAGGTCGCCCTGCGCTGGGCGTTGGTCAGCTCGAACCCGAGGCCAGTCTTGAAAGCGTCGATCACGTCCTGCCGGTAGGGCAGCGGCTGGGCCGGCTCCGACTGGATCTGCCGCCGGGCGACGAAGAACGCGACCTGGAGCTGGAAGAGCTCGCTCCAGGCCAGGCGGTCGCGTGCCCTTGCCCACTCGGACTGGTCGGCCGGCTTGTGTCCCCAGCGCACCGTCTCCGCGAGCGAGGGCAGGCCCTGCCGGCGCTGGACCGCGTCGGGGACCACGTCCGCCAGCCCGGCGGCCAGGGGCAGGGCCGCCTCCACCCAGGTGGCGATCTTCCGCGAGGTCAGCTTGCCCGTCAGGTGATAGAGGGGCATCAGGTCTCCGACCCAGCGCGGGCCGTCGCCGTTGCCCACCCGCTCGACGTGCGGGTTTTGCATCTGGACACCTCCGTAGCGGGAGGCCTTCACGGTTCCGGCCACCGCGATCCGGTCGCCCGGCTTGAACTCGCGAGCCCGAAATGGCTGGTTGAACCAGACGACGCTGATGCTGCCGCCGGTGTCGTCCTTCAACTTCGCCTCGGTCAGCGACAGGCGCTGGCGCGGCGACCGCCTGGCCGCGATCGAGACCAGCGTCCCGACGATCGTCGCCTTGCCCTCGGGCCGCAAGCTGCCGATGGCCGGCGAGTCGGCGTAGGACTGCCAGCCGTGGGGCAGGTTCAGGAGCAGGTCGCGGAACGTCTCGATCCCCAGCTTGCGCAGCGATGCGACGTCCGCCGCCGAGGCGCGCGGCAGCTTCTCGACGGAGGTGTCCAGACCCGGCACGGCCGGAGGTTAGCATCAGAAGCCGTGGCCCCCTCCCCACCGCCGACGCGCGTCGACGCGGTGGTCGAGGTGACGCACGGAGTCGAGGTCCACGACCCCTATCGCTGGCTCGAAGACGGCGAAGCCCCCGGAGTCGCCGAGTGGGTGGAAGAACAGCGGCTCTACGCGCGCTCGATTCTCGATGCCTACCCAAGCCGGGCCCGGATCGAGGCCCGAATTCGCGAGCTGATGGCGACGGGCCTGCTCGGCCCCAGCCGGCCGCGCGGCCGGCGCCGTTTCTTCACCCGCCGGACTGGCGAGATGGACCAGCTGGCGCTCTACGAATCGGATCGCCTGCTGCTGGACCCTTTGGCGGTCTTCGGCGACCCCACCGCGGCCCTCGACTGGTACTACCCGGCCGACGACGGTGAGCTGGTGGCGGTAGGTGTCTCTCGCTCCGGCGACGAGCGGTCGACGCTGCTGGTGGTCGAGGCCGCGACAGGTCGTCTCCTTCCCGATCGGATCGAAAACTGCCAGTGGGCATCGGTGGCCTTCGAGCGCGGGAACGCGGCCATCCTCTACACGCGGTACCCGGAGGGTGACTTCTACAACCAGCGGGCCTGGCGTCACGTGCTCGGCCAGCCGGTCGAGGAGGATGTCCAGGTCTGGGGGGAAGGCCGCGAGAAGACCGAGTCGCCCGGTCCCCTCTCCCTCTCACCGAATGGCCGCTGGACGGTCGTCAACAGCAACCGCGGCTGGTCCGCGAGCTCGATCTTCCTGAATGGCAAAGAGGTCTTCCGGAGCGAGGACGAGATCGCCACCGCCTGGTTCGCAGATGAGCGGCTGCTCGCGCTCACCAACGCCGGAGCCCCCAACTGGAGGCTGGTCCAGATCGACCCGGAGCGACCCGGTCGGGAAGACTGGCTGGACCTCGTGCCGGAGGGCCCCAGCGTGCTCCTCGACGCCGCGGTCAGCGCCGACCGGCTCCTGGTCCATCACCTGGTCGACGCCAGCTCCAAAGTCTCCGTCCATGCCCTGGAGGGCGCCTTCGAAGGGCTTCTCGACCTGCCCCCGCTCTACACCGTCACCGGACTGGGCGCCGACCCCAGCGCGACCCATGCCTACCTGACCGCCGAGAGCTTCACCCGGCCGGCCTTCGTGCTCGAGGTCGATCCGGCCACGGGTATCTTCCAGGAGGTCGACAGCCTCGAGATGACGGGCGGCTTCGACCCCACGCGGTACTCAGTCCGCCAGGTTCCCTTCGCGTCCAAGGACGGCACCAGGTCGCGACTCTTCCTCGTCGGCCGGGCCGAGGGCTCGGGTCCCACCGTCCTCACCGGCTACGGCGGCTTCAACATCCCCAGCACGCCGGCCTGGCGCCCCTCCTGGCTGCCGTTCCTGGAGGCGGGCGGCCTGATCGCGGTGGCGACTCTGCGCGGCGGCAACGAGTACGGCGAGGCCTGGCACCAGGCCGGCACGCTCGGTCGCAAGCAGAACGTCTTCGACGACTTCATCGCGGCCGCGGAGACGGTGATCGCCGAAGGCCTGGCCACACCCAGCTCGCTCGGCATCCTCGGTGGCAGCAACGGCGGACTGCTGGTCGGCGCCGCTCTCGTGCAGCGACCTGACCTCTTCGGCGCGGCCGTCTGCCGCGTCCCCCTGCTCGACATGGTCCGTTACGAGCGGTTCCGGATCGCGGAGCTCTGGTCGCGTGAGTACGGCAGCGCCGCCGACCCCGAAGCCTTCTCCTGGCTGCACGCCTACTCGCCCTATCACCGCGTCCGGCCGGGCGTCCGTTATCCGCCGGTCCTCCTCACGACCGGCGAAGCCGACGCCCGGGTCGACCCCATGCACGCCCGCAAGATGGCGGCCCGGTTACAGGCGGCCAATCCGGGCGGCCTCGTCCTGCTCCGGGTTGAGGAGCGCGCCGGCCACGGCCAGGGCAAGCCGGTCACGAAGCAAGTGCCCGAGGAGGCGGACGTCTGGTCCTTCCTGATGGAGAACCTGAGCTGACTCGGGCCAGCGTCCGGCTGAGCTATCGCGCCCTCTTCGAGCTCCCAGGCTTTCCGCGGCTCATCGCCGGCATGCAGCTGGCCCGGATCGCCGATGCCATGGCGGGCGTGTCCCTGATCCTCTTTGTCCTCGAGCGCTTCCACTCGCCGGCTCTGGCCGGCGCTACGGCGTTCCTCGCCATCTTCCCCGGCCTGCTGCTGGCGCCGCTCGTGGGTGCTCTCCTGGACCGCCACGGGCGCTTGCGTCTGGTCGTCTTCGGCTACCTGCTGGCGGCCTTCACCTACACCCTGATCGGCGTTCTCTCCTTCTTCCACGCTCTCCCGGTCTGGGCGCTGCTCGGGGTCGCCCTGGCCGCCTCGCCCGGGCGGCCGTTCGCGGAGACCGGGCTGCGCTCGCTCTTCCCGCTGCTGGTGCCGCGTGAGCTTTGGGAGCGGGCCAATGCGGTCGACAGCAACGGCTACGTGGTGGCGGCGGTGATCGGACCGCCGGCGGCGGGCTTCATAGTCGGCTTCCTGGGCGGCGAGGCCGCGCTCGTGGCCACCGGCGTGCTGATGGTCATGGGCGCGACCGTGCTGCTGGGCACCCGCGAACCGGAGACAGAGGTGGCTTCAACCGGCAACCTGCTGAGGGACGCCTGGGACGGCCTCCTCTACGTGGTGCGCAACCCGACGCTGCGCGGGCTGGCAGCCACCATGTCGCTCTTCAACGGCGGCTTCGGGGTGATCGACATCGCGTTGCCTGTGCTGGTCCTGCAGCGGCTGCGTCTGGGACCCGTGGAGGTCGGCCTCATGTGGGCGGTGCTGGGGTTGGCCGGAGTGGTCTCCGTCTGGCTCTGGGGCCGCTACCGATCGGACGGCAAAGAGGCGCGCATGATCGCCGCCGGCAGCATCGTGTCTGCCCTCGGCATGGCGCTGCTGCCTTTCGCAGGGAACATCTGGGTGGTCGCTGCAGGGATGGCGATCGCGGGAGCCGCCAACGGGCCGATCGACATCGGGATGTTCACCCTCCGCCAACGCCGCACCGACCCCGCCTGGATGGGTCGCGCCTTCGCCATCTCGATGGCTCTCAACTTCTCGGGCCTGCCGCTCGGGTCGGCATTGGGAGGCCCGCTGGTCGGCAGCTCGCTCAGCGTGGCGCTCTGGGTGGCGGTGGCTCTCATGCTTGCCGGCGCGACGATGCCGCTCTTCATGGTCGACGTGAGGTCCTTGAGCAGCCGCCGATAAACCGCCATCATGCCTTCCGCGCAAATGGAACTGCTCGGCAAGGTCGCGGTAATCACCGGTGGGGGAAGCGGCATCGGCCGCGCCTGCTCCCTGGCGATCGCACGTCAAGGTGCCGACGTGGTGGTGGCCGACATCGACGACCGCGGCCTGGAGGAGACCCTGAAGCGACTGACCCATCTCGGCAGCGGTCGCTACCTGCCTCTGCACGCGGACGTGGGCAAGGACTCGGACGTGCGCGCGCTGGCCAGCGACGCGATCGCGGCCATGGGCCGCGTCGACCTGCTTCTGAACAACGCCGGCGTGGTCCTCGAAGGCAGCCTGGAGGCCATCTCAACCGACGACTGGGAGTGGGTCTTGAATGTCAACCTGCTGGGAGCGGTGCGCGGAGCGCGCGCCTTTCTGCCGCACATGCTGGAGCGGGGCAGCGGTTACATCGTCAACACGGCCGCCGTGGGCGGCCTGCTCAGTGACGACCCGGCCAGCATCGCCTACGACACCTCGACGCTCGCGGTCGTCGGGTTCTCCCGCAGCCTGATCCGGCACGTCGGCGCCAGGGGGATCGGCGTCTCGGTCCTCTGCCCTGGCGAGCTCGGTCCCAACGGCGGCGGTCAAGCTCCCACCGGCCAGGGCCGCCGCAAGCGCACGAGCGGCCGCTTGAAGGATGCCACCAGGCTCGCCGACCGGCTGGTGCAGGGCCTGCGCGGCGAGGAGTTCCTCATCCTCGGTCACCCCGGCCAGCGGGACGCGATCCTCGAGCACTGGCAGGACCTGGAGCCCTAGATGTCCCGGAGAAGAGGATGCTGACCGGCTTTCCGGCCCTCGCGCCCGCCGACCTGCTCTCCAGCATCGGGATCTGCGTCGCGGCCGCGGCGCTGGTGGCTCTGCTCGGGCAGCGCCTGAAGCAGCCGCTGATCCTGGCCTACCTGCTGACCGGCGTGGTGATCGGGCCGCTCGGCCTGAACCTGGTCCGCGACCGCAACAGCATCCAGACGGTCGCCGAGATCGGACTGATCTTGCTGCTCTTCATGATCGGCCTGGAGATCGACCTGAAGAAGCTCGCGGCCGCGGGCCTGCCCGTGATCCTCACCGGCGGCCTCCAGGTCCCCCTCTGCATCGCGCTGGGGCTGGGCTTCTTCTACCTGCTCGGCTTCCGGAACACGCAGGGCAACTACGCGCTCCTCTATCTGGCTGCCTGCGCCAGCATGAGCAGCACGCTGATCGTGGTGAAGCTCCTCTACGACAAGCTGGAGCTCGACACCCTGCCCGGCCGGATCACGCTCGGCGTCCTGGTCGTCCAGGACCTTTTTGCCGTCGTGATGCTGGCCGTCCAGCCCAACCTGGTGAACCCCGACCTGCGGCCGCTGCTGGTCTCGCTCCTGCTTGGCGCGCTGCTCGTCATCTGGAGCCTGGCTGTGAGCCGGTACGTTTTGCCCCGCCTCTTCCGGTCGGTCGCCAAGGTCCCCGAGCTGGTGGTCGTGACCGCGCTCGCCTGGTGCTTCGCACTGGCCGCGGCTGCCAACCTGGTCGGGCTCTCCCGCGAGATGGGCGCCCTGATCGCCGGGATCAGCCTCTCGACGTTCCCCTACAACGTCGACGTGATCGCCAAGGTGACCAACATCCGCGACTTCTTCGTGACGCTTTTCTTCGTCGCGCTCGGGATGGAGATCCCGCTCCCCAGCCAGCACCTGGTGCTGGTCGCCGTGGCTGCGTCGGCTTTCCTGATCGCCAGCCGCATCACCATCTTCCCGATCCTTTACAGCCTCCGGCTCGGGCACCGGGTGAGCCTGCTGCCGGCAATCAACCTGGCCCAGATCAGCGAGTTCTCGATAGTGATCGCCTCACTCGGGCTGGCCCGCGGCCAGATCGACTCCTCGGTTCTCACGATCGTGGTGCTCACGTTCGCCATCACCTCCGTGACCTCGACCTACATGATCGCCAACAACCACGCGCTCTACGACTGGATCAGCGCCTTCTTGAAGCTGGTGCGCGTGCGTGACCTCGACGTGATCCGCGCCGCCGCCCAGGCCGAGAAAGCGGTCCACGACCGGCGGCAGTCGATCGTCTTCCTCGGCTTCTTCCGCGACGCCAGCTCGATCCTGCACGAGTTCGAGCACCGCGAAGGCGGACCCCATCCGCTGCTGCGCGAGATCCTCGTCATCGACTTCAACCCCCAGGTCATCGCCGAGCTGCGCAAGCGCGGCATCGCCTGCATCTACGGCGACGTGGCTCACGTCGACACCCTGCAGCACGCGCACATCCAGCACGCCCGCCTGATCGTGTCGACGATCACTGATGAGGTGCTGCGCGGCACCAGCAACCAACGCATCCTCGGCAATGCCCGCCGCATCTCCCCTGATGCCCGGGTGATCCTGACATCGGAGCACATCCCGGCGGCGCTGGAGCTCTATGACGCGGGCGCCGACTTTGTCTACGTACCCCGGCTCCATTCGGCCGCCGACCTGGCCAGGGTCATCGTGGCCGGCGCCGACGATGGTCTTGCCGAGCTCCGGGAAGGTGCCATCGCGGAGCTCAAAGATCGCCGTGAGGTGCTGGCCTAAGCCACTCCGCTCTCAATCGAACTGTTGGTCCCAAAGATGCGGAATACGCATCGGAATTCTGCCTCTCTGTCGGCAAACGTCCTGAAACCCACCGCTTATTTCCGGATGTAGCAGAGCCCGACCGCGCCAGGCCCGGTGTGCGTGCCGAGGACGGCGCCGGTCACGCCGATCTCGATGGGAACGTCGGGGAGCTCCTTCTGCAACTCCTCGCGCACTCGCTCCGCGTCGGCCGGGGCCTGGGCGTGCATCACGCCCACGCGCTCCACGGGCAGGTCGGCCCGGAAGTGCTCGAGGAGCGATTTCAATCCCCGGGCACGGGTCCGCGGCCGGTCGATCGGTTCGATCGGTCCGCCCTCCAGCTTTACCACCGGCTTGAAGTCGAGCACCGAGCCGACCCAGTACTCGACTTTGCGGATCCGGCCGCCCATCTGCAGGTAGCGGAGGGTATCCAGGAGGGCCAGCACCGCCAGCCTGTCGAGGCGCTCCTCGCAGGCGGCGACGGCCGAGTCGAGGTCGGCTGCCTGAGCCGCGATCTGACAGAGGAACGCCATCGCCATGGTCACGCTTCGGGTGTCGACCACCTCGACCGGGAAGCCAGCGACCGCCTGCGCGCCCAACCGCGCCGATTCGACGGTCGCCGACAGGTTTGACCCGAGATGGATCGAGACGACGCCGTCGCACTCCTTGCGAAGTCGCTCGTAGACCTCAGCGAAGTCGCCGGGGGAGGGCGCCGATGTTTTCGGCAGCTCGGCGGCCGCCGCCAGCTTCTCGAAGAACTCCTTGTTGGTGAGGTCGACGCCGTCCTTGTAGGTCTCGTTCCCGAAGTGGACGCGGAGCGGGACAACCTCGATGCCGTACTGCTTGCGCCAGGCCTCAGGCAGGTCCGCCGTGGAGTCGGTGACGACTCGAAACCGACTTCTAGCCAACCGGGTGCGCCGCTACTCGACCGAGACGATGAACGGGTAGTGCTGCTGGCCGCCGTCTTGAACTTCGACCTCCAGATTCGGGAAGTCCCGCTGCAGCGCCTCGGTCAACTGGCTCAGGTCCGCGTCCTTCGCCTCGCGGCCGCGGTAGACGGTGATCAGCTCGTATCCGTCCGGTCCGATCCCGCGGACCGCGTCGCTCACCACTTCGCCGTAGTCCTGGCCGCTGTGCTTGAGCTTGTCGTTGATGAGAGCGATCACGTCGCCTTTCTTGACCCGCACGCCCTCCGCCCGGCTGTCCCGAACAGCGTGCGTCACCTCGATGGTCTGCACTTGCTTGGCGGCTTCCTCCATCGCTGCTTGGTTGGCCTCCGCCGGCCTCCCGACATTGAAGGCGACGACGGCGGCGATCCCCTGCGGCATGGTCCGCGTCGGCACGATGTGCACCCTCTTCTTGGTCAGCTCCGGGACCTGGCCCGCGGCCAGGATCACGTTGGCGTTGTTGGGCAACAGGAAGACCTCTTGATAGGGGACCGACTCCACCGCCTTCAGCATGTCCTGCGTGCTGGGATTCATGGTCTGGCCGCCCTCCACCACCGCGTCGGTGCCGAGGCCTTTGAAGATGCCGCTCAGGCCGGACCCCGCCGCCACCGCGACCAGCCCGACGCCGTTTTGACGCGGCTGCGCCGCCGCCGCCTCAGCCTTCGGCGCGCTGGCACCGTTTTGCCCCGGGGTGGCTCCCTGGAGGATGACGCGGTGCTGCTTCGACATGTCGTCGACCTTGGTCTTGGTGAGGTTGCCGATCCCAGAGGCATAGGCGAGCACCTTGGTCGGTTCGTTGGTGTGGACGTGGACGCGGATCAGGTCCGGGTCGCCCACGATGAGCGCGCTGTTGCCCATCGCGGCGATCTCCTCGCGGATCTTCTCGACGTCCATGTCACCGCCCTCGATCAGGAACTCCGTGCAGTAGCCCCAGCCCTCTTCCGGGAGCTCCAGCGCCGCCTGGGCCGGCCCAGCCTTGGCGGCCGCCGGCGCCTTCAGGAGCTGGTCGGCGTCGCTCGCCTCAACGGTCCGCAGGAAACCTTCGAGGATGACCTGGAGGCCGTAGCCGCCGGCGTCGACGACGCCCGCCTCGCGCAGGATGGCGAGCTGAGTCGGTGTGTTGTCGGTGGCCGCCTTGGCCGCCCGGACCGCGGCCCTGATTACTGAGTTGACGGTGGCGTTGCTCTCGGCAGCCGCGGCTTTGGCCGCTTTGCCGATCTCGCGGGCGACGGTCAGGATCGTACCTTCGGTCGGCTTGATCACCGCCCGGTAGGCAGCGTTGGCCGCCTCCTCCAGCGCGTCAGCCAGCTCGGCCGGCGTCAGCTGCTGCTTGCCCTGGACGTGCTTGGCGAAGCCGCGGAAGATCTGGGAGAGGATGACGCCCGAGTTGCCGCGGGCGCCCATCAGGCTGCCGTGCGCCGCCAGTGCCGCGATCTTGCTGATCTCGCGCGCCTCCGATTCGCGGATGTCCTCGACCGCCGACTGAAGAGTGAGGAGCATGTTCGTCCCGGTGTCGCCGTCCGGCACCGGGAAAACGTTCAGGCGGTTCACCTCCTCCTGGTTGCTGGTCAGCCAGCTCAGGCTGCCGAGCAGGGCCTGCTTGAACAGCTGGCCGTCGACGACCTCGGGCCGCATGCGGGAGCTAGTGCTCGACTCTGTCTTCATGTACTCCCTGCACGAATACGTTGACGTCGCCGACGGGCACGCCCAGCAGGCGTTCCACCTCGAAACGAACCGTGCTCTGGAGGTTGTGCGCGACCTCGGTGATGCGCGTGCCGTACTGCACGATCACGTAGACATCGATGACGAGCCTGCCCCCCGCCTCGCGAACGTCGACGCCGCGGTGCAGGTTCCCGCGCCGGAGCAGCTCGGCGACGCCGTCGCGGAGCCCGCGCGCGGACATTCCCATAACGCCGTAGCAGGAGGACGCGGCGTGGCCCGCGAGGGCGGCCACGACATCCGGGAAGACCTCGATCCGGCCCTTCTCACGCGCTCGCTGAAGGACCCGGTTGGACGGCTTTTGCTGCTGTTCGGCTGCGGGCATCGTGAGTGCAACCCTATGGTACAATTCGCCTTCGTCGCCTCCCTTTCGGGCTCCGACGCGTCTCCTGCTCCCCAATTCCGAGATCACCTCATGGCTAGAAAATGCGCAATCTGCGGCAAAGGCCCGCAGTACGGACACAACGTGAGCCACTCGAAGGTTCGCACGAACCGTCGCTTCCTGCCGAATCTCCAGATGGGCCTGGTAAGCGTCGGCGGGAAGACCGTGCGCGCCAAGGTCTGCACCCGCTGCCTGCGCACCCACCAGGCGGCCTCCTAGAGACTTAAGGCCGCTGACCGGCAGCGGGTACGTCGCGCTTGGCCTGGGCGCGTTCTTACTGGCCTGCGCCCTCCACTACCTGGGCTGGGTCCGCTACCTCCGAACACCTCTCCACTCCCCCGATCTCGAGCTCCGCGGCCGCGCCCTGGTCCGCTGGGCGAAGGTGACCGGCGCCTGGGGGGCGGTCGCGATACTCCTGGCGCTGGCCTGGGTGGTGTCCTTCTCAGCCGCTCACGCTCCCGGCTACGCCTGGGTCGCCCCGCCTGTCGGCTTGCTGGCGGGCTCCGGCCTCCCGCTCCAGGTCCTGCTGCCGCGGATCAGCCGGGCGGCGCGATAGCCGCCGCGATCGCGAGGTCCACGGCGGGCCAGATGCGCTCCTGGAGCTCGGCCGGCGGCGGGTAGCTCTCGGGGTCGAGCAGGTGCTGGGCCCGTTGCGGCTGGCCGGTCATCTCGGCGAAGAGCAGCGTCCAGGCCCTCGGCACTACCTCTTCCACGGCATAACCGCCGCCGCCGAGCGCCACCCAGCGGCCTTCGCAGAGCTCGTCCGCGAGGTCGTGGAAGCGGCGCCCGACAGGAGGCCAGATCCGCGTCGAGCAGCGCAGGTCCGCCAGGGGATCCAGGAGGTGGGTGTCGCAGCCGTCCTGCGTCAAGAGGACTGTCGGATGAAAGCGCCGGACCCGCTCCGGAACGACGGCGTCGAAGGCCTTTAGCCACGGCTCGTCCCAGGTGTACCGGGGGAAGGGCACATTGACCAGGGCCGAGCCCGCCTCTTCGCTGCCGCCGCTGCCGGGGAAGAAGTCGTGGCCGACCTCGGGCATGAAGTACTTGCCGTGGAGGCTCAGCGTGAGGACGTCAGGCTGCTCCTCGAAGGCGGCCTGGGTGCCGTCCCCATGGTGGACGTCCACGTCGACGACCGCCACCCGATGGCCCTGCTCCCGCAGCCAGGCGGCCGCCACCGCAACGTCGTTGTAAACGCAAAAGCCGGAGCTCTGATGGCGCATCGCATGATGCAGGCCACCGGCCGGGTTGAAGGCATGCCGCGCCCGTCCGGAGTGGACCAGCTCGGCCGCCTGCAGGCTGCCGCCGGCGATCAGCGCCGAAGCCTCGTGCATGTTCTCGAAGACCGGATTGTCGGGGTGCGCGAAACCGGACCGGACGACGTCGACCAGCTCCGCCCGACCCAGGTCGGCGCCGTGGCCGAGCTTGCGCACCAGTTCGACGTAGTCGAGGTCATGGACCAGCGCCAGCTCGGCGTCGGTCGCCAGGCGCGGCGTGACCAGCTCGGCCTGATCCAGCAGCCCCGACCTACCCATCTCTTCGACGGCGAGCTTGACGCGGCGGGGCTGCAGAGGGTGCCAGTCGGCGTGCCGGTAGGCGAGGAAGGAATCGTCGTAAACCAGCGCCACGGAGCCGCTCACTTGCCTACTCTACGCAGGTGATTCAGGCCGACCTGGTCGTCCACGGCATCGGCCAGCTGGTCACCGGCGAGGCCGTCCAGGGCGAAGGCCCGCTCGGCCTCCTCGAGCAAGCCGCCGTCGCCTCCCGCCACGGCCAGATCGTCTGGATGGGCCCGACGGGCCGCTGGACGCGCCGGGTCCGCCTGACCGAGGGCGCGACAGTCGTCGACGCCCACGGCCGCTGCGTCATCCCGGGCTTCGTGGACTCCCACGTCCACCTCCTCTGGGCGGGGTCCCGTGCTGACGAGCACGCCGCTCGGATCCGCGGCCAGGCGTTCCCGGCCGGCGGCATCATGCGAAGCGTTCGGGCGACCCGCGAAGCCGGCGAGGAGGACCTGGTCGAGACCGGCCGGCGGCGGCTCAAGTCCTTCCTCCGGCACGGCGTCACCACGGTCGAGGCGAAGACCGGCTACGGCTTGTCGGTCGACGCCGAGGAGGCTTTGCTGCGGGCCGCGGCGCGCCTGGCCGCCGAGGGCCCGCAGGCCGTCGTGCCCACCTTCCTGGGGGCTCACGTGGTGCCCGACGGCGTCGAGCCGCGCGATTACGTGGACGAGATCGTCGAAGTCATGCTCCCTCGCTTCCGCGGGATGGCCACCTTCTGCGACGCCTGGTCCGACCCAGGCGCGTTCGACGTCGCCCAATGCCGGCGGATCCTGATCCGCGCCGCCGAGCTCGGCTACCTGTTGAAGCTGCACGCCGCCCAGCTGGCGCCGGGCGACGGGGTCCGCCTGGCGGTTGAGCTGGGCGCCGCTTCCGTCGACCACGTCCACTTCCTGCGCGAGGGCGACGCTCGCCTGCTGGCGGTCTCCCAGGTGGTCTGCGTCATCTGCCCGGGAACCTGCATCAACCTCCGCATGGCTACCGAGGGCTCGGCTCGAACCCTGGCCGCGGCCGGGGTCCGGCTGGCGATCGCCTCCGACTTCAATCCCGGCACCTCCTGCTCCGAGAACATGTGCCTGACCATCGGGCTGGCCTGCCAGGAGCTTGGCCTGACGCCCGAGGAGGCGCTCCTCGGCGCGACCCTGGGCGGGGCGCGGGCGCTGCGGGTCTCTCGGCGCTGTGGGTCGCTCCGCCTGGGCAAGCGCTGCGACTTGAATCTGCTCGACGCCGAGACCTACCTGGACATCCCCTACCGATTCGGAGTCAACCTCGTGACCGACACGATCTGCAACGGTCGGCTGGTCGCGGCCTAGCCTTCGTCAGCCAGCGATTGGACCTGGTCGAGGCAGTTCCGAACTTCTCGGAAGGCCGGCGCCAGGAGGTGCTGGAAGCGATTTCCGTAGCCGCCGCCACGCCCGGCCATGTGCTCGACCTCGATCCTGATCCGGACCACAACCGCGCCGTCCTGACACTCGCCGGCGGGACGGTCGGGCAGGCGGCCTTCGCCGCGGTCGAGCGGGCAGTGCAGCTGATCGACCTGGGGCCGCACGCGGGCGTCCATCCACGGGTCGGAGCGGCGGACGTCCTGCCGTTCGTACCCCTGGGGGCCACGCCGATGGAGGCCTGCGTCAGGCTCGCGCACGAGGTCGGCGAGCTGATCTGGCGGGAGCTGCGTGTCCCTGTCTACTTCTATGGGCGGGCCGGCCGCCACACGCTGCCGCAAATCCGCTCCGCCGCGCCACCCCCGCCCGACCTGGGGTCCGCCCCCCATCCCACGGCCGGGTTCGCCTGCGTCGGCGCCCGGCCTTTGCTCGTCGCCTACAACCTCCTCTTGCCCGGCCTGGCAGTGCCGGAGGCTGCCG